>NYYM01000096.1 GCA_002685815.1 Dehalococcoidales bacterium | reverse complement strand
TGCCCTACCGGCCGGTTTCGGCAATTATCTTCCGCGGCGGGCAAGGGCACGAGAACTCCTATCACACCTGCTTTGCGGTAAATCTGCTGGGCGCCCTGGTGGGAGCGGTTGAGGTGCCGGGAGGCACCACCGGTTGGCCCGCCGTGACACTGGGTTATCCCGGAATGGACGGTCCCAGCAATCTTAAATGGTCCGTATACAAGGGACTTGATGGATTCCTGCAGAACGAGCGGTTTGGTGGGTCGAGTGGCATGTCCCATCCGAACGTGCCTCCTCACGGCGAATGGCCAATCGCGATGCCAAAACTCAAACACCAGCCCGGACTTCTTGATATCCAACCCATTGGCGCCTTCAAGTATATCGCCGGCGGGTCTGACCGGGAAGAGGTCTGGAAGAAACTGGGAGCAACAGGTAAGTACAAGCCTGAGATGATGATAGGTTTGAGTGGTAATAAGCTGATTAGTGTGGGCAATCATGATGCGATGGCCCAGGCGCTTAGTGAGATACCATTTATCGTTATTTCTGATGTCTTTAATACTGAAACAACCGAAGGTTTTGCTGACATCGTCCTTCCTGATACCTGCTTCCTTGAGGAAGAGCAGTGGAGTAACGGTCTGGCCCAGAATTTTAACCACGCCTGGGGGATGGATGACTGGTGCTATCACTCATCTCAGCGAGTGGTGCAGCCACAGGCGCAACGGCGTCCAAACTACGATGTCGGTCTTGAGATATTGGACAGATTGGGAAAAGAGTGGGGCAGAGACCTGATTGCCGAGGTTAATGCCAGATTTAACAGGGTTTATCCAATAAAAGATGAATACCAACTCAATCCGACAGACCGACCGACTACAGCCGAGGTGGGTGACAGAATCGTCAGGAGCATGTTTGGCCCGGAGTACGATTGGGAGTGGTTCAAAGAGAATGGATTCATCCGATGGCCGAAGATAGTAGAGGAGGCCTACTGGATGTGGTTTCTTGATGCCAGGGTACCTATCTACATGGAGTACCTGGCCCACATGGGTGAGGAGGTTGAAAAGATAAACAAGGAGACCGGGATCGGTATGGCTCCGGATCACTATACCCCCCTCATTTCCTGGTTCCCGTGCACCATTCACCGGGTTAAAGACCCGGAGTACGACCTCTATTGCTATTCTTACCGTGACATATTGCACCATGCTTCGTCGACGATGGAGCAGCCGTGGCTGGATGAGGCCAGCCGGATGAATCCCTATACTTATAACATCACTTTGAACACCGCCACCGGGAAGAGGAATGGGCTCAACGATGGCGATACCGTTGAGGTTGAGTCCTATCAGGGACGGAAAGTTAGCGGCACGGTTAAACTGATGGAGGGTCACCATCCTCAAACGATAGGCATAGCGGGCACCGCCGGCCACTGGGCAAAGGGACAACCGATAGCCCGAGGTAGAGGTACTAATTTTGATAATCTGTTACCCACAGACTTTGAACACATGGACCCGGTTTGCGGGAATATCGAGACTGCTGTTAGAGTGAAGGTGAGAAAAATAACTCCGCGGAAAAATGATTGAGATGGACACCCTGAGGGAGTGTTTTTATGAGTAACGGCAAAACCATTCTTGGGTTGGTGGGCAGTCCGAATAAAGATGGACTGACAAACCACCTGGTTGATGCAGCCCTGAAAGGTGCTCGAGAAGCTGGGGTTAAGGTCGAACTTGTACAGATGTCAGATTATGTAGTGGATGCCTGCTTAGACTGCACAGCACCAACTTGCTCCAAGGATTTGAAATGCTCCTATAACGATGAAAACATGGAATACCTTGGTGAAAGAATCCTTAATTGCTCCGGGTTTGTGCTGGGGACCCCGGTCTACTGGGGAGACACTAGTGGCATGGTTAAGTACTTTATCACTAAAATGTACCGGATATACGCAGCCTCAGGCCCTTTTGAGGGGCTTCCGTCGTTGGGAATCGCCATCGCAGGAGGAAGCGGAAACGGGCTGCTCACCGGTCTTCTGCCCATCTATCATTTGTTCCGCATCATGAAGATGCGCGCTCTCGATCCACTTCCCGTCACCCGTTTTAACCTTAACCAAACAATAGATATTGCTACCGAATCCGGTCGCCTGATTGTCCAAATGGCGGAAGATCGCCACCCATTCAAGAGAAGGGAAGAAAGCCTTCTCTTGTATGACCGTCTTCCCTTTCTTGGAAAAAACCTGGGGGATGAAAGACGCCTCCTTACCGCCATTATATCCGCAGCTATACCCGAGGAGCGCAGACATGAAATTATTGGAGACTTGGAAAAGGCGGACTCACTTGCCAGGTCCGGGAAAATTGTTGAATCCTTAGCAGAGATAAATAAGGTTTACGACTCCTGCATGAGGATATTGGCGTGATCTCGGGTTACCTTGTGCGGCGTTGACATTGATAACACAGTGGGTCGAAGCGTTCAAGATTTCGGTTGAGCCCTTTTCGAACCTTCCAGGGTTCTTTTGATATAGTCTTATTCTTCCATTTTTGGCTTCTTCACTATTGTTCCGCCAGGAATCGACTAGTAATATTACCTTTGGTGCTCCGCCGCCTCCGGGTTGACACAATTAGGAGGTTGCTCGTCTCGTAATCCGGCGATCAGGTTTTCCGCCGCCATTACCGCCATTTTCGTTCTGGTGACGACGCTGGCGCTGGCGATGTGAGGAGCGATGATCACGTTGTCCAGCGTTAACAGCGGGCTATCAAGGGGTATCGGCTCGTTCTCAGTCACATCCAGCCCGGCAGCCAGAATCTGCCCCGATTTGAGGGCTTGGTAGAGGGCCTGCTGGTCGACAATTGGGCCTCTGGCCGCGTTAATCAGTATCGCCGTCGGTTTCATCCGTGCAAATTCGGTGGCGCTGATCAGGTGGTGAGTCTCCGGGGTAAGCGCAACGTGAATGGTAACAAAGTCTGCTCTCGACAGCAGTGTTGCCAAGCTGGGAACGAATTCGAGCCCCATGTTTTCCTCCTCCTCAGGACTTCTCCGGGTACTACTGTAGTAAATCACCTCCATATCGAAACCCCGAGCTCGTTTGGCCACCTCCAAGCCGATGCGGCCACAACCCACGATTCCCAGGGTAGCGTGGTGGATATCACGACCCAGCAAAATCATTGGTCCCCAGGTGTTCCAGTTGCCCTTTTTGGTGTAGTTGTCAGCCTCAAGCAGACGTCTGGCTGTTGCCAGGAGCAGGGCGAAAGTAAAATCGGCCGTGGTCTCAGTCAGTACTCCTGGAGTGTTGCCCACAAGGATGCCTCGTTGTGTAGCCTGGGTAATATCCACGTTATCGTAGCCAACCGCGAAATTGCTGACTATTTTCAGCTTGGGTCCGGTCTCCATTAATTCGGCATCGACGTTATCGGTGAGTAAAGAGAGCAGTCCCTCGACGTTTCGTACCTTGTCCAAGAGAACGTCCCGCGGTGGAGGCAGTTCATCGTGCCACAGTTCCATCTCGGCAGCAGCGGCAATCATATCCAGCGCTTCCTGGGCTATCCTGCGGGTAACAAATACCTTGGGTTTTGGCATTCTTTTTCCTCTTGGCTTGTTCGTCATTCGGGCCGCTTGATGTACAGTCTCATCGTGTTCTCTGCGACATTGGCGACTAGCTTTTCAGCTTGAGCCAGGGACTGGCCGAGACTAATGGGGCCTGGGGTAATACTAAAGACAGCGTCTATGCCTTGTTGGTAGACTGCCTGATAGCCATCAGCCACCTCACCGGCCAAGGCAATAACCGGTAAGCCGAACTCCTTGGCTTTGCGGGCAATTCCGACCGGAGCCTTTCCTCTAACGGTCTGACTGTCAATCCTGCCTTCAGCGGTGAAGACAAGATCAGCATCTTCAAGTTCTTTAGTCAGCCCGGTTGATCGTATTACCATATCTATGCCCGACATGATCTCTGCCTTAAGGAAAACCATCAGCCCCATTCCCAACCCACCGGCCGCCCCGGCGCCCGAGTTATTTCTGAAATCGACGCCGAGGTCGCGGTAAATTACATCGGCATAGTGAGACAACGCCGCGTTAAGGTGGCTGACCATTTCCGGTGTAGCCCCCTTCTGGGGTCCGTAGACAGCCGAGGCTCCTTCAATTCCGCAGAGGGGGTTGGTGACGTCACAGGCCAGCAATACTTTACAGTTTGCCAGCCTTGGGTCCAGCCTGCTAACGTCGACGTGTTCTAGCTCGGCCAGCGCCGCTCCGCCAAAGGGCACTGCCATTCCTCTGGAATCCAGTAACTGAACTCCCAGGGCTTGGGCCATGCCGGCGCCACCATCATTAGTGGCGCTTCCTCCGATGCCGATAATTAGCTCGCGGCAGCCGTGGTCAAGGGCAGCCAAGATTAACTCTCCGGTGCCATAAGTAGTCGTTGATAAGGGGTTGAGTTGCTCGGTCGGCACCAGAGTCAGACCCGAAGCCGCCGCTGTTTCGATAACCGCCGTAGCTTTATCGCCCAGCAGCCCCCACTGAGCGCTGACCGGTTTGCTTAAAGGGCCGGTGGCTTCTGTCGTTATCAGTCTCCCTCCGGTGGCCTCAACCAGTGTCTGGGCAGTCCCCTCACCTCCGTCGGCCATTGGCTTGACAATGGTTTCAGCTCCGGGGAGTACTCGCTTGATTCCATTTTCAATCGCCAGGCCAACCTGCCGGGAGTTCAGGTTTCCTTTGAAACCTTGGGGAGCAATAACAATTTTCACAACACGCCTCAATAGATGCACCCGAGTCGCTCAATTGACAACCCAAAAAAGTGCTGATTTCTTGGTGCTGGAATTGTGGCAAAACAGGACGATCGCTCCCATGAAAGTCAGATCGGAGGCGTTGGACGTACATGGTTTACATAAGCGGACCTATGTTTAGCGTTGCCTCCAGACTCTGCTAATATCGAGAAAAGAACGATCGTTTGTCCTTCACGGATTAATCGGCGGGAGTACCAGGTCGAGACTTTGGCCGGATGGGATAACCATCACCTCAATGTCGTCTCCCAGTCTGTCCAGCAGTATGTACTGCAAGACCTCGGGGGTTAGCGATTCGGCGATAGCCGCGTTGGCAGCCACCTGGGCCTCGGTGACAACTCGTATGTACTCGGCTTCCCCAACTGCCTGGGCTATTCGTGCGTCGGCTTCTCCCCTGGCATGGGCCTCCGCTTGCTGGGCCTCGACTTTAACCCGCTCTAGTTTGTTTGTAGCCTCCAGTACCGCTTGTTCCGCGGCGACCTTGGCTTCGATAGCGGCGGTGAACGTGCTGCTGAACTGGAAGTTGGTTATCGATACCGTCTCCGTAACGATGCCTCGCTCAAGCAGGCGGTTCGACAGGCTCTCTGTGATGGCCGCCTTGACCTCGTCACGTCTCAAAATAAGGTCTTCAGCGTTGTATTTAGCGGTGACCTGCTTGATAGTCTCTTGAATGGCCGGAGCGGCTATCCTGTCGATAAACTCCAGGCCCAGCGTCCGGTAGACATCGTCGGCTTCACCCGCGTCCAGGTGCCAGTTGAGAGCAATTGTGGTGCTGACATCCTGGAGGTCATTTGTTACCGCTGACGAATTAGCTTCATATTTTTGCGTCTGGACTGACATTATCACCACAGAATCAAGAAATGGTAACTTGGTTCGAAGTCCTTCTTGCAAGATCGTACCGGTAGTGGCGCTAAACCGGATGACTATCCCGCGGGTGCCGGCAGGAATCGTAGTGAAAGAACCTAGAACAAGACTACCGATGATAAGGACGATTCCGACTAGACCGGCCAGATTGCCCACAACTCGGGGATTAGGTTCTCCTGGAACATTCGGTCTCGTCCGCCAACTGAACCCCATAATAATGGCGATGATACCGGCAACCAGTAGTAGACCCATTTTGGCCTCCTTCGTAGTGCGTTTATCTTGGGCTGGCTTATACCCTTCTCGATGTTTCCGTGTTGATTTTTATCTCAGCGTATACTGTCATCTTAAGACCATAATGTCCTCGTGTCAATAAGTATCAAGCGACCATTTTCCCAATTTACGGTGCCGTGTCGCCGAGTGTGCCTTTTCTGGCATCGGGCTCTTTGAACGAAGGATTCACCTGAATGCCAGGAAGCAATCGTCATCCCGAGTATGGGGATACACCGGTCCCCATTTTGCCTCCGGGCTGGGAGGCTCGCGTCAAAGGTCGGAGTATTGGCTCCGTATCGAAGCCGAGTATGCGTTGCATCCTGAAGTAGCAGCTTCATCAGGAGAGTGATTTGTGATAAGATAACGACAAAATAGTGGTTTGGAGTTTGCATGAGTCATACACTATTTTTGAAAATTTTGCTGCCGGTAATCGCGGCGCCGGCATTGCTCGTCCTTTTTCTAACTGCCGGAATTTGGCCCACTTATGTTGACGTGATGGAGTCGCTCTCCCTCCTGATCGGTTCGTTCCTGGCTTTATACGTCTCCTTCTCATATCGCAAACAGCTCAAGGCGGCTTCATTTTCCTCTCCGTCTTCTTGCTAATCTATGCCCTGGTTGTTGTCTTGTTCTTGGTGTTTTTCCCCATCCTGCTCCCCGTTCTTGAAACCCAATTGGAAGAAGCTGAGTTTTTCAATCTCGTCCAGAGCGTCCAATTTATCAACTGTCATGCTTTTCTTATTTTGCGTTAATCTTCTCAAAGTAATTGACATAAGGCAGCTTAACCTGTCTGTCGCCTGTTTGCTAGTTCACCAATTGTATAGTATCCTTTAGAGATGCTGCAAATCTTGGGAATAGGAGCCCCCGTCGTTGGTCTGGCTTGAGTTCCTTCTGTGGGTTGTCGTCATCCTCATTGCCGGGACAAAAGCAACCCGTTATGCTGACGTTATTGCTGAAACAACGGGCCTGGGAAGGATATGGATTGGCCTGCTGCTCTTGGGAATTGTCACTTCCCTGCCCGAGCTCATCACCGGACTAAGTTCTGTTTCGTTGGTGAGCGAGGCGGGAATTCCTGATCTCGGTTTGGGCACTCTTCTAGGGAGTTGTACTTTTAATCTCACTATCCTGGCTGTTATGGATGTTTTACATCGTGGCGGCCCGGTTCTAAATCTGGCAAGCACCAGACAGATGACATCGGCGGGAATAGGGATACTGCTCTTTGTTGTCGCTGCCTTGGGTATATTTCTTGGTTCCGGACCGACTCTCGGCTGGGTGGGTGGTGTCAGTATCGCCCTGTTGACAGCCTACTTGCTGGGAGCCTGGTGGGTTTTCCGTTCTGAACGCAATCTAAATCCACCATCTGTAGCTGCTCCTCCTTCGCTGGCTGAAGTCGGGCCTGTTGTAAGCGGATTATGGTTCAAATTCGCATTGACGGCCGTGATGATCATAGTGGCTGGCGTCCGGCTCTCCTTCGTGGGCAACGAGATTGCCGAAGTTACTAGTTGGGATACCAGCTTCGTGGGTAGTTTGTTCCTGGCATTCAGTACTTCGATGCCTGAATTAGTGGTTGGCATCTCCGCCCTTCGTATTGGCGCTATAGATATGGCCGTAGCCGATGTATTGGGTGCCAATATGCTGGACGTTACGTATATTTTCCTGCTGGACCTTTTCTACGCGGGAGGCCCTATCTTCTCTTCTGTCTCGGACGCTCATATGGTTACTGCTCTGGTAGCAGCCTCAATGAGCCTGATCGTTATCGTTGCGCTTCGGTTCCGGCAAGAACGCAAAACCTTTTTCGTGATTAGCTGGTATGGAGTGTTGCTGGCCGGGCTCTATATCTTTAACGCTTACGCCCTGTTCATTTCTGGCGTGACTCAGTGATGAAATGTCTTCGTTAAAGTTTCCTGCCTCTTCCATCACAAAACAGGTTCTGCTATAATAGCAAAGGTTTTTGTCCGAATCCGCTGGGTCCGTGGCTGTTAGGTGGTTTTTACTTTGATGACTATTGTGGGTTTTTATAAGTAGGGTTTTGTCGGCGATTTCTTGCCCCTGTAGCTCAGGTGGATAGAGCACCAGCCTCCGGAGCTGGGTGCGAGCGTTCGAGTCGCTCCAGGGGTACTGCCACAAGA
>NYYM01000095.1 GCA_002685815.1 Dehalococcoidales bacterium | reverse complement strand
CCATATCGGTCACGACAGTTCATTTACTTCGGGTGGCAACAATTTAGCAGGCATTTATCTCCAGGCGTCTATGCTGTAGACCGGAGATGGGGCGGGGTGGCGGCCGGCGATTTCGGTGCAGACCTCTTCCTCTCCACCACCGATAATTATGCAATTGTCGAAAGGGTCCTCCACCAGTGGCACCATATAGTCATCTGGTAATTCCTTCCAGTGTTTCCCTGAATGTTTCTCTATACCCATCCAGCCGTTTGTGCTCAAGTCAGGCCACGAGCGTTTCCGGTAGTCGTCCAGCCGGATAAAGCTCTTTTCCCAGAGCCACTTGTACACCTCTTCTTTGGACTTGAAACCATATTCATAGAGGTGTTGGGCCATCTCGGGGACCATGATAAACGTTATGCCTCCCTCGCGGCCGGTCCAGAGGCTGGTGACGAGGTATTCCAGCCAGTTGTGGGGACCCGGTTTACCCTTTACGTCAAAGCGTCTGGCCAGGCCTCCGTGCCCACTTTTCTGAAGTTCCCGGTATCCTCCCGGGGAGAACTGACCGGCCCCAAACAAGCTGCTCCCGTTTACCACCATGACAACGCTCTCTTCTTTCTTGAAACCGTTCTCCTCGTTCAACCCTTTCCAGCCCGGGGGTAGCAGGGCTATGTTTTCGGCAAAACAGGTGCCGCCGGTATTAAATGGACTCCCGGTGCTGTTCATCCGGTTTACGCCTGGGATAGCCCCGCCAAGGTTAATCGCCATAAGCTGATAGGCACGGCCGATAGGCATATTTGCCGGACTGCCCGGGTCAAGCATCCCGACGCCAAAGTTCATCCCTATCTCCTTGGCGATAGGACCGCTGACGCAGACCCACTGGCTCCAGGCAACCGTGGTTCCGGTAGGACAGGCTGATTCGGCGATGGCCAGGACTACCGGCAGGTGCTCCGGTTTACAACCGGCCATCACGGCGTTAGTCGCCACTTGTTCCACGGTCGCCGTCCAGTTCATCGGCTGGAACCGCACCATTTCACCTTTCTTTCTGTCTATCCTTAGTCCCACTGAACCTGTTATATCGGACTGGAATGTTGTCGCCGCCGCCTGGTAGGTTATCAGTTCATCCGGGCTGTGGCTGGTGCCGGTCAGCATCTCCTTTACTCGTTCCTCGGTGGGTACTCTTATCGGCAGACCGTCCGTGTAGACAGAGATTGGAGCATCCAGGGGAAAGGGAACATGCATTGTCTGCTGATAAAATGTCTCTGCTTCATCCAAGGTGCCTTTGAAGAGTATCCTCTCCTGTGGTGGTTCCCATCTTCCCTTTTCCTGTTCCTTTTCTGTTAGAGGGCGGGTCAGGGCTTCAAGCAGGGGTGTAATCCAGCCGTCGACATCTTCCGGGCCGGAGAGAGTGCGGGAGGCATGTAGATAGCGTATATTGGGGACGCCGCTGGACAAGGCCGTCTGCTTAAGCATTTCCTCCTGATCCGCGTAATCAATGGTTACTGTCGGGATGCTAGCTTTCTCCAGTTTCGCTACATAAGGCAACTGCCTCCATGCGGCGTTGCTTCACCACACCACCCCTTGTATCAAGCCGTCACAGGTCTTCATCTCTTCATCAGATAACGGGACCGGTAAAGATAGATAGGTCTTCTTTACTTTCCAGTTCACATTCGGGTACTCACTCTTCAGCCGTCTCTCCAGGGCTATGGTTATACCCGGCTCACCGCAGATACTGAGATAGATTTCCTTCCCGTTGATCGTGTTAAGTCGCGGCGCCAGGGGTGATGTGTTAACTGGAAGCTGGATACTGACCGGATTTAAACATTTATACGTCCTGTCTTGTTCTGCCATTTCCACTCTCCTTCGGTCATTCAGACTACATCCTGGAGATGCCTGGAAGTAGTAATCCCCGCGCCTTGCCGGGATTACTTGTCTGTGCAGTTCACGAATATGATAAAGGGGGATGTTGAATATACAAGGAAACAAGTGTTGACAACTTCATGCTTACGCCATGTTGCCTTGTGCCTATAAATATTCCCCCGTTCTTGCTTTCCTCCAAATGCCGGTTATTCTATTTTCCTGATGCCGACTCTGACTGAAGTTTCAATAGTGCCGCAAACCGGGTCCATATGTTCCCAGTCCATCGGCAGCAGGTTATCAAAGTTTGTTCCCTTTCCTCGAGCAATAGGCTGCCCCTTGGCCCAGTGACCGGCAGTAGCCGCGATCCCCATTGTCTGGGGATGGTGTCCCTCCATCAGCTTAAGCGTGCCCTTGACTCTCCGTCCCTGATAGTTTTCTACCTCGACGGCATCGCCATCCTTGAGCCCCTTCTCCTTGCCGGTCCGGGCGTTCATCGTGATGCTGTAGGTATAGGGATTCATACGACTGGCTTCATCCAGCCACGGCTGTTCCATGGTCGCTGAAGCACTGTGCAGTACATCACGGTAGGAGTAGCAATAGAGGTCGTACTTGGGGTCCTCTACCTTATGGGGTGTGCAGGGGAACCATGAAATAAGCGGAGTATATTGCTCCGGGTCCATGAATACTCCTGTCTCTTTGTTTATCCTCTCAACCTCAGGTCTGATGTGGGCCAGGTATTCTGCGTAAATGGGAATCCTGAGATCGGAATACCAGATCCAATATGCCTCTTCTACCTGCTTGGGCCAGCGGATAAACCCGTTCTCTCTAAACCAGTCCCAGTTGTGCTCATCGCCAAATATGCTCTTGACTACTCGGTCGCCTATCTCCGCGACAGTTAGAGTTTCCGATGGGTCCAGTTTATGTTCATCTTGTAACGGTAAAGTGTTGTAAAAAGATGTGTTGGCCTTTGTTACAAAATCTTCACCCATTTCTTTACCGAGTCTTTCCAGAATCTCGTACGCCATATCATATGAGTGCCGCCGTTCGTACATTGGCTCAACCACCTTCTCGCATATGTGGTAGCACCAGTCGTCCATACCCCAGGCGTGATTGAAGTTCTGAGCCAATCCCGTAGCCCAGTTGTCTTTTTCGAGGAAACAAGTATCGGGCAGGACGATATCGGCAAAACCCTCGGTTGTCTCGTTGTTGAAAAGTTCTATTGCCACGATAAAGTCCATCTGTTTTAGCGCCTTGGCCAGGGCGTCCCATTCAGCGACTGTTATCAGAACGTTGGTACCGCCAATCAGCATCTCGGCATTGTACGTCGCCCCCAGCTTGTCCCAGATCTCTTCCCGGTCAGACCCTCCGACGATGTACTTGAATGCGCCTATCGGCTGTATATCCTTGATTCCGGGCTGATGCTTTATTTCTGCCTGCGGAATTGGCCACTCACCATGATAGGGCATATTCTTATGGGACATTCCGCTCATCGGGCCAAACCGTTCATTCTGCAGGAAACCGTCAAGGCCTTTGAATACTGTCCACTTAAGGGCACCCGGATCGATTTCCTCCCTGCCGGGATAACCCATTGTTCTGGCAGGCCAACTGGTGGTGCCTCCAGGCACCTCGACTGCCCCGACCAGGGCACTGAGCAGACTTACAGCGTAGCAGGCGTGATATGAGTTCTCGTGTCCTTGCCCGCCCCGGAAGATAACCGCCGCAGCAGGTCGGTAGGGAAGAGTATGGCCGTCAATCGTTGTGGTGCTGCCTACTCGTGCCTCGGTAGCGAACTCGGTAGCTATCCGGCACACCGTTTCGGCAGGCACCGTGCTTGCTTCTTCTGCCATCTTCGGTGTGTATTGCTTGAGATGCTCTTTAATAAGCGCGAATGAAGGCCGGCATTTTGTTCCGTTATATTCGTATTCACCTTCAAGAGCATAATCCTGAATCGTCGGGTCGTCATAAACCTTGGCTTTCCCTTCACCGGCATCCCAGACCATTGGTTTGTTGGTTTCGTCATCACCGATGTAGGTTACTTCGTCTAACCCTCCAAAATACGGGTCGTGCTTCTGTGATTTGACACCCCTCGCTGGGCCCTTTTCTCTTACGTACCTCATATCGGGGCCAACCAGATAGGCGGCATTGGTTTTCAGTTTGAGGAAAGGCTCGTCGATAATTCCCAACTCATTGACGATCACGTTACACATTGCCAGTATGACCGCCAGGTCTGCTCCCGGTATTATTGGCACCCATTCTGTGGCCTTGCCGGCTGCGAAATTGCAGATCGGGTCGAAGACAACCAGTTTCATCCCCTCTTCCTTAGCGTCGGCGGCCATCCTGGCGGCTGCCATAGCCGAGTGACCGGAGCCATGTCCTTTGCTGGCTCCAAAATAGATGGCATAGTTGCATTGTTTGAAATCCGGCACGATGGACCAGGAACCGTGAATCAAGCCCCCCACTCCATGAGCCGCTCCTCCACAGTGGAGACCGCCCCCCCATACCCAGCTGCTTACAGGTCCGAGAGTAGTCAAGGGGACAAATGACTTGCCGGTAGGTGCTCCCGGATAGGCCATCGTTGGTCCTATGGCCAGCTTTCTGGAGTCTTCTTCAACAATCTTCTTTAACCTGGGCACAATCTCATCAAAGGCCTCGTCCCAGGTAATCTCTTTCCATTCCGGGTCAACGCCGATACCCTTCTCCGGGTTCATCCTTCTCAGGGGCACGTTGAGCCTGTTGGGGTCGTAAAGCACTTGCAGTGAAGCAAGCCCCTTGGGGCACAGGCCCCCATCTGCCCCCTGGGTGCTTCCCGGAATCCCTTCTATTTCGATAGCTACGCCGTTCACCCGGTGGACCCTCATGGCACAAACGGCGTAGCACCTCGCGCACATGGTGTTTATCCATACATCTTCTTTTACTTTTGGTTTCGTATTTTGCATGATTCCTGTCTCCCTGTTGCTCTCTTTAGGATGCATCCTAATTCCAATATCAGTTGATAGAAGCAAGGGAGCGCCTTCAGTAGTGCTCCCTTATCGACATTTTGTTAAGGTTGGTTAATCAATAAGTGACCGGTACAATTCTACCGCCAGGCGTCTATGTTAAGGAATGTGTTGGCACCGATCATGCTTCCGGCCAGCTGAATGCCAACGGGAGTTAGACACTTGTAGACCTTATCTCTTTCTGCCGTTTTGATTCTCCTGATATCTATTCATTTAGATGAATTCTAATCCTTTGAAGACAAAACTGTCAAAGGAAAACATACTCTATGCCTGAGGGTCAGTAGCTCCGGATGAACTTACCAATCAACTCATATCGACAGGAATATACCTGCCTTTGAAAACGGATTCTGGCTCATTCAGTTCCATCCATTCTTCCAGTATTGACATGACCTGAAAAGAAGCCTAATATATTGAATATCAAGAATCATTACATGGTCTAAGGAGAACGATAATGGCAACAAATGACACGGTATACAAATGTCTGAGTCCGGTTGGCATCCAGGATCCGGTGGAGATTTTTCCACTGTCCCCACGTCTTAACTCACTAGACGGCAAGGAAATCTATTTCAGTATCTGTGGTGAGCCCGATATCACTATTCCCATGGAGAAGAAGCTGAAGAGTGAGTACCCCAATGTGAACTGGAGAATAAAGAAAACGTATGGTATCAATCCGGTGCCGTTATCTGATGAGGAGAAGAAAACGGCTGATGGCGTGATACAAGGGGTATCCTGGTGAAGCGGCGCCGCATATAGGCAGGCTGCCTATACAGCTCAACTCGAACAAGCGGGTATTCCGACGGTGCTGGTAACCTTTGAGGACGTGGTCGACATGAACACGGAGACAGCCAGGGCCCACGGCACTCCCAACATCCGGTATGTTTCCTCATCGCGTTTTGTTCCCGGGCCGGAAGATGTTGATTCCTTTGTTGAGTCCACTCTTGAAGCCCTGATGCAACCCCTGACCGAAAAGGAAAAGGAAAGCACCACCTGGGCTCCGCCAACATCAAGGGTACTCTTTGAAGGAACTCTTGATGAAGCCGATACTTTTTACCAGCAGACCAGGCACATCCCCGCGCCACTCAATGCCCCTATCGCAATTTACACCGATGGTTTCCCGGTAAGAATCCCCACCGAGGAACGGGTAAGAGAGATGCTGACCGGCACCAGTCACAAACCGGATGAGTTGATAACCTACCAGTCCGACAGAGTAATTCGCTCGGCGGATATACCGGGAGAAGGAGGGGAAGGGAAGTTAGGTGAACCGGTACGGTTCCAGCCCCTGAAAAGGACAGCTACCGTAGAGCAAGTGGCTGTCAACGCCGTTATGGCCGGATGCAAGCCGGAGCACCTGCCCGCCGTCCTGGCCATTGCCGAATCAGGGTCGCTTAATGGCGACAACGTGTTGATCGTCGTCAGTGGCCCCTTCGCCAAAGAGGTAGGGATGAACACCGGCAACGGATTCCTGGACCCGGGGAACCCGGCCAATTCGACCATCGGCCGCTGCGGTCAGCTAATGGCGATTAACCTCGGCGGGGCTGTTCCGGGCGTAAACCGAATGCACGCCAGCATGGGGGGCTACTTTAACAGGGGTGGTATGTGCATTGCTGAGAATGCTGATGGGCTACCGGAAGGATGGAAAGGCTTAAACGAAGAGCACGGATTCAAGAAGGACGAGAGCGTTGCTCTGGTTATGGGCCCGTCGGGCATACATACCAACTT
>NYYM01000094.1 GCA_002685815.1 Dehalococcoidales bacterium | reverse complement strand
TTCTTCGATCCCCCATTTCTGACGCACTTCAGAGCAGTCGACCAAGGGGCGGAACAGTTTGGTGTCTAATGGGAATGGCAGGAGCCTTACCTTAGACTCGGCAGCCCCCATACGGACAACATATTTTGCGTATTGCGGAGTATTTGGCAGCACTGCATCCACCGCCGCATAAACCCTCTTTTCAAGCAGTCGGGTAATCGGGCGCAGCGGGGCGTAGGGCACCAGCATATTCAGCATGTCGATAGACCTGAATACCACCGGAATATTGAATTTCTTGGCTAAGTGGACGGTCTGTAGTCCGTTGGTGGGTATGGAGTAGATCACAATTGCATCGATGGCCTTTTCCCGGATAGTCTTCCCGATTTCCCGATAATGGGTGATAAAGGCAGATACCCGGCTCAGTCCCGGAATCTGCAGGAAACCGGGACGTCTCAGGCACACCGACGCTCCCTCATAAGCTCGGGAAACCCCCTCAATCTGGCTGGTCTTCAGCCTGTTCAGGTTGAAAAACCCTTTTCGGCTCCAGCTATCCTCATAATCGATAGCGTAAATCTGGTGCCCGAGGAGTGATACCCCTTCGGCCAGAAAATGGATGTCGAACACCACCTTGGCCAGCCAGTCGACTTCGTGAACAAACAGGATATTCATCTCTTCCGTATGTTCCCCAGCAACATCGACAGACCCTTGATGCCGACTTTTAGATCTCCCAATGAGGTGGTCTGTTGCAGACGTTGCCAGGGGTAGGAAGGGCGCAGATAGAACTCTTTGTAGGCCCGTCTGGCCCATTGCTGCAGCTCATCTCTGCTGAGTAGATCGCTTTCAAACACCGGAGAAATTCCTTCACCGGTTCCGGCATAGACGAAGCTTTCCCAGGGAATATCTTCGTCCTCCCGGCCCTTAAGATACAGGTCGTAGAGCTTGGTTCCGGGGAAAGGAGTGGTGATGGAAAACTGGGCAAAATCCAGTTTTAGCCGTTTGGCGAACTGGATTGTCTGGAGAACGGTCTCGGGTGATTCTCCGGGAGAGCCGATCATAAAATAGCCGATAGTTTGCAGGCCGACCTCGCGGCTCCAGCGGACCGCTTCTTCAGCCTGGAACAGGCTGATTTCCTTGTCCAGAGCTCCCAGAATCTCCGGCGAGCCTGATTCAATACCATAGGAGATAGAGTAGCAGCCGGCTTGCTTAAGACGGCCCAACAGCTCCCTATCGACCAGATTT
This sequence comes from Dehalococcoidales bacterium, assembly GCA_002685815.1. GTDB lineage: Bacteria > Chloroflexota > Dehalococcoidia > Dehalococcoidales > UBA2162. Next base: position 6,422 of record NYYM01000094.1, on the reverse strand, counting down.
ACCCTGGTTTCGCAAGACCAGTGTACTTTCAGTCCTCTTTTTATGATTTCTTCGGCTATAGCCGCGGCTCTTTTCTTGTCCAGGGTAAAGGAATCATCATAAAAGGCAATTTCCTTGATGCCGAAATTCTTCTGGTAATAGAGGATTTCCTCAACGACTCTCTCCGGGTTCTGGGCTCTGAACAGGTTGCCGAATACCGGTTTTGAACAATAAGCGCATTTGTAGGGGCAACCTCGGCTGGTTATGATGACGGCAAAGGGTGAAGCCCGGCCGTGGGGCGGGTGTGGTCTGTACTTTTGCCAGGGCAGCAGATGGTAAGCCAGGAAGGGCAACGAATCCAGATCAACCAAACCAGACCTTGCCTCGTTGTTGACCACCTGGCCATCTTTTCTGTAGCTGATGCCCTGGATTTCAGTCAATGGCTCTTTCCTTTCCAAGGCCGACAGTAACTCAAGGATAGTATCTTCCCCCTCTCCCCTGACTACGATGTTTATTTCGGGGGCGATAGCTAATGTCTTCTCAGGTAGCAAGGTGGCGTGGGGTCCGCCAAGGATAATCGGCAGATCAGGGTAGGCCTGTCTCAGGTGACGGGCCATGACTATAGCCCTGTTTACGCTGGGGGTCATGGCCGTCAGCCCGATGACGTCGGCATCACTTACCAGCGGCACCACATCCTCGGGCCGTAGATCAAGTGCGTTAGCATCGATTACGGTCAACGGGTACCCGGCTCTTTCCAGCAAAGCGGCTATCAAGGCGAGGCCCATCGGGGGTTGGGGGTATTTGGTGAACTGGTTGGGATTTATTAAGGCTACCTTCAGCATTTTAGCTACTTAAGGTCATAAAGATTCTTCATCCAGTTGATTGTTCTCGGTATGCCCTCTTCCAGGGGGACTTTGGGGTCGTGATCCAGGTCTCTCCTGGCTTTGGAGAAATCCATGTGCTTGACCATGGTGGTGAAAGGCTCTGCCTCCTTGTAGATGATCTTGGAGTCATCTTTGCCCAAGTGTTTCAGGATGAGGTCGGAGAGGTACTTGATGTCGTGCTCCCACTCCTCTTTACTGCCCACGTTGTAGACCTCACCCGGCCTGAAGTTATCGACGATGTTGGCAAAGGTGCGGCAGGTATCTTCAACGTAGTCGAAGATACGCTTGTGGCCGTTGTAAACGGTATAGGGCTCGTCTCTCAGTGCTTTGTAGATTAAGGCGGGGGTTACTCCCCGGTAGGGACTGTAGTGCTCGTGAGGTCCGTAAGCGTTGACCGGACGGACCCTGACGGTCTCGGTTCCGAACATATCCGCTGAATTCAGTACCTGCATCTCTCCCACCCACTTGGTCATGGCGTAGTCATTCATCTGCTTGATGGGCACTTTGTCCATCACGTCCTCGCTCATCACCCCGTCATAATCCCCGTAGACTTCAGCGCTGGAAAAGAATATCATCCGGAACTTTTTGAGCTCCTGTATTCGAAGAAGGTTCTTGGGGCCGATTGCGTTGGAAAGCCAGAGATTTTCATAATAGTCCTCGCCATTCCAGCGGCCGTATTCGGCGGCCAAGTGATAGACATAGTCGAATTCATGCTCTTCAAAGACCCTCTCAAGCTGACGGTACTTGGAGACATCACAGCGGAAGTAGTTGGCCCCCGCCGATTGGCCCAGATCACAAACCCACACCTCGTGTCCCCGGCTTCTCAGCTCGGAAACCAGGTTGGAGCCGATAAATCCCAGCCCGCCGGTAACCAATATCTTAGTCATCAGAACCTCCAGTTATCGTTCTCACTATCCTTTCTCCCGCTTTTCCGTCTCCGAAGGGATTTGGCCAGTTTTTTTCCCTACCCAGCATCGTCCTGGCGCACTCAAGTATCTTGTCTGGTGAAGTTCCGGCCAGGACGTTGGCCCCGACCTCGACAGTTTCCGGTCTTTCGGTGTTGTCTCTCAGAGTAACACAGGGTACCCCCAGAATGCAGGCTTCTTCCTGGATACCCCCGGAGTCGGTCAGGATAAGCCGGGCGTTACTTTGAAGCTGAAGAAAGCCAAGAAAATCTACCGGCTCTATCAGGTTAAGGTTTTTCCTGCCGAGCTTGAACTCGTTCAACCTCTTTCTGGAATGGGGATGAACAGGGTAAATCAGCGGCAGCTGCAAATCGGCGGCCACTTTGTCCAGACCATCCAGAATCGAGGCAAATCGAGCCTGATTATCAACGTTCTCCTGGCGGTGCAGGGTCACCAGCAGGTATTCCCCTGGCTTGAGATGTAAACTATCGAGAGTATTGCTTTGTTCTCCGGTCATCGACAGATTCTGATTGATGGAATCGACGATGGTATTGCCGGTAACGCTTATCTTCTCTTCGGGGATACTTTCACCCAGCAGGATCTCCCTGGCTCCCTCTGTGGGAGCGAATAAATAGTCGGAGCAATGGTCGGCCAAAACCCGGTTGATCTCCTCCGGCATACTCTTGTCGTAGCTTCTCAGGCCAGCCTCAACATGCCCTATTTTGATATTGAGTTTAGCGGCTGCCAGAGCGCCGGCCAGGGCGGAGTTGGTGTCACCATGAACCAGAACAATATCGGGGCTTTCCTCCTGCAAAACCTTTTCTACCGCGGTCAGTATCCTGGCCGTCTGTTCGCCGTGTGAGCTGGAGCCGACCTCCAGGTTGTGCTTGGCCTGGGGAAGCCTTAGTTGTTCAAAAAAAACTCCATCCAGGTTGTATGAGTAGTGCTGACCGGTATGAAGAACAAAGAAATCAGCTTCCCTAATTTCTAACTCCCTGATAATCGGCGCCATTTTAGTGATTTCGGGGCGAGTTCCCAGGATTACAGCTATTTTTAGCACTATTTTTCCTTAATCCACCGCGACCAAAATGAGCCTGTTCCTTTCTCCCCGTGCTTCCTCATTCCTGGTCGTGATTCGTGCATTCAGGCGGCTGTGTTTAACTCTTTGGTTTTGTTAAACACCTTCGGGATTATTCCGCTGAACACGCTCAATGTGCCAGCGACAAGCAGGAGTGTTGGCAACGGGCGATCCTTTTAGCCTGCCTTCAAATCGTCTCATTATACCCTAAAAGCCGCTTTGAGAAAAAGCTGCCCCGCTACGCCAACTGGAACTACAGCTAATCTAAGGATAATCGTTAATGATGAATCTTGAATTGCCGGTGGTAGACTGTGCTGAGCGGACGGTATGGAGTGACGGGCTGGGGCAACTAGAGATCAAACCCGGACTGCTGCAACAGGGCAGGAGTAATTTCATTATGCCAGGTTGCTGAAAACATAAGTCGCCACGGCCACTGATCCGGCCACTGCCAGTTCGCTTGTTTGGGTCAGGTCACGAATTATCAGCATGTGGTAGATACCCACTATAGCCAGCAGTACTCCCAACACCGCCAGCGGTATTATGAAGATAAACGAGAAAGAGCTGTAGCCCAGCAGTAATCCGCCTGTCAGTAGCAGCCCGCCTATCATCAGGTTGGCTCCTCCCGTCCTGGCCCCCAATTTGTAGTGGGCGGTGAGGCCCCCGGAGCCGTGGCACATGGGCATGGCCCCCAGCAGCCCGACGATGATATTCGCCAGACCCATTGAAGAAGTAACGGATCTTGGATTTACCCGCTTTGCCTGCTCCTCAAAATAGACCCTGGAGGTATCCCAGGTGCCCACCACCGCGTTACCCTGGGTCAGCGGCAGCTGAGGAATAACCAGCACGGTCAGGGCTATCCAAAAGTCAGCGGCGGCCGGTAATACCAGTTCGGTGCTGCTCGGGCCCAGATTGCCAAAGCTGGGGATGGGCCCAAATATCGCTCCGACCCCTAGCCCGAATGTAAGCAAGGCCAGAGAGGCGGGATAGCCCTGGTTTTGCTTTGAGAATTTGAATTTGAAAAGTACGAAAACGGCCAGTGCCAGAATGGCCAGCACTATTCCGATGGGGAATTGACCCGGCGTCAGTGAGGTCTGGGCCCCGTTGATAAAGATCTGTTCGTTGAAGATGAGTTCAACTCCCTTTCTGAGCAGTATCAACCCGATGCTTAGTTGAATACCCCTGACCACGACCTTGGGGAACAACTTGACGACTCCGAAAATAAGGTTAGTGAGAGACAGGAACAAAAGGATACCCCCCATCAGCAGTCCGGCTGCTCCGATGACACTGGCCGAGAGACCCTGCGAAATGGCGATGGCGGATACTGCCTTTAGGGGTTGCACCGGCATCGGGATGCGGAAGTACAGCCCGGAAACAATGTAGAATATTCCGGCCCCCGCCAGCACCAGGGTTACGTCCAGACCGTTAATCAGGATCAGGGCTGCCATCAGAGGCAGTAAAGTGCCCAAGTCTCCCAGGACCCCGCCCAATTACTGGAGGTTGAATCGAAAGGAACTGATTCGCATCAGGTAACCCTCGTGGTTGCCAGCCAGTCTGTCCAGAGGTATGCCGAACAGTTTTCGGTCACCGTTAAGGCCCTCGGTTTTCTCATCGTCAAAGATGATTACCCCTTGGCTGGCCACCTCCTGCCGGTGCAGACCTATGCTCTCTTCATTCATGGCAATCAAAATATCAACTGATTCTTCAATGCCCCCTATTGCCGAGTTATTGGCCCTGACCCGGTAGAAATTGTGCCCTCCCCTCACCCTGGACTCGTAATCCTGGTCGGCGAAGACGTGATAGCCCCCCGGCAAACGTTTTGGCCAGGATGAAGCCGACCGATTGTACCCCTTGTCCTGCCTCGCCACCCACCATGACATTCACTTGCGACTCCATGTTGTTCCTCCTCCAAGAATCACTGCTTTAGTAAGATATTATAGAGTTTTACCGTTTATACTAGTACTAGCTGCTGTACTTCATTGGCGGCCGATTCTTCCAAAACAGAAATGGAATTGGTTCGCAATGGGGGACTGACTCCGGTGGGCCGGACACGCGCTAGCTGGTCGAAGAATCAGCCAAGAAAGAAAAAAGATTAGCCATGTGTCTGGTTTTGGGGCCTGTTACGGCGTCAGGTCCAGCACCGGCCCGTGTCCCACGGCCACCAGGGAGATATCCAGTGCCTTTATCTCGTCCTCACACTTCTGGCGGGCTTCGTCGGCCGGTATTGAACGGGGATTGATCGTCAATGCTTCGGCCGCTCCGATCTTGTGTATCGGGCCGCCTTCACTCCCCCGGACGACAAAAAGGTCGCTGCTGAAGAGCACCTTATCTTTCGACTCGTAAGCCAGCACTCCCTCCCACAGGTGCATCTCCGACGGGTAACTGATGAAGCGTAGCTCTCTCTGTCCCAGGGACAGGCTTTCACCCGGTTTGACAGTCTCGACTTTGGCCGGCATGCCGAAACCGCTCAATTGACGGGCTGTCACCGCCGAAGCAAGGACGGTTATCGCCGGATTCAGCTTCAGAAACTCACCCAGCGCTCCGCATTCGTCAGATTCGAAGTGTGACACGAAGATGTAACTCAGATCGGACGGGTTGATCACCTCTGAGAGCTTTTCCAGGATGCTGCTGAACTGGGGTGCCGAGCCGGTGTGCACCAGGGTGTTCTTCTCGTCTAATATCAGAAACTGGTTGAAGGAGAAACCTCCGCCCATAGCAGTATTTATCCTGTACAGGCCAATGGTTATTTCATCTAGCTGCGTCATTGGGCTCTCCTCTTAATGTTTAATTTGAGGGTAAACTAACTGGCTCTCCCTGTCAATTAGCAGAGGATTGACAAACTTTGGCGGAAATAATACACTTGAGCACTGAATAATAGGAATGATTTAAGGAGGTTGAGAATGGCAGAAACGGGAAAAACCTATAAATTTCTCAATCCGGTAGGCACCCAGGAGCCGGTGGACACATTTCCCCTGGCCCCTCGCCTCAGCAGCTTCGATGGCAAAACTATCCACTTTAGCATTTGTGGTGAACCGGATATCACCATACCTCAAGCGGGGCAGGCTGGATTTCCACACTAACGGCTGGATGGCGGTGGAAAAGACCTCCGGTAAGGTCTGGAAAGAATTGTCCGAAGATTACATGGTGCCGGCCGGAGGTGACGGTCCTTCGGGCTATTGCGTCATTGTCTGTGATGGTGAGGAAACAGCCAGCGCTCGTTACAGCGGTGGCCACGGCCAGGCGTTCAGTATTGACGCCTGGCGTTAGGACTCAGTCATTTTGTCATTTTCTGTGAGTACATTTTGCAGATCATCGCCAGCACCGATATCGTTCCCCAGAGGTGCTGGCGATGTTAGGTTTGTTTCCGGTCTTCCCCAAAGAGTTTGCTGGTGCGCCCGTTCGGACAGTTGTTTTGTTCGCGTCTCTCGGCCGAGCGCTACCGGTGCCTTGAAGGGAAACTGAAGAATTGAAAACCAGTCAGTACAAGGTGACTGGAATAATCAAAGGAGAGCAAGAAATGGCAGGGAATGAGAAAGCGGAGGGTATGCTCAGTCCGTACCGGGTTTTGGACCTGACCGA
>NYYM01000093.1 GCA_002685815.1 Dehalococcoidales bacterium | reverse complement strand
GCAAACACAGCAAGCCGGAAGGGGGACAGATGCGCCGGTCAGTTGATGCTCGCCCGCCGGAGAGGAGCGAGCATCAGCGGAAACTGGATAGGTGGAACAGACTCAGGTCAGTTATCTCAAGGACGAATGATCACGCTTGTCGCGCCATCATGCTCAAGACCGCCAACATCGCCAACTACGCCATGGTTGCCACTCGATGACTACAACATGATTCCGACGGTCGACGATCGGTTCCGTTACCTCGTCCATACCCACCCATCTGACCTCCGTTCGGAATTCACTCTCATCAGACGTTTCGCTCGTTCGAGTGTGCGTTTCGAGATTCCGTGTTTGATCGCCGCCGGAGTAGCCTGTTGCGCTGGTACGGGACCGTTAGCCAACATCGACTGAAGGAACGAGCATGCATCCTCGATGGCCGACACAGCGTTCGGTTGCTCGATGGGGATCAGCCTGCCGTCCTCCATTTCGAATTTGATCGGCTCCGGTTCGGGACCAAGATTGCTCTTGGCCACTTTCAACGTTCGCTCCCGACCTTCGCGATTCATCAACCATACGATTCGTGGGCGGGCGGTAAGATCACTGCTCCCGGACACCCGGTCGAGTTCGTCCTTCGAGCTTGACTGCTTGTTGAGATGGTGAACGATCAAGATGGTGGTGGAGAACTCGTGAGCGACGGCGACCAGTTGATCAAGAGTCTCTCGTGTTTGATCGGCTCGCATCTCATCGCCGACTCGTAAGCCTCTGTAGCTATCGATGACTGCTAGGTCGTATTGGCCGTTTTTCACAAGGAAGAGGAAGAACTCGAGTCTGGATGCACCCTCCGGTAGTCCATCAAGGAAGCAGCAGTGCACCGACTCCGATTTGACTCCCAACTCACGGAACCGCTTTCCCGCTGCCTCAGGTGACGCTTCCAGGTCGAAGTACAGGACGTTGCCTCGATCGGCATATGATCCATCGGGTAGCTGTTCACCGTCTGCAACCGCCTGAGAGATCTGATAAGTGAGAGTCGACTTCCCGGATCCTTGCTTGGCAGCCAGCAGAACAACTTCTCCCTTTGGAAGCCAATGCTCCCAAGTCCATTCGAGATCGGGGAGATCGGTCAATTCGCTCGGTGTCCAGAGGAGCTGTCTTGACTCGGTCTTGGGTTGGTGTTCGGCAATCGAGATCATACGTCGCTCCTCAACCGGAGATCATAGGGTTCAGATAGTACTCGAACTGCTGGAGCAGGGAGATCAACGAGTGCGTATTCGTGCGCCAATTCCATCGGATCACATCGCTTGTTGCGTCGTGATACTCTACTGTTATTATATATCTTTTGTCTATGGTTGTACATACGATACGAGGCGCATTTCAGACGTTCTCGATGCTGTTGATCCACATAGCCATTGTCTATTACAATGAAAGCATGAACGACGTACAGCAGAAGATTACGGAACTAGAGTCGAAGGGTTGGACCTTGGCGGCTCTGGCAGACGAGCTGGGGAATCACTGGACTTCACTGTCGAAGTGGAAGGCGGGGGATCGATCCCCTGCCAACGCGCGATCTGTCCTACGATCGATGGACAGTTTGCTCAAACGAAAGCGGATTCCGAAGCGCAAGAGGTATGAGACGAAGTGACCGGTCGTCCGAGCATCATCATTCACCGCAACGAGATGGCTGGTCGGAGCTGTGAGGTTTCCACGTTGCTCTGAGCAGTGCTCGATCACCCGACCGATGGATCGATGGACAAGGTTCATTCAGGGGAAACCGTTTGTGCTATGGGTTTCGATCCGTCATGATACGCAACAAATTTGATGTCCCCTGTGATTGAGTGAAAATACTTGGCAAATTCGTCCAAGAGGTTTGTGGCAGCGGCGGTCGGTCCGTTAGCTTGGGACGCCTGATTCACGTCCATCTGGTTCGGTCGTTCCTGTTGGAGGGCGATGGTGGGGCACGATATCTCAGCTCTTGTGCCGCCCTGGTGGTACATTATCTCTCCGCGATTTACAATGAAACCTGCGTTCGACGCAATCTGGAACGCTGCCGGTCTCCCGAAGTGCCCTTTCTACGACGATGACGGAAAACGAATCGAAGGCTAGCGCTTCTTTTCTGGGGCGGAAAATGATATCTAGAATCTCGTACCGATGGGGCATGTGCGCATCAGTTGACGCAGCCGATTCGTTGAACCACGCCGAGTGGGCAGCTCCAGACATCCCACGCAACGTCTTGCACAGCCTAGACCAGGAACACGTCTTGGATTACGAAGGTGACTCTGGAGATCCAAGTTGGGGCGAGCCAATCGAGGTGGATTGGGTAGAAATTGATGTGGATGGCCGTATCCAATCGATCAGACTATTCAATCGAGGCATCTTTCTGTTCAACACCGACAGCGAGGACGTTCGAAGGCTGCACAGGTTCTTCCAGGTGCTCCAAGGCGCGGCGAAACGGGGATGACTGACCCCATCACGATCTATCAGATCAAGGTGACCCTTCGGGAGATCGAGTCTCCCGTCTGGAGACGATTCCAGGTTCAGTCCTACAAGAACCTCCATGAGCTCCATCTGACCCTTCAGGCAGTCATGGGCTGGACGGATTCACATCTCTACGCTTTCACGCGGGGTGACCTGTACTACGGTATCCGCGAAGACCTCGAATACTTGGAAGCGAAGGATGCTAGAACCGTCCGGCTAGACGAGGTTGTTCATGGGCAAGGTGCTCGGATTGCCTATGAGTATGATTTTGGAGATTATTGGCTTCACACGTTGGTGCTTGAGGAGATATTAGAAGCGGAGCCGGGAAGAAAGTATCCGTTCTGCCTCGATGGGAGCCGTGCCTGCCCACCGGAAGATTGTGGTGGCACCTCAGGTTATGAGCGTCTGTTAGAAGCGCTCAGAGACCCTCGGCACGAGGACCACATTGATATGTGGCTGTGGGCAGGCGAGGATTTCGATCCGGAAGCATTCGATGTGGACCGGGTGAATCGGAAGCTCCGTCAAACGCGAGAGCGGGTTCGTTTCACCCAACGCCAGGGTCAATACCTCGCCTACATCCATCATTTCACTCAGAACAACGGGCATCCGCCCTCGACAGCTGATATGCAACGACACTTCAACGTCTCGCGATCAACGGTGTCCAATACGATGACCGCGATGGAGATGCAGGGCTCCATTGACAGGATTCTCTACCAGCCTGGTACGGTCAGGGTTCTAGTCCCACCAGAGGAACTTCCCCACCTCGAATGAATTCTCGATAATGACCGCGTGACGGGGCCTTCGCGCCGGAAGCCTTCCAAGACGATGTGGATCTTCTCTTCTGGGGTGTATTTCCTACGGGTGGCTGACCTAACCTGACGAACGAATCGCTTGGTGTCCTGGCTCCGTTCTTTAGCGGCTCGGTTCTTATCTTCTGTGTTCTCAGTCACTGTTGCTCCTTCTCAGGGATATTCTATCCTCCCGTCGGGAGCTCGCTTCACCTACCGTAAGGCTATATTAATCTCGGGCCCATATGTGTCCCATTTTCGCTGACGGTCTACACGGGTGGAAACTGTTCGAACCGTTCGAACCCTACTCACACTCAGCTACGGTTCAGCTACAAATCCAGGGTTCGAATGGGGGTTCGAGGGTTCGGGGATGACAAAACTTTCCTAGGCCTTTAGAATTAATGCTGATTGACACTAATTCCAAATTATTGAGGATAGCCTACCAATGCAGAGAGATGTCTTGACTGTCTTAGAAGCCGCTTCAACACTTAACCTTCATCCGGAAACGGTCAAACGTTTCTGTCGCATCGGCAAGTTGAAGGGCGAGAAAGTGAGTGTCGGCTGGCTTATCCCTAGAACAGAAGTGGAGTCCTTCGCAAGCACGTATCAGGAGACGCGTGGCCGTCCTGCGAACGGACGAGCACACCGGAATGGAGGTTTAGGATGACAGAGCAAACTAACCCTCCACCCTCTCGAACCTTTCAGGAAATCGTTGCCGATTGGCAAAAGAGGCTCCTCCAATTAGATAGAGGCAACGGCCTTCTGTACTTTAAGGCGGGAAGGACATCCAGCGGGAAGTTTAGGACACCCGTCCAAATAGCAGAACATAGCCCTGACAGCATTTTTGAGGCATTGCTGAAGTTACCACAACGTGGCCTGACCTTCGACTATGCCGAATCTCGATCCCGCCGGCGGACAAGAGGCTTCACCCAAACTGAGGACATCCAGGAACATGAACCGGGCCCCTACGTAAGACAAGGTGACCTTAGGGGCGATGGTTCACCCGTTGACGTCCAGCGCCGGTTGGGAAATCTGCGACGCAGGTCAAATCAGTTCCAAGAGGAACAAGGCCTGAATGTCCTGTTCCTCGCTTTAGGTCTCCTGCGCTGGGTAGATCCAGCCCCCCCTCCTGAACCTTTCCGAAACTCCTCGCAGACTGGCAGAAGAGTCTCCTCCAAAGTGGCAAAAGAGGAACCTGAACCACCTCTTGCACCTCTTTTGCTCCTGCCCTGCCAATTGGAAAGGCCTTCACCCCGGGACCATTTCACTTTGAGACCGGAGGAAGAGGACCTGGAAATGAATTCCACTCTGGCGGCAAAGCTGTCTGAGTTTGGTTTCGTGCTGCCTGAAATCTCTGCGGGCATCGAAACTCCCAGAGAATACCTCGATACCATCCGGAATCTGATACAGGATCGACCGGAATGGGAAGTACTGGACGATGTTTACCTGTCCACATTCGCATATTCCAAGCTTGCTATGTGGCGTGATCTTGAACTGGTTAAGGAGAACGGTACAGATCACCGGATTGTGCGGGCGCTAGCTGGTAGCGAGCCTGCAGAAACGGAGCGGGACACTCCTACTGGACTTCCTGTCGAAATTCCAAAAGACGCGGACCTTGTCGGAGGTGTGCTGGACGACCTCCTGCCTGTCCGTGACCAGTTTGCAATTCTTCCAACCGACTACAGCCAGTTGATTGCAATCGCGAAAGCCAGAGCGGGCCAACACCTGATAATCCATGGCCCTCCTGGTACAGGCAAGACCCAGACCATAGCTAACATCATTGCTACCTCATTGGCTGAAGGGAAGTCCGTTCTGTTTGTCAGCGAGAAGACTACGGCTCTGGACATGGTAAAGAATCGACTCGATGAGAAGGGGCTTGAAACGTTCTCTCTGGACTTGCATAGTGAACGTGGTCGCAAAGCCAATGTGTACGATCAGCTTCGACAATCGGTAAACGACCCCCGAACGGTCCAACAACGGGAATTCGACTATGCGGCACTAGAGGAGCAGCGGCGGCAACTCAATAGGATCGTGCGAGCACTCCATCAACGACGGGATCCTCTGGCTTGGACAGCCTTCCAAGTCCAAGGCCACTTTGCATCCATTCGTAGCGTTCCACATGTTCCCTTTGATGTGGACGACATAGAGAAGCTGGACCAGCCACGTTTGGCTCAGATCCGTGAGGCTGCTGGTCGTATCCGCCTCAGGCCCAGGGAGTTTAGAGAGCACTGGACTAGTCACTGGCGAGTGATGAAGAAAGGAACTCCGTCACTTGAACTGGCAGACGATATTCGTCGTGACATGCAAACAATCGGCGAGGCAGTCACAGCCGTACAGTCCGCCATCTCTAGCCCCCCAGACGCTCTTGGGTTAGCAGTACCGGAAACTCAGCGAGATGTCGACACATCAGAAAACGTGGCGCGTCATCTTTCCAAAGGATCTGGGGTGCCTACGTCTTGGATTCAAAGTACGGATTCTGATCGTCTCAAGAACGTTGCGGCTCTGGAGATGGAGCTTCAGTCTGAGAGAGTCCGTTTGATAGAAGATCTCACAAAGGCCTTTGGCAGCCCATTGCCAGATTGGGATTGGGCTGATCTTGAAGAGCAACTTGTTGTGTCGCCTGAGGAGGATAATCGCTTACAGAAATTGCTGGGGCTTCAATGGCGTGTGCGGGTTGTTCAGAGGGAACAAACTACATTTTCCGAGTTGCTGGCACTCAGAGACGCGCTTAACGAGATGCAGTCCTGTGGAATAGAGCTAGCGAAGTTCCTCGATACAACGCAAGGGGAGACCTTGGGGGCCTTGAATAGCATCCAAGAAATTGCCAATTCGATCGGGCGAGTTGGTCCCGTGCCACTGAGATGGGTTGAATCGCTGGGAATAGAGAAAACAGATCTCATCATAGAGAATGCACGTAATCTTTCCTATGACTTAGATGAACGAGAGAAGCTCCTATTCTCGGAATTCGAGCCGGGAATCTTAGACGTAGTTGACCGCGACATGTTGATTAGGTTCAGGACGGACTACAGTAGCGGTCTGAAGAGATTCCTGGGATTCAGTTACCGGCGCGACAGGAAAACCTTACAGGCATTCCGACGCGGCCGGGATAAGACTTCATTTCATCATGAATTGAATAATGTCGAGGAGATATTGCAGCTCAAGGCACGGCTATGGGAGTGGACTCGGGCTGAGACAGAGATAACCTCCGCATTGGGAGGTCGATACACTGGCCGAAATACTGACTGGGATGGCTTGTTGCAGAATCTCCATGATGTTGAAAGATTGCTGGAGGGTTCTACTGGCAACAGGAAGCACTTAGCAAGCCTTCTGACAGATATAGACAGTGCTTCCCGGTCTTGGGATTTGGCTGAGATCCTGAAACAATTCTCCACAAGAGTTCAGGCATTACTTGACGATGGATATAGTGCCCCGGAGGTGGAGCGAGTCAAGAGAAACCAGATCACATTGGTTTCCTTTGCGGAATTGATTGGCGAAGCTGCTCCAACCGTGGATCGGATCGAGAAGGCGGTCGCTATTGTTCTCACGAGAGCACGTCGAGAGTTGGATGACCTTCTGACCTTGCAAGGGTTTATAAGTTCTGGTGTCAGACTCCGGATACTAGAAGACGACCATTACAGTGCTCCAGAGATTCTCCAGGCAGATTTCGGAGTGCGTTTTAAGGGATTTGACACCGACTGGACGGATGTCCTCGACTGTCTCAGTTGGGCCGCTAAACTAACTGAAATGGTGCCGTCAGACAGGCTAACTCCAACTCTGCTCCTGCACATAGAACAACCGAAAGCCCCGGAGACATACGAACAGATCTCCGAGTCATTTGCTAGTGCTCGCCAGCAGTTCAGGACTCAGACCGACTCTCTTATGGAAACCTACCAATTAGATGAAGGTCCGTGGGATTCATGACGAGATGCTAAGTTCGATTCGATCAAGGCCTGGTCGAAAAAACTCATGGACGATGCAAACTCTGCGAGCGATTGGATGCTGTATCAGGCCGCAGTTGAGAACCTCGATGTTGTCCTGGGACCGTCTACGACAGAGCAGATTCGTAATGAGACCCAAGATAGTGAATTGGTGCCTCAAATAATTGAACGCCGAATCTTCAGGTCCTGGCTTGACTGGATATATGAACAAGAGCCTTTGCTGGCCACTTTTGCATCGTCAGAGCAGGAAGACCTGATTGCCAAGTTCAAAAAACTGGACGAGCAACTACCGGTCGCGGCGCAAACCGAAGTCCGGAAGAGGGTTCTTCAGCAGTATCCCAACCTGCACGGAAGTTCAGTCAGTGGTAGTCAACTAGGAATACTGCGTGGAGAGCTCTCGAAGCAAAGACGCCAGTGGCCAGTCCGGGAACTATTTAAGAGAATACCTCGGCTTATTCAAACATTGAAGCCTTGCTTTTTCATGAGTCCACTTGCTGTGAGTCAATATCTTCCACTCTCTGGCGACGCTTCAGAAACTCTGATGTTCGATGTGGTGATATTCGACGAGGCGTCTCAGGTCTTCCCGGAGGATGCCGTTCCTGCCATCCTCCGGGGCACCCAGTTGATTCTAGCAGGGGATAGACAACAGCTTCCTCCAAGCAATTTCTGGCGCCGCTCGTTATCAGATGATGATGACACCATTGTGAATGATGACGATGACACTGAGATAGATCAGCTTGTCGGGAGAGAAAGCATCCTAGACGCTGCGATAGGTCTACTGGGGAGACCGTTCGAAGATGCTCACCTGAGAGTCCACTATCGCAGTAAGGATGAGAGCCTCATACGTTTCTCCAATAACTTCTTCTACCGGGATAACCCACTACTGACATTTCCTTCCCCTGGCATCACTGACTCGTGGTATGGGGTACACGATGTTTTCGTGCCAGATGGTCGTTATGATGCCGGATCCAAATCCTCCCCGACTGCTACTCGGACCAACCGGAAGGAAGCGGAGCGAGTGGTAGACCTTGTATTTGAACATTTTCGAACAAGACCCGTCGGGGAAACTCTGGGTGTTGCAGCTTTATCCAGGGCACAGGCAGATCTGATTGAGCAATTGGTGGAAGAGCGCAAAATCCAAGAGCGTGACTTAGATGGGCGGTTCAACGAACGGCCTAGAGAGCCTTTCTTCGTAAAGAACCTCGAAAGGGTTCAAGGTGATGAGCGAGACCACATAATCATAAGCATTGGATACGGCCCTACGGTGGAGTCTGGCGTAGTGCACCCCTCCTTTGGGCCGATGATTCAGGAGGGAGGCGACCGCAGGCTAAACGTGTTGGTCTCCCGGGCGAGACAGCGTGTGGACCTGGTGCACTCTCTTCGAGCAACCGATATCCATTCACAGCAGAAAGGGGGGAGGCTGCTGAGACGTTATCTGGAATATGCCGAAAATCCTGAGAAGGCATTCGAAGCTCATGTCACCATGGATTCATCAGCAGAACTCGAGTCACCTTTTGAGGAAGCTGTCGAGAGTGCGCTCATATCCAGGGGTCACAAGGTGGCTAGACAGGTAGGAGTATCGGGCTACAGGATAGACCTTTCTATCCTGTCTGAAGATGGCACGAAACACGATCTAGGTATTGAATGCGACGGGGCAACATACCACTCTACTGCCGCGGCACGGGATCGAGACTGGCTTAGACAACAGGTACTGGAAGGCCTCGGATGGAAAATCCACCGCATCTGGTCCACTTCATGGATTCGTAATGCTGAAGCCGAGTTAACAAAGGTCGAAGAATCACTAGCCGCTGCACGGTCTAGATTGAACTTGGATGAGGATAAGTCAGGAGTTGGGCAACCCATCCCGGAGCCATCTAGTGATCTGGCTGACTCCGATTCTCCCATGGAAATAATTAATCCTTCGACACCTTTGGAATTCCACCTTGAGCCATATCAGAAAGCCCCTGACACCTTACCCCCGACATCGGGAGGAGACCTGCAATACGAGCCGAGTGATAACCTCATCAAACTAATCACGAGTATTGTGGAAGTTGAAGGCCCTGTTCACAAGGATGTGGTGATTGATCGGATTCGGGATTGCTACGGACTCGGTCAGATTAGGTCCAGGAACCGGGACAAAATCTTGAGGCATATCGATTCCGCTCAAACCAACGGGGATATTCGTGGCGACAAGAAGGCGGCATCACTCGGGAATTTCATCTGGTTCAGAGACGAACAACTTAATCGTGCACCACGTTCGCCCGCGGATATAACCTTTGGACACATCCCTCCGACCGAGTTAGAAACAATTACGGTATCCATAGCTAGAGCAGAATTCGGAGTCCCCCGCAGAGACCTGATCACAGTAGTGGCTAGGAGGATGGGATTCGAACGAACTGGCCCCCGGATCACTGAACAACTTGAGTACAGCATACAAGAGTTGCTGATAGATGGCCGGCTTGTTGAATCGTTCGGCATGATCCATGTCCCAGGATCTGGGTCCGATGGCAAACCAAATATTGGCCCAAGTGCTAAGCCTGGAGAACCCAGTGCCGTCCGGGATGAGCCTTCCAAACCTGCGAACACGTCTCAAGAGCCGACCGCGGCAGCGAAGCCAACGCTACGAGGAGGGCCGAGGCGTCGTAAAAAGGTGCGGACCTCGCCGACACCCACGGGGAGAACGGGAAGTCTCGTCGAGCGTCTTAGATCTCATGGACTCGACGTGAAGGACATGAGAGCTGAAGGCGGGGTCTTATGGGTGATAGGGGGGCCTGAATTGGATCAGTTACTAAAGGAATTCAAAGAAGTTAGATTCGAATTTGCCCCTTCCGGGAACAACGATACCAACAACTGGTTCACGAGGGAGAGCCAACCCGCATGGTGGACTAGCGATAAATCAGCATGATTAGGATAACTAGCTGTGTGCTAGCCTCATGTTAGCTCACGCGGAGACACAGCTTATCCGAGCGGGAACTATCCCCCAGGCTCTTGCGGGCCAAGTTATCGCCCGAGCGCCCTCTAAACATTAACAGGAGTAGCGCAGTGGAGAAACCAACACGCGAACTGGTGAACGGGTTTCTTGAGTGGTTCCAGGATCACCCGCATTCCGCTCAAGAAGATCACTATGCAGGGACGCTTACTCTAGAGAATCTATCCCAGATGGATCGCCAGCAATTCATCGAGTTCTTCTACCAGTTCGCGTACGACGGCGGGCATGTGCAGAGCGGAGGTCACCGGACGGCCGCTCGCTTCCGCGCCACCGTTGAGGCGAAATACGACGAGTTCAGGGCATTCGTCCTTGAGCCGTTCACTCAGCCCTTCAATGAAATTGAATGGTTCCAACGGACCCACATCTTTTCGCACTTCGGCGCGGGGTTGGCCACAATCTTCCTGAACCGCGTCAATAAGAAACTCTTCGCCATCATCAACAACAAGGCCGTGGAAGCGGTCGAGCTTCTCGACATG
>NYYM01000092.1 GCA_002685815.1 Dehalococcoidales bacterium | reverse complement strand
TGTTGCCGGTGGACCGGAGGAAGTAGTCCTTACCCTCAGCGGCGGTCGTAATGCCGCTGCCCCGTCTTTCAGTATAGACGCCTGGCGGTAAGACCTGACTCGCTTTTTGATTTGAGACAGGAAATTGGCAGTCGAAGGGGTGATAGGTGAGAAGAGAAGTGGGTAGTCAGGACTAAATGGCAGAATTAATCCAAGGAGAGTAGAAATGGCAGAAACGGAAAAAAAGTACAAGTGTCTCAACCCGGTTGGTACCCAAGCCGCGGTGGATACATTTCCCCTGGCACCGCGTTTGAATTCACTCGATGGAAAAACCATTCATTTCAGTATCTGTGGAGAGCCGGATATCACCATACCCCTGGAGAAAAGATTGAAGGGTGATTATCCCAATGTCAACTGGACGGTCAAGAAAGGGTACACACCTACTCCTCTCCGATTATCAGAAGAGGAAAGGAAGACGACCGATGCCGTGATACTGGGGGTCTGCTGGTGACATGGGGCAGTAAACAGGCAGTTGCCTTATTTAGCAGAACTTGAGAAAGCCGGTATTCCGACGGTACTCATTGACCACACCGAAGAGACAGAAAAGGTCAAGCATGATCTAACGTTGTACGGCGTCCCCAGTCTGAGATTTATCGAAGCTTCACGGACCCTGCCGGGACCGGAGGATGTGGACAACTGGTTTGAGCCGCTGATTGAAGCTCTCACCGATCCTCTGACCGAGCGGGAGAAGGAAAGCGGCCGGTGGGCGCCCGATCATCCGAGGATACTCTTCGAAGGCACACTGGAGGAAGCCGAAGAGTTTTACCGGCAGACCGAGATTATTCCCGGGATACTCAATGCTCCCTGGTCCAAGTACACGGATGGCCTGCCGATAGTCATCCCCACCGAAGAGCGAGTGGAGAGGATGCTGGCCGGCACCAGCCACAAACCGGATGAGTTGATAACCATCCAGCGTGATATGGAGATGGGCGGGCAAGGGTCCGGTGTGGGAAGGATTAAGTTGAAAAAGGGCCAGCCGGTGATGTTCATGCCGATGTACAGGACAGCTACGGTAGAGCAAGTGGCGGTCAATGCAGTGATGGCCGGCTGTCAGCCGGAGGACTTCCCGGTAGTGCTGGCCATTGCCGAATCCGGGGGTGGCACCGCTGACGGGCGGGGTGGCGGCGGCGCGTTCATCGTCAGCGGTCCCATCTACAAAGAGATAGGGATGAATGTCAGCTACGGTATGTTCAATCCCGGAAACCCGGCCAACAAGACCATCGGCCGCGTCGGCAGTCTGATGTTGCGCAACCTGGGTGGGTATATAGAAAGCGTAACCACAATATCGACCGGTTTTGGGAGTCCGATTACCAATGGTGGCTTCATATTTGCCGAGTACGCAGAAGCATTACCGGAGGGCTGGAAAGGCTTAAACGAAGAGCTCGGCTACCGGAAAGATGAAAGCATCATCATGGTCACCAGGCCGCGCGGATGGGGGATGGGACAGGAACACCCGCCGGGCGGATACCGTGCCCTTCAGAAGAGCGGTCACGGGGCCTTAGCCAGATTCCTCGATGTCAAGGGCATACCAGGACCCCACAACTATGTCGATTATATTATCGACGGCATCTGGAGAACTCATGAGGGAGGTGTCACCCTGGTCTTTGTTCCCCAGATGGCTCATGACCTGAAGGACTTTGGTTTCAAGTCCAAAGAAGAGATATATGAGCACATGTGGAAGAAGAGCTTTGAGCCGGTAAAGACATACCGGATGCGGGGCGGTCCTGATCTAACCACAAATGGCTGGATGGGGATAGAAAAGACTTCCGGCAAGCACTGGAGAGAACTAGAGGATGATTATATGGTACCGGCCGGAGGGGACGACCCCTTTGAAAATTACTGCATAATTGTCTGCGATTGCCAGGAAACATCTTCCCTACGATTCGGCGGCGGTCACGGTCCGTCTTACAGCATCGACGCCTGGCGATAGGATTTTACCGAAAGGCAAAACCGCTCAATAGCCAAAATCAGGGTTAACGAGATAAGGGGGGCTGGAAACAGCTCCCCTTAGCATTGTACCGTTCCAAATACGAACAGATTTTCCCCCTCGTCCAGCCACATCATCGGATGCCGGGTACCGAGTGAGAAGGTGCTCGAATAGGAGCTGCAACTGTTTTGGCTTACCCTGACTCCGGTTGTAATTCGTTGATGTTTTACCTATAATCATCAATATCAAAGGGCTGATGAAAGGAACCAGAGAAGGCAGGAGGAAATACGGAAATGGATTCTCAAGACATTCTCTACACCAAGGAAAGTGGGATTGCTACTATAACCCTGAACAGGCCGGATAAAATGAATGCCCTTGTTCCCGGAATAGTAGAAGGTATGTATACGGCACTGGAGGACGCGGTGAAAGACGATGAAGTGAGAGTACTGATTCTTACCGGGGCCGGCAAGGCTTTCTGCGCCGGGGCTGATATTAGCGGTATGGCGGAACGTCGCGAACAACGACCCGAACAAGATTCCGGGGCAAGAAATAGAGGAGGAGGTCATTCAAGGCTGAACTGGCTATCTTTACCTTTGCAGAAATGCGACAAACCGATAATTGCGTCAATAAACGGGGTGGCGGTTGGGGGAGGACTCGATATTGCCCTGGCCTGCGATATCAGGATAGCGTCCGACGTGGCGAGGTTTTCAGAGATATATATCAAGAGAGGGCTAATGCCGGTCCAGGGAGGCACCTTCTTCTTGCCAAGACTGGTTGGGGTGGATAAAGCCTGTCAACTTCTATTGACCGGGGACATGATCGATGCAAAGGAAGCAGAGCGCATAGGTCTGGTAACCACAGTCGTCCCCCATGACGAGTTGGAGGGCGCTACCTGGGACTTGGCCGAGAAGATAGCAAATGGTCCTCCGGCAACGATCCGGAAGATCAAACGGGCTATTTATGACGGCCTGAATATGGATCTGGAATCTACCCTAGAGTATATCGGCTCTATCCCAAGAGACGACTCCACCTCCAGCGAAAGTAGAGAGGGAATCAGAGCATTCGCGGAAAAAAGACAACCGTATTTCGGGGGAAATTAGAAGAGAAAAGCGATTTGCGGACAGCAGGTTGAGGTGGCCCCCATTTATCGGGACAGAATGGCGTCCATGCTACCAACCCGGCGTGCTACCTAACTGGTTCTGGCGAACTTCTGTATGGTCTTGGGGCCCCGGTCGATTCCGCCCATGGTCATAACGACCTCGCCAACGTAAAGATCCCCCCTCGAATCAACAGCTATGGTATGAGGAGCAACGAACAGGGTAGGATTTTTTTCCTGTCCGTCAGTTGATTTTTCAACTACCAGTCCGGTACCCCAGCGGGCCAGTAGCTTGCCATCGATGGTAAATATGCTCACCCGCCGGACCAACTCAGAAACATACACGGTATCTTCGTCGTCGATAAACATATCGGTCGGCCTGATAACATCAGTCCACTGGTCGAGGAACTCGCCCTGGGTATCGAAGATCTGGATTCGGCTGTTCTCCCGATCGCAGACCCAGACACGGTCTTGTTTGTCCACCCAGACGTTGTGGACGAGTCTGAACTGGCCGGGGCCGTCACCCGGTTCTCCCCAGGAGAGGAGCAGGGTACCATCAGGGCTGAACTTGTGTACCCGTGCGTTGCCATAGCCATCGGCCACGAAGATGTCGCCCGATGAAGAAAGAGCCACGCCGGTCGGACGATTGAAAGGAGGTCCGCCTCGTGCTATCGATGCCAGATCTCCCAGTACGTAACCGGTGTCCGAGGGCTGATCCTTTTTGCCCAATGTTAGCAGCAATTCACCATCGGAGCTGAATTTGGTTACTATGTGGGTGCCATCGTCTGTGCCGTAGACGGACCCGTCAGGACCAATATAAGTGCCGTGAGCGCGCCTGGAGAATCCTTCCCCCCAAGATGTCAGGAAATTACCCTCACGGTCGAAAACCGAAATCGGGCGTTGGCTTCTGCTTAGTATGTACACTCTGTCTTGGGAATCTATGGACACTCCGCCAACATCGGTGAACGACCATCCTTCAGGACATTTTGCCCAACCGTCAACCAGTTCGTAAGTGTATTTACCCGTGCCGTAGGTCATTTTGTATGCCTCCTTGACCTGAATATTTCCGGTAGAAAGTAGTATACACATCTGGTTCTTGCCAGTCAACGCGGTACCCACGGGTCATTCGATATTTGAAGTTTGATAGGGCTGTGCTCACGGCGCCGGGGCGAGAAAGTGATAAACAATCTGCCGGTAAGATGTCGTCAGAGCGTTCTCCTTAATAATTGACAACCTTCCATTCGGGGACTAAACTCAGTCATAATGTATGATTTATCCTTTTCTTCCTATTGGAGGAAAGAGGATGGAATCAATGGGTGCCATACATCGTTAGCTTAAACGATGGGTAGAGCCCTTTTGATCATACAAAGGGGACCAAAAAGCTGTGACAGGTTACGATGAGTAGCACGACACCCAGAAGAGACTGGACAAAAGGTAGCGTCGGGGGGAGCCTGTGGGGTTTCTCATGGCCAATAATCGTTAGCCAGAGCCTGGGTATGATGGGACCCACTATCGATATGATATGGGTAGGAAAGCTGGGGTCGGCGGCCGTTGCCGGAGTCGGTGTTTCCAGTATGGTCGTCCAGATAATGAGCTCTCTGGGGATGGGCCTCTTTACAGGCTTGAGGGTAATGGTATCCCGCTTTGTCGGGGCGGGTGATACCGAGGGTGCCAATCACGTCATGCAGCAAGCCTTCGTCATCAGCGGTGCCTTCTTTGTGTTTTCGGTAACGGTGGGCCTCCTCTTTACCGAGCAGATATTGGGAGTCTTTGGGGTGGCTCCCGAAGTTCTCACCGAAGGGGCGGCCTACATGCGAATAATGCTGGCAGGGATGGTAACCATGTCCATGCTGAGGATTTCTGAGTCCTCAATGCAGGCATCCGGAGACTCGGTGACACCGATGAGGATATCAGTCTTTTACCGGCTTCTTCACGTGGTGCTGGTCCCGTTCCTCATCTTCGGCTGGTGGATATTCCCACGTCTCGGCGTAAGCGGTGCTGCCCTGACCAATGTTATTTCCCAAGCGCTGGGGGGTGGCCTGGGGTTGTGGTTCCTCTTTAGCGGGAGGACTCAGCTGAAGCCAACCTTGAGAAATTTCCATCTGGACAGGAGCATCATATGGCGAATGGTGAAAGTGGGTATTCCTTCTGCCATAACGGGAATACAAAGAACTTTTCCGTACCTGGTACTGGTATGGTTCGTGTCCCCCTTTGGCACTGTTGCCCTGGCAGCTTACCAACTAACGCGAAGAATCGCGGGTTTTATCATGAATCCGGCGTCTTCTTTAGGCCGGAGTACCGGTATTCTGGCCGCACAGAATCTGGGGGCGGGCCAGTCTGACCGGGCCGAGAGGAGTGGCTGGCTGGCGATGGGTTTTTATACGGCTGCGGCGATGATTGTCTCAGTGGCGGTATGGTTTTGGGCTGAGGGGGTAATCGGCATTTTTAGTACCGAGCCGGGCCTGGTTGAGGTGGCGGCTACTTTTCTCAGAATACAAATAGTGAGTTACCTGTTATTCGGGGTGGTTGTTGTGTTGAGCATGTGTGTTGAGGGCAGTGGCGATACGTTTCCGATTATGCTGGCTACCTTGCTGTCGATGTGGCTGGTGCAATTTCCCCTGGGCTATTTTCTAACTCAAGTCAGCGGTATCGGCCCGTATGGGGTTCAGTGGGCAATCATCGGGGCTCTGGCTGCCAGGGGAACTTTCTTCGCCATATACTTCCGGATGGGCCGGTGGAAGCATAAGGAGGTCTAGTAGAGAGATAGACCTTCGTGCAGCCGACCAACATGATCCGGTATCAATGGCTGATACTGGCACCGACAACCGGAACCGAACAATACCTCGATTATTCTACCCTCCAGAGCTATGCTATAATTCAGGGGTATGAAAATTCTGGGCATTGAGACCTCCTGTGACGAGACTGCCGCCGCCGTAGTCGAAGATGGAGTCACTATTCTCTCTAACCGGATCGCCTCCCAACTGGAAATCCATGCCCGATACGGGGGAATTGTTCCCGAGGTGGCCTCCCGTCAGCACCTGCTGGCCATTATTCCCGTAATAGAGCAGGCCATGGCTGGGGCTGAAGTAACCTGGAGTGACCTGGATGGCCTGGCCGTTACCTCCGGTCCCGGACTGGCCGGTTCATTACTGGTGGGAGTAAATGCGGCCAAGGCCATCGCTCTGGCCCGCGGCCTGCCCCTAACCGAGGTCAATCACCTGGAAGGCCATATTTACGCCAACTGGCTGGAGGGGCCGGGTCCTGATTCGGCCCCGGTCTTTCCCCTGGTCTGCCTGATCGTCTCCGGGGGACACAGCGACCTGGTGCTGATGAAAGGCCACCATGACTATACTCTACTAGGACGGACACGGGACGACGCCGCCGGCGAAGCCTTCGATAAAGCCGCCCGGATACTGGACCTGGGCTATCCGGGAGGGCCAGCCATCCAGCGGGCCGCCGCCACGGCGGCCGCTTCGATTCAACTGCCCCGCGCCTGGCTTAGGGGGACTAACGACTTCAGTTTCAGCGGTGTCAAGACAGCCCTACTGCGTCTGATGGAGGAGGGCAAAGTAGCCAGCAGAGCCGAGGCTGCGGCCAGT
>NYYM01000091.1 GCA_002685815.1 Dehalococcoidales bacterium | reverse complement strand
GAAATACCTATATGCCAGAAAGACCGGCTGCTTAACGCCTGCCTGGCCGAGAGGCTGGCTTCCAGAGCGAGCGTTGAGGGCTGATCTTCCCCCGCCTCCACCTGGCCGGACAGGTCACCATCGGGTTGAAAGCCATACTGTTCCGGTTTGTGTCTCACCACAAATGACAGCGGCAAAACAACACCTAGCATACCGAGGCCAACGGTGAGAACGGCTCTGCGCCACTGGAATACTTCGATCAATTTGGTCACCACCGGAACCAGCAAGCCTCCAAGTCCAAATCCGCTGGCCACGATGCCGGTGGCCAGGCCGGCTCTCCTTCTGAACCAGTTATTGACGGCTGTTATCAAGACAGTCCCTGTACAGGCGCTAAAGCCAGCTGATATCAGAACAAATGCCCCGTAATACATGGCCAGTGAGGAGACATTACTCAGGATTATGAACCCGAAGCAGACAAAAATACTACCGGCGAAGATTAGTCTTCTCGGTCCCCAGCGGTCGACCAGGAACCCTACCAGAGGGGCCAGAAGTCCCTGCTCAAGACCGCGCAATGAAGTGGCCAGTGAGATCTGGGCATAACTCCAGCCGAATTCCTGGGCTATGGGCTCGAAAACAGCCGTAAATCCGAAGTGAACAATGCCGCCGGTGTAGAGAATAATAATCACGGAGGCAACAATGATGTACCAGCCATAGAACACTCGAGGACGCTTCCGGTTCAAATCCATATAAGAGGCTGTTCACTCCATTCCGAGGTGATTCACAATTTCCGGCCAGGGACAAAGACATAGTGGGAAGAAACCGTTTCAGTGATGCTCAATCATAGCACCGGTAGCTGTCAGGTGCCAAATCAAGGACAGTCGGCCCGTGTGACTTTTAACCTATCGATATGGTAATCTATAGCATCAAAAACCCGGAACGCAGCGGTGATAATAACAAGGGTATCCGGCTGGCCAGAAGCGTTTTCAGGGGTAGAAAAGGAGACAGTTCCATATGTCTGAAATCACCTACCAGCAGCTAAACCCGCCTCAGCGAATCCTGCTCGGCCCCGGACCCAGCAACATTCACCCCCGCGTCCAGATGGCCATGCTGGCGCCTATGGTGGGACACCTGGACCCCTATTTCATCTCAATCATGGAAGACACCAAAGAACTTCTCCGCAAAACATTTCGCACTGAGAACAAACTTACTTTCCCCGTGTCCGGCACGGGTTCAGCCGGAATGGAGGCTGGTTTTTGCAATTTCGTGGAGCCGGGTGACGTAGTCGTAATCGGAGCTAACGGTTTCTTTGGAGACAGAATGGCCGAGATGGCCAGACGATACGGGGCCAAGGTGGTCCAACTGACTACCGAGTGGGGACGAATTATCGAACCGGAGGCCATCGAAACGGCCCTAAAAGCAGAGAAGAAGGTGAAACTGGTGGCCCTGGTTCATGCCGAGACCTCCACCGGCGTTCTCCAGCCGTTAGAAGAGGCCTCCAAACTGGCCAAGCAATACGAAGCCTTGTTGCTGGTAGACAGCGTGACCTCATTGGGCGGACACGAGCTGGCCGTAGACGACTGTGGAATTGATATCTGTTACAGCGGCACCCAGAAATGCCTCAGTTGTCCCCCGGGTCTGGCCCCTTTTACGGCTAACGAAGCGGCTCTTAGTGTATTGGAGAAACGCACCGGTCCGGTGCAAAGCTGGTACCTGGACCTCTCGCTTCTCTCGAATTACTGGGGAAGCAGCCGGTTCTATCACCACACGGCCCCGATCAGCATGGTCTATGCCTTGCACGAGGCTCTGGCGGTAATCAGGGACGAGGGTCTTGAAGCTCGTATCCAGCGTCACCTGAATCACGGGGCCGCTCTCCAGGCCGGACTTGAGGCTATGGGGTTGCCACTTCATGCTCAAGAAGGTCACCGCCTGAGCACACTAACCTCGGTAGGTATTCCGGAGGGAGTGGATGACGTACGGGTGAGGCAGAACCTGCTCAACAAATGGAACATTGAGATCGGGGGAGGCCTGGGCGAGCTGAAGGGCAGGATCTGGCGCATCGGCCTGATGGGACAATCTTCCACCGCCGAGAACGTACTGATCGTCCTGTCCGCTCTGGAAAAGCAGTTGGCCGAGGAAGGCTATTCGATCGATCCGGGAGCCGGAGTATCTGCGGCTGCCAAGGGCTTGGGACAATGAACACTATCTCGGATTCATAATGACAACAAAGGTGAGCGCAGCAATCAATATACCCCAGTTCTTTCAGCACCTTGTCGATGGCGTGAAGGTAACCAAGACTGGCGGGAGAACAGTTGGCGAGTGCCTGGACGAATTGATTGAACGCTTCCCCCAACTGGAAGCACATCTCTTCAGCGGGGATGGCAAATTGCACGGCTATCTTGACGTCTTTATTAACGGCGAAAGCGCTTATCCTGAGGAACTGTCCAAGCCGGTAGCCGATGGCGATGAACTTCATATAATAAACATTATTGTCGGCGGCTGAAGGAGTACTTGGGCAGTCATCCCAAGGCCAAATAGACCGCAGGCATCATAACAAGGAGGTCAACAATGGCGATAAATTCAGGCAAGTTCCTGAGGGTAAACCTCTCCACCGGCCAGACAATGACGGAGTCTGTGCCCCACCAGGTGGCAATTGATTTCATCGGGGGCAGGGGCTACGGAATCAAGTATCTCTACCAGGAACTGGACGCTAACGTCGATCCCCTGGGTGAAGATAACAAATTAATAATCCTCAACGGTCCGTTGGCCGGAACATCAACCCAGGCGACTTCCCGTTGGATGGTAATCACCAAGAGTCCCCTGACCGGCAGTTTCGCCCGCTCGGTTGGCGGAGCAGACTTCGGCGCCTGGCTAAAATTTGTGGGCTATGAGTTTATTATTATCGAGGGCAAGGCGGACAGACCCGTCTACCTTCATCTGAGCAGAGAAGGTTGTCAGATTCATGACGCCGGTGACCTGTGGGGAAAAGATACCAAAGAAACTCAGAAGACGCTGAAGGATGAGCACGGCGGAAACACCAGAATGGTCTGCATCGGCCCGGCCGGGGAGAAACTGGTGAGATACGCCGCTATCGTCAGTGACCGGAGAACAGCCGGCCGTTGCGGAACAGGGGCCGTGATGGGCTCCAAGAACCTGAAGGCGATTGCCGCCACGGCAACACGGACATTAGAGCTCTTCGACGAGACTGCCTATGCTCAACTTTCCAAACAACAGGCGACGCTGATCATGGAAAACAAAGGTTTTCAGAACCATAGAGAATGGGGTACGACACGCACTCAGAATATCACCAACAATCTTGGCATATACCCGGTGCTTAATTTCCGCTACGGGCAACAGGTGGGACATGAGAAGATTACCGGAGAGGAATACCGCAGGTTGCGGACGGGAGAATTCGGCTGTTATTCCTGCCCCGCCCGGTGCGGTAAGGCCCACCGCGTGGAAACCGGATCCTACAGCGGGGCCTACAGTGAAGGCCCGGAATACGAGACCATCTGGGCATTTACCGGCAGCGTGGACAGCACTTCAATCGAGGCAACCGTCGCTGCCGACGAACTCTGCGACGACCTCGGACTGGACACCATCAGCGCCGGAGCCTGCATCGGTTTTGCCTATGAACTCTACGAAAAGGGTATCCTCACCAAGGCGGACACCGATGGCCTGGAGCTGAAGTATGGCAACCATGCGGCGATGGTGACCCTGGTCAAGAAGATAGCCTTGCGTGAGGGCATCGGCGATTTACTTGCCGAAGGCACGATGCGGGCAGCCGCCTCCATCGGCAAAGGCTCTGAAGTCTGCGCAATACACGTAAAAGGACTGGAACTGCCAGCTTACGAACCAAGAGGGTCCAAGACCCAGGGTTTTAACTACGCCACCGCCAGTATCGGGGCCAGTCACTGCTTTGGCTATTCAGGGCAGGATGTTTTCGGCGCTGTTGTGCCCAGGCCATCAGACCGTTTTGCTGAGGAGGAGAATGCTGACCTGGTGATCTATAATCAAAACGGCACCGCCTGGAAAGAGACAGGTATTAACTGCACCTTTTCTGCTGGTTGGGGTTGGGTGGATAGTCTTTTTGGCAAACTGCTGACCGCGGCCCGGGGTATCGACCAGTTCAGCGATAACGACTATTTGTGGAAGGTGGGCGAGCGGATTCTTAACCTGGAACGGGCCTTCAATGTGCGTGAAGGATTTGGGCGCAAAGAGGATACCCTGCCTCAGCGGATGCTGACCGAGCCGCTCCATACCAGAGAAGCACCGGGGGAGGGGCAGATAGTCAGAAATCAGGACAAGTTCCTTGACAACTACTACTGGCTCCGGGGGTGGACGAAAGCGGGCTTCCCCTCGCCAGAGAAGCTAAAGGAGTTGGGGCTGGACTTCGTTCTGAATGATATGAACGTAGAACAATAAAAAGCAGGATGAACCGACAGTATTTCATTCTGGCGATAGGGGTAATTTCCGTCTCCTTCGCGGCCGTCTTCATACGACTGGCGGAGGAGGCTCCGTTCCTGGTCATTGCGGCCGTCCGGCTGTGCCTGGCGTCTCTGATCATAATCCCGGTGGCCTGGGCACGTTCCGCCAGAGAGCTGGGGCACCTCCCAAGGAAAACGGTACTTTTAGGGCTGATCTCGGGTGGCTTCCTCTCCCTCCATTTCGGGTTTTGGATAGCCTCCCTCAGCTACACCTCGGTGGCAACCTCGGTAGTCATGGTGACAACCACACCCATTTTCGTGGCAATAGCTTCCTATTTCTTATTTCACGAAAAACTGACCCGGCCGACGGTGGTGGGAATTGTGATATCCATCATCGGGGCCATTATTATCGGTTACGGAAATTGGAAACTAGGCCCCAGCCCCCTGTTCGGAGGTGTCCTGGCCCTGCTGGGAGCACTGGCCGTTGTCGGCTATCTGCTTATCGGCCGCCGGCTGATGCGGGGTATCGGCCTGCTAAGTTACATCTCTCTGGCCTACGGCTCAGCGGCCGTAATCTTGCTTCTGTCAGCCCTGGCCTTCGGTTACAGCCTGGTGGGTTATTCCAGCGATACTTACCTGTGGTTGGTCCTACTGGCCGTGGTACCCCAATTGATAGGGCATTCTTCCGTCAACTGGTCGTTGCGTTTCATGTCGGCCACCCTGGTCACAGTCGCCATCCTGGGCGAACCGGTGGGGGCGACCGCCCTCGCCTTTTTGATACTGGGTGAAGCCCCCAACCTGAGTGAAATCGGGGGGGGTATCCTGATTCTAACGGGCATATTCATCGCTTTCAGAAAGAGCGAAATACCCCAGGAATAGAGCCGAATCTGTTGTCTAGCGACACCGACCCCTGACAGGCGGCAGATGACGCCGTTGAAACAAATGTAATTCCTGTTTTCCCGATTGGAAAGCGGAAACGGCCGGGTATTTCCGGCCGCTCCGGTAACATCTGATTATAGAGCTTAAGAGCAACGAGTCAGTGAAGGTGCCTATTTGCCGGGCCGGGCTCCACTGGGTGCAGGCATGAATGCCAGGGTGACCAGTCTCCAAGCTAGATGAGAACTACCACCACTTTCGAACTTCGGGTGAAGCGATAAGCAGGGAACGGTCTATGGCTGAAAGGTCAGCACAGCCGGTAATCGCCATTGTTCTTTTCAGTTCACCGGTAACGAACCCGATAAATTCTTCAACACCGATAGCTCCACCGGCGGAGGCCGCCAGGAGAATCTGTGTGGCAAAGCCGACTCCCTGGGCACCGAAGGCCAGTGCCTTAAACATGTCATTGCCCGTCCTGAAACCAGTGTCCACCAGTATGGTGAGCTTATCACCCACGGCCTCAGCCAGTGCGGGCAATGCCACAATGGCGGGCACTCCGAAGTCAAAGGAACCAGCGCCGTGATTGCTGACCGCGATGGCCGAAGCTCCGAGGTCAATTGCCTTCTGGGCGTCGGCCAGGCTGAGCACTCCTTTAAGCATGAAGGGCAGTTTGGTCAGGGATATTGCCTGGCGGATTTCATCCATTTGTTTGGGGGAAAAAGTATCGGCCCTGGTGCTCCGGCCGTCACGATAAGTCCCGTAAAAGTGGTCAATATCAATACCGACGGCCACGCAGCCCCGGCTCTCCGCGTCTTTCACTTTCGTGTAGATTAGTTCCGTTTCCCGATAGGGCTTGACCATTTTCACCACCGGAGCCCCGGTGTCAATAGCTAACTGCAGCATTTCCGAACCGCCGATGCCAAGCATCATCATTGACCCGGCATTACCCATGCCGCGAACCAGGTCAGCCATTTCCTCGTCAGTGAATTGGCCGGGCTTGGACAGGGCCGAGCAGAAGGCCGGCGTTTTCATTCTGGCCCCGAAAAGGGTCAGGCTGGTATCAGGCTGCACCGGGTCCAGAAACTTGGGCTCCATGAAAACGGAATCCAGCAGCCTTCGGTTGGCCTCGGAGGAGGCCAGGTAGTTGGAGCCCGAAGGCATCTGCCTGTCCTGGCCTTTTTCTTTCAGGTTTTCCCTGGCCAGGGTGAATAGTTCAGTCAGTGTTTGGGGCCTTTCAGCCGCTACTTTTTCTGCTGTCACGGGTGTTTCTCCTCTTCTATCGTACTTGTACTGCGCCCAAATGTTCTTTGAGCTTTTGGGAGGCTGCTTCAACCGCCTCTACGGTAATGAAATTATCTTCCCATTTGTGGAACATATCCGGAGTGACGGTCAGTGTATGGGCCTTTCCCCCTATCATGCGGTACAACCCTCCAATGCTGCACTCCTGGTGACGCCCACAAAACAGACAGGGTGGGGAACTGGATAAATACTGGACCAGATCCAGAACATTAATTCCCTGCCTCTTAAGTATGTTTTGCACCTGTTCTACGGCATTTTCAATATTTCTGAACCCGCAGACGGCCAGAACAAAGGGTTTGCCCTTTATTGCCAAGTCCACGTGGCGGTATCCATAAAAACGCTCCAGAAAGCTCAAGGTGATCGCGTTTACACTTCCGCCATAGACAGCGCACCCCAAAACGACCGCGTCAGCGTCCTTCATCTTCTGGTAGTAAGGGCCGGCCTCATCGTCAAGGAGGCATACCTGAGGGGTAGCACAAAGGTCGACGCAGCCTTTGCAACCGGTGAAAGCAAGGTCGGTCAGTTTTACAAATTCGGAGTCGTAACCGCTCTGGTCCAGTATTGCCTGGACCATACGATCGGTATTGCCCAAGTGACCCACTCCCCCGGTGCTGAATCCAATAATTTTCACACAAGGCCTCCCTAAGCCGTTCTGATTCTCAATTGCTGCCCGACAGGATTCCGCCAGTCGGACCACAGGCTATTTGGCAGCGGGAACGCTTATGGCGACTTCGTCAATCGTCACCCTGATTACGTGCTTAGGTTTCATATTTCTGGCAGCCATAGCCTCGGCCGCTTCATCGTAGAGCGGGCCGGAGTCCAGTACTTCGGCCGTCCCCCATATCCGGTAGCTGCGCCGGTTGGAATCCAAACCGATAATACTGACCTGGGGATTCTCCTTCAGGTTTTCGGTAGTGCGGGGCGACATCATATCGTTAAAGGCGACATGGTCGTCATCCAGAATTCGAAACGAACCCTTGGCGGATACGTTCGGCATACCAGCCTTACTGGCCGTGGCGATCAGAGCCGGACGGATTTCCCCGATTAAAGTTTTAGCGGCTTCGTCAAGTTTTCCCACAAAATACCTCCCTATTTAGTTTAAAGCAAATTATATAATAACGTTAGGTGAGTGTCAAAACACAGCGTGAGGCTATTGACGAAGGTACGACGTGGTGTTACAATCAGTCTGAACGGCTATGAGAGAACAATCCAGAGGCTCTATCACCGATGTCCGTACCAGGATTGGCGAGCTGGCCAAGAGGATGGAGTCAGTATCAGAACGGTGCGCTACTACGAGGAAAAAGGCATACTGACACCATCCAGCATTACCTCCGGCGACATCCGTCTCTACAGTCTGCAGGACCTCAGCAGGCTTACGTTCATCAGGCGATTCCGCAGGCTGGGCTTGAATCTTGAATATGGAAGAGAGAAAAATGTCTCTCGGCGTACCCCAAACAAGCTCAGACCAGAAGGTACGGGTAGAGCACACTTTGCAGTTGCTGCGCCTGCAAAAAAGCAAACTGGCCGAGGAAATTACCGGGTTGAGTAACCTCGCCAAAGGAGTAGAGGACTCTGGCAGGCAGTAACCAAATACTTAAGCTGCCGTGCCCCAAAATACCCGGCCAGATCCCCCAGCCTGGCCCATATCGTCTGATCGGTCATTCCCGCTACTGGGTCGGCCTCACCCGACGGACTTTTGCAACCCTGAGCCTTGTATCCCCTTCCCGGGAACAATCCCATTTGAGAAAGGTTCCACCCGGCCTTCCCAGCGTGGTCAAAGACCCGTATTTGAGCTAAGATGAGACAGACATCAAGAGGGGGTAAATATTATGAGAGATTCTGTTATTGCGGATATCAGGGTACTGCCTTTTGGCACCGAGACGCCCAGCCTGAGTCACTATGTGGCCGAATGCGTGAACATCTTAAAACAGGCCCCGGATATCAAGTACCAGGTGACCCCAATGGCCACCGTGGTTGAAGGACCTCTGGAGCGGGTGCTGGCGCTGGTGCAGCAGATGCACGAGATTCCCTTTGACAGGGGAGTTGAGCGGGTGGTTACCTGCGTCAACATCGATGACCGGCGGGATAAGCCAATTACTATGGAGAGCAAGGTCCAGGCAGTGGAAGAGAAACTCGGGGCCTCCCCTGAGATAACGCTGGCAGAGATTACTGCATGACCATGTTCGGCAGAATAGTCGGCGAACTCAGGGAACATCTGTCGTTCACCGCTCTGGGGGCGGTGAGTGGCATCATTATCATGTTGATAATTGTCCTGGCGAATGTTCCTGCCCAGTTTTCCCAGGCCACTTTTCATACCCTGCACCCTCTCCATGTCTTTTTCAGCGCCCTGGCGACTACCGCCATGTTCCGGAAATACGACAGGAGAAAAATCTGGGCGGCCGTTCTGGTCGGCTACTCCGGCTCTATCGGCATCGCCAGCCTGAGTGACGCCATAATTCCCTACCTGGGAGGAGGGTTACTTGGAATCGGGATAGAGTCTCATCTCCCTTTTATTGAAACTGAAAAGATCCCTTTCATCGGCGTCGAAACCTGGATAGCGGTTAATTCGGCAGCGGCGGCCGGCATAATTATGGGTTTCCTGAAACCCGCTACCAAGCTTTCCCATTCGGGACACGTATTTTTGAGCACCTACGCATCACTGTTCTACTTCACCGCCTTCGGTGTCTTTACCGCCCTCAGCGTCGCCCAGTGGATTCCTTTGCTAGCCCTCGTCTTCGTGTTTTTGTTTCTGGCTGTTTGGCTGCCCTGCTGCGTCAGCGACATCGTCTTTCCTCTGCTATTCACCAGAGGAAGGTTGCCACCCGGAGAGATATAACCTATAATCTTTCTCTAGGGAGAAAACAAAGTGGACCTTTCCGTACAATTAGCTCCCAGGAACAACTGGGGCTTGCCCCTGACCAACCCCGTGATGACAGCTTCCGGCACCTTCGGGTACGGGACGGAGCCCGACCAGATGCCTGATTTTCAAAAACTGGGGGGGGTGGTGTGCAAGGGGACTACCTTTGAGCCCAGGGAGGGCAATCCTCAACCCCGGCTGGCCGAGACGTCTTCCGGCTTGCTGAACTCAATCGGGTTGGAGAACATCGGTGTTAAGGCTCTGGCCAAAGAAAAGGCTCCAATCTGGGCGGACTGGCGGGTGCCGGTGATCGTCAATATCGCCGGTGAGACGGTTGACGATTACGCCCGGCTGGCCGGTGAACTAGAGGGAGTACCCGGAATCAGCGGCCTTGAGGTGAATATCAGTTGCCCGAACGTAAAAGCTGGTGGGGCTGAGTTCGGCGCCGACCCCGATTCAGCGGCAGAAGTAACTGCAGCTGTCAGGAAAGTCTCTTCTTTGCCGCTGCTGGTCAAATTGACCCCCAACACGACGAACATAGCCAGAGTTGCTTCAGCCGTGGCCGCCGCTGGAGCCGATGCCCTGACGGTAATCAACACCCTGAAGGGCATGACGATAGATATTAACGGACGCAGACCTGTTCTAGGCAACATAACCGGAGGACTATCCGGTCCGGCCATAAAACCGGTGGCCCTTTATATGGTCTATCAGGTAGCCGGCGCCGTGGAGATACCGGTCATTGGCTGCGGGGGCATCGCCAGCGCCAACGACGCCCTGGAATTCATCATGGCCGGGGCCAGCGCCGTTCAGGTGGGTACGGCCAGTTTCTACAATCCTCGGGCTGCCCTGGATGTCCTAGAGGGCATCCAACAATTTATGAGCCGGGAAGGGATCGAAAACCTGACCGAGGTTACCGGGGCGGCCCGAAGATAAGATTGCCAGACGCAGGAAGTAGATTGAAGGCAAAACCATTTCCCTGTTTCTCTCACAGCTATGAATAACTTTCGTTGGTGGGGAGAGCGTTTTTCAGAACCTGAGGAGCGCCTGTCTATCGTAGACTTGGTGAATTTTGGCAGTCTGGACCTGAGGCTGGCCGGCATTCTCTGGCTGATTATGGAGCGCCGGGCACCCGTTCTGGTTGCAGCCGGTCCCAGCAACGCGGGAAAGAGCACCTTACTGCATGTCCTGCTGGACTTCCTGCCCCCGGAGGTAAAGCAAGTCCATCTTGAGGGAGGCAACGAAGACTTCCGATTTACAGAGGAGGCCGTTCCCGCCAACACTTATATGGTGGCGGCCGAATTCAGCAACTACGGTTTTTACATATGGGGCGACGACGCCAGGACAGCCTTTGAGCTGCTTTCTGAAGGCTATGGGTTGGGAGGCACGATACATGCCACAACGATAGAGGAAGCGGTGAATATCCTCCACGGCCAATTGGGACTATCCCCATCACTGATTTCTCAACTGGACCTGGTCATCACCATACGGATGAGCGCAAACCGGAGCCGTGCCACCGAATCGAAAAGGTGTTTGGAGACAGTAGGGCTTATCGGTCTGGAAAACGAAGGGCTTTCCCTCCAGGTCATCGCCACACGGAACCGGGAGAGTGGAGAACTCGTCTTTCCCAAAGAAGAAGACCTGTATCCCGCCCTTTCCGGAAGATTCGGGATTGCACCTGACCAAATCGCCTCAGAGATTCAATTGCGGGAACAGTTCTTAGGCAACCTTCTGCAACAGGACATAAAGTCTCACGACGACGTAAGGAAGGCGGTCGTGGAATTCTACCGTTCCAGACCTTCCTGATCCAGACTCGGCGCTCCAGCCGAGGCCACCGGACAGAAAGATCTGGTTTCCGATAGCAAGTTCTTCAGCTTCAGCGGCTTAGCTTACCACCTGTTTCAGGCCGACAAAGATATTCTTCTGTCTTTCGATATAAAGGTACATATAGACAACAAAACCGACAAAGACGACGCCCAGACCAATCACATAGACCAACCCCCGACTACCAACTGCTTCCCAGGCAAAGACCAGGGTAAGCAGCAATCCAATGGCCAAATGAGCGGTTACCGTCAGGGCGTTAGCCGGTACCATGTCGAATGAACTGGAGTGATGCTTTCTGGCAAATTGCACGGCTCTCAGGGCCAGAGGCAAGGTTATCACGGTTATT
>NYYM01000090.1 GCA_002685815.1 Dehalococcoidales bacterium | reverse complement strand
GAGGTGGAGATTGATTCGGAACTGGCCCAACAAATTCTGGCCGCCTCCAAATACCTTCGAGAAGATTCCCTGGCTCACATGAACGAGCACTCTATCGAGGTTCAGCTCCCCTTTCTGCAGTATTTCAGGCAGGAGAGCAAGTTTGTTCCTATCATGCTCGGCTCTGCCGGGGGGGATGTTTACAAGGAGATTGGCAGAGAGATAGCCGGAATCATCAAGGAATCGCCCAAAAAAGTGGTGATCATCGCCTCGAGTGACATGACCCACTACGAGTCTCACCAATCGGCCCAAAAGAAGGACACTCTGGCGATAGAGGCGATGCTGGATCTGGACGAAGACGAACTGCTGAAGCGGGTCCGGGAATTAGGTATAACCATGTGCGGTTACGCCCCGGCGGTTAGCCTTATTTCGGCGGCCAAAGAGTTAGGAGCCAAAGGAGCGGAACTGGTCAGGTACCAGACCAGCGGTGAAACCAGCGGCGATTACAGCAGCGTAGTGGGCTATGCCGGGATAATCATAACCGGGACGTCCGCGTTGGCAGAATTGGCCCGGCAGACGGTGGAAAGTTATATCAGGGAAGGCAAACGCCCTGAGCCAGAAGAGCTTACCCCCGAGATGGAGGAAAAGGCAGGGGTCTTCGTTTCTATTCACAAGTCGGGCGATTTACGCGGCTGTATCGGCACCTTTGACCCGGCCACCAATAACGTGGCTGAGGAGATTATCCTCAACGCTATCAGTTCGGCTACCAGGGACCCTCGTTTCCTGCCCATCTCCCCGGACGAACTTGAAGACCTTGACTACAGCGTGGACGTTCTCACCGCCCCCGAACCGGTGCAGAGTGAGGCGCAGCTTGATCCCAAGAAATACGGGGTAATCGTGGAATCCGGATACAACCGCGGTTTGCTTCTTCCCGACCTCGAGGGAGTGAACAGCCCCGAACAGCAGATTGACATCTGCCGCCAGAAGGCCGGCATCGCCCCTGACGAACCGGTAAAGCTCTACAGGTTCGAGGTCAAGAGGTATAAATAGGGGTCGACGAGTATCTATTTGACCTCTTCAAGGGCTTGGGAGGCATGCGAAAAAGGAATAGCTTATTTCGCTCACTTTTATTTTGAAAAGGGGAGTCAGAGGGGCGCTGTCCCTCTTACAAACCTTTCCCTCTCTCCTTTGGAGGAGAGGCCTGTCTTGAGCGAAGCCGAAGGGGGATAAAGAGGAAGAGGTAGAGCAGAAAAGAGATTCTTCACTTCGTTCAGAATGACAGGAATGGAAGGGGACACAGGGGATGGGGTTCGATGATTCAAGGATAGAGTTCGAAAATCAGGGACGGGGTTGAATAAATCGAAGGTTATGAGTAATAATGAATAACACAAAAAGAAATGAAGGGGGTTACTCTGAATGCTTAGAGATTTGGTAATGCAAAACAGGAGCTACCGGCGATTTCACCAGGATGTCGCCATAACAGAGGAGACGCTGAAAGAACTGGTTGACCTGGCCAGAAATTCGGCTTCGGCCTCCAACCGGCAGGCATTAAAATATATCATCTCCAGTGACCCGGAGAAAAATGCCAAAATATTTCCTCTGCTTGGCTTTGCCGCTCAGTACAGGGAATGGCCGGGCCCGGCTGAAGGGGAACGGCCGGCAGCCTATATAGTTATTCTGCTCGATACTGAGATAGCTAAAGGTGCCGGTTGTGACCACGGCATTGCGGCTCAGAGTATTCTTCTGGGGGCTACGGAAAAGGGACTTGGCGGCTGTATGCACGGTTCGGTAAAGAAAGACGAGTTCCGTGAGGCTTTCGCGTTAGATGAACGCTACGAAATACTTCTGGCAATATCTCTGGGTGAGCCCGGTGAAAAAGTGATCCTTGAGGCTATGGGCCCGGACGGAGATACCAAGTACTGGCGGGATGAGGGCCAAGGCCACCACGTCCCCAAACGCTCCCTGGATGAACTGATAATCAGCTAGTCATGACCGGATCGAAAGAAAGCGGACACAATGGGTGAGAACACACGATGAATAAGGATATGTTTGAGCTGAAGGCTGAGGAGCAGAAAGGACAACAGGCACCCTTGGCCACCAGGATGAGACCGTCCTCTTTTCACGAGTTTGTGGGGCAGGGTCACCTGGTGGGTGAAGGTAGGGTGCTGAGGAAGGCTATTGAAGCCGGGCGTCTGCCATCGGTCGTCCTTTGGGGTCCTCCGGGCAGCGGCAAGACTACCCTGGCATTTGTTATCTCAAACAGCATTAATTCACACTTCGCTCCGGTAAGCGCCGTCAGCGCCGGGGTGGCCGACCTGCGCCGAGTCATCGAAGAGGCTAAAGAACGTCTCAAACTCTACCAGCAGAAAACAATACTTTTCATAGATGAAATTCATCGTTTTAACAAGGCTCAACAGGATGCCATCCTGCCTTTTGTCGAGGATGGCACGGTGACCCTCATCGGCGCCACCACGGAAAACCCCTCGTTTGAGGTTACCACCCCACTCCTCTCCAGGTGTCAGGTCTTTACCCTGAACTCTCTGGTGGAAGATGAAATCCGGGTGATAATTCTGAGAGCCCTGAGGGATAGACTGAAGGGACTGGGGGCATTGAACGTGGAACTGGCAGCGGAAGCCATTGACCATCTCATCATCATGTCGAAAGGTGATGCCCGCATTGCCCTTAACGCCCTGGAAATGGCAACCCTTGGCACGCCGCCGGATGCACAGGGGAAGCGCCGTATCTCCCTGGCCACCATTGAAGATGCCGTTCAACACCCGGCCTTAAACTACGATAAGACAGGAGACCAGCACTACGACCTGATTTCAGCCCTTCACAAATCGATGCGGGGCTCAGACCCGGACGCCTCTCTTTACTGGCTGGCGAGGATGGTGGAAGCAGGAGAAGAACCGCAATATATTATCCGCCGCCTGGTGCGCTTTGCCTCGGAGGATATCGGCATGGCTGACCCTCAGGCGCTGGTAATCGCCATGGCAGCCCAGCAGGCAGTCCATTTTGTGGGTATGCCGGAGGCAAATCTAGCGCTGGCCGAAGCGGCCGTCTACCTGGCAACAGCTCCCAAGAGTAATTCCCTCTATCAGGCATACTCCCGCGTCCAGGAAGAGATTAAAAAGGGAGCGGCTGATACCGTGCCCCTGCACCTGCGTAACGCGGTGACTCCACTTATGAAGCAGACGGGCTATGGAGAGGGCTACAAATATGCCCATGATTACCCCGATCACTTTGTACCCCAGCAAAACCTGCCTGACTCATTGCAGGGTAACCAGTATTATACTCCCAGTGAGCAGGGATTTGAGAAGCAGATTAGGGATCGGCTCAAGAAATGGTGGTCTCCTGAGAAGAAGAAGGGTGAACCTGAGACAGAAGAGTATATAGACGATTGAATTTTATTCCGACCAGGTTCACCTGCGGTGACATTACCCTGGAGGGAGAATGGCTCCTACCTGAGGGGAAGGGGCCCTTCCCCGGCGTCATTGTCTGTCATCCTTACCCCCCGAGGGGCGGCGATATGCTGAATCAGGTGGTCACCACTATCTGTCAAAAACTGGCAGAGCAGGCAGTAGCCGCTTTCCGGTTTAACTTTAGGGGAGTGGGCGGCAGTGAAGGTAGCTTTGGAGAAGGCATTACCGAGCAGGAAGATGTTAAAGCCGCCCTGGATTTTGTCCTGTCATCTCCCGAAATCAATGGCGGGAAAGTCGGGTTGGCGGGATACTCTTTTGGGGCCGTAGTCGCCTTACGCGTTGCCCTTCAGGATGAACGGGCTAGTCTGCTGGTCTTGGTATCGGCCCCGCTATCGGAACTTGATTGGGAACAGCTAAAGGGATACGGCCGGCCTAAATTGCTGGTCGTCGGGGAAACCGACCAAATGATTCCGCTGGAGGGGTTCCGGCAGCATATCAAGGACGTTCCTCACCCCGAGCAATACCACGTCATACCAGGAGCCGACCATTTCTGGGCCGGTCATGAAGAAGAAGTGGCCCAAAAGGTTGCCACTTTCCTCGCATCCGGTTTCAAACACCTTTAGACTGCGCACGGAGCAACCGTTTCCCTGTTCTTCAAGACTTCACAGTCTCACTCCGGGTCCCATGATGACCGTGCTGCAGGCCTTTGCCCCGCCAAAAGTGCGGAACTGCTTGCGTGACATCCGATTCCCAAAAAAAATGGAGAGCACGGTTAAATGCTCTCCATTTCAATCCTGTCTGTCTCGATCCAACTCACTCGCGGTGTTCACCACTGTAGCAGACCTCTCGTTACGAGACTGGTCTCTGACTTACGGTATCGAGTAGGGCTCGAGTTTCTGCTGCCCTGCCCTGCGACAGGGCTTCAATTATCAACCTGCCAGACCCTCAACATTGCATGAAGCCTCATGATTCTCCTCCCGAAGCAAAAACTCGGATGGTTTCAGGTAGCTCCTTACAATATATTTAACCATAATCGGGAGCGGCTGTCAAGTTGTCGATGGCGGAAACCCTGCCATTTTCCGTGGTGCCTTTCCGGGAAAATCGCGATGGACAGGCTGGAGTTTCCATTGAGAGCCGCCTTATCTGGTCTCCCCAACGACAAAAGCGACAGCGTATTCCTTGGAATCGGAGAGGCTGACAGACAGATCATCCAGGCCTAAACTATCAGCTTTGTCTCTCGCCTTGCCAAGCAAGTTAACCAAGGGTTTACCACTCCTTTCAGACAATATCTCTATCTCTCTCCAACTGATACCTCTCACCCCGGTTCCTAGGGCTTTCATGACCGCTTCCTTGGCGGCAAACCGGCAAGCCAAGGGCCCAGGTCTGCTGCGACACAGGCTGAGTTCCGCCTCGGTATAGATTCTCTGAAAGAAACGCTCTCCCCAGCGGTCGATAGCCGCCTGAATACGAGCTATTTCTATTATGTCAACGCCGACACAATGCATTAGCAGACTTGCCTTTCAGGTTTACATTCTAGCACTAACTCAAACCTATTCAAAATGGCAGGTACGGTCAAAAAGGTATTGAGATAATGACTGAAACCAGTCCGATATTCTGTCCGCCCTAGTTCGGCAGAGCCGTTGGAGAGCGCTATGGACCTGTCCGATCCAACACTTTCCAAGGGGTTAAAGCATTGCAGAGAAGAAAGACGGCATCCTCAGTCCCTCCTGGTTCCTAATCTGATTCCGCCTTCGGACAAATTAGCCGCCCCGGCGGCAATGTCTCCATCTTTCCTGTCTGTCTCTCCCGCTGTGGACACAAGCCCCGATTTCTTGCTAACATTTGCTGACGTCCACCGGGGGGAGTGCCGGAATTGGCAGACGGGCCAGACTTAGGATCTGGTGTCGCAAGACGTGGGGGTTCGAGTCCCCCCTTCCCCACCAGGGGTATCAATAGGCAGAACTGATATCTTATCCTTTGATTGACTGTTAGGTGGCATGGGCAATGTGCACTGTACGGTTGACCTGCCCCCCTAAAACGGTACCAGCTATAATTACGTAAGAGGGGGAAGCAAATGGCCAAAAAGGGATACACACCGGAACAGATCATCAACAAGCTCCGAGAGGCGGAATTACTTCTTCAACGAGGAGAAACCGTTGCCGTAATCAGCAAAAAGATCAGCGTCAATGTCCATACCTACTATCGGTGGCTCTAACTTAACCAGTGGTAACCTTTTTGGGGGCATGGCACCACTTTCATGCGACAGGGGCGTGTAAACACCAACCTGCATTCGGGAGAGAGAAATCAATTGGGATCAGGACAAAGATTACATCGGTACAAGTATTTCAGTGTGTGGCCCAGTCGTTGGCACTAACACTGATAAAGACCCTCAAGGCAACCCTACCCATACCTACCTCTATATCGGCAAATCTTACAGGTGCAGACAAAGTTCCGTTTGGCTTGGAAGAAAGAACACGGCAATTGAGGCGAGGACGGGAGTGAAGTGAGATGGTCAAACCGATAGGTATATTCCTTCTTATTGCCATATTCTTCACAGGCTGTAACGCCGCTATTAAGGAGGTGCCTGCTCCACCGGGGCCTCCTCGGCTGGCACCACCTGGGGTAAAGTATATCTACCCAGAAGAATCATCTGCTACACCTACGCCAGTGCCACCCACCTCTACGGCTACATCCACATCTTCCCCGAGCCTCACTGCGCCAGCCGCAGATGTCCCGGCGACAGTCAGCGTGGAGAAATTGGCCGATGGGTCTTATGTATGTCGCCCAGCGGGCGCCGGACCGTTCCCTGCCGTACTGTACAATCATGGCGGACTGGGAACAGTCGTCGGCGGCGACATGCTCGGCACATGCCGCGCTTTAGCGGAAGCCGGCTACTTAGCGCGTTCAGAGAAGCGCCCAGAGACTAGGCACCTCACTGGCCACCTCGAGCAGGTGCTGGCTGCGCTTAGCCAACTCAGGTCACACGCCGACGCTGATCCCAACCGGGTCGGTCTGATAGGCTTCTCGCGCGGTGGGCTGCTCACTTTACAGGCTACTATCGAACAGCCACAGAGCATGCACGCGGTGGTACTAATGGCGCCTGCCCACGGGAAAAACGTGATGGAGCAAACGCTGCAACATGTCTCGTCCATCGTAGCGCCTGTCAGGGTGTTCGTGTCAGAGAACGATCTGTACCAAACCAACCACGTGCAAATTGCGCACGACGTGGAGGACGCCCTAAGTACGGCTGGCAAAGAGGTAGTGCTGACTATTTATCCATCTTACGAAGATGACGGCCACGAACTGTTCTTTGTCGTCCAGGAGCCGTACTGGAACGATTTGATAGCGTTCTTAGATCAGACGATTGGCCGACCAAGTCGGGGAGAATAAGCATGATGCCATGCCCCCAAAAAGGTTACCACTGGTTAAGTTAGAGCCACCGATAGTAGGTCTGTTCGGTCACTCCTATCTTCCTGCTGGCCTCTTTAACGGTACTCCCTTGATTCAGCAGAAGCTCCGCTTCCCTCAGTTTATTGATAATCTGCTCCGGTGTATGCGATTTCCTTACCATGTTTTACCCCCCTTTTTTCAGTTCCAGTCTAACACCTCAACTGGATACCTTTTTGGGGGCATGGCATGGTTCTGTCGTTTTCATTCTCCTCTTCTATTCCAGCCCGCAACCAGGGGTATGAGGAAAACTATGCAGCCGACGAGGAAGACG
>NYYM01000089.1 GCA_002685815.1 Dehalococcoidales bacterium | reverse complement strand
CTCCCCCTCCCCACCCCCCATCTCCTCGGCCACGTTGATGCGGTTGACGTTCAGAGAAACGTAATTGACCATCTTGCACTCCACCAAGTCCTTGAGCTTGATTTCATCCTCGGAGAAGCGGGCCCGACCTGATTTCACCTCGATAAAGTCGATGCCCTTCTCGTAATCGATGCCGATGAAGTCTATGGGGGCGCCGATATAAAAAAGGCGGTCGTATTTAGTCATCTCCAGGGTAGCCAGAAGCTCGTGCAGCTTGCCTGACCTAGTGCCCTGGCTGCGGGTAATCGATGTCAGCACGTCATGGGGCAGGTCTTTGAGTAGCTCCTGAATCTCCCTGACCGAGTCGGCCGAGGCCAGAGCAAACCTGAGCTTGGCTTCCAGCTCCGCCATAGCCGGCACTTCCACTTTTCTCGGCCTCAAGGCTAGGGCCAGAATCACCGCCAGCAGAATAAAGATGATTACGTATAAAGCAATTTCCATAGCAGACTCCTCCGGGATTTCATAATCCCTTCTCCTTAATTAAGGAACGGGATTGAGATGTAGAGGCTGGAAATACTTACTGGCTGCTGAAATATTGCAGGGCTAGTTTCACCTTTTCTTCGAGGTCGAGGTCTGAGGAAGGCAGGGTCGTTACCGCCTGACTGGCCTCGGCGATAGAATAACCCAGGGAGGTCAGAGCCGCGATGACGTCCGTGTTTTCCTGGGCAAACTGGGCTGCCGGAGAGGCTATTAGCCCAGCCCCTACCTTGTCTTTAAGCTCCACTATAATGCGCTCGGCCATCCGTTTCCCAATCCCGGAGATGGTCACCAGCATCTCGCTGCTGCCCGTGGCAATCGCCATACTGGCCTGTTCCACGCTCATTGCTGAAAGCACGGCTATTGCCAGCTTGGGTCCCAGTCCGGAGACGGTGGTCAGGATCTGAAATAACTCCAGTTCTTCCGTCGTGCTGAAACCGTAAAGGGTGACACTATCTTCCCTCATCACCATGTGGGTTTGCAG
This sequence comes from Dehalococcoidales bacterium, assembly GCA_002685815.1. GTDB lineage: Bacteria > Chloroflexota > Dehalococcoidia > Dehalococcoidales > UBA2162. The sequence goes on along the minus strand of NYYM01000089.1, from coordinate 8,220 downwards.
GTGCGCTTCGTCACCGGTTCTACCCAGCAGGCTGATTGTGGACGTAGGCATGTATACTCGAAAGCCCACTCCGTTAACATTGATAACCGCCCCATCCCCGCCCTTGGACTCTACTTTACCGTGAAGACTGGCTATCATTGCTCTCCTTTACTGCTCTCTGGTTAGCAGGTTGTTCAGGTGCATCTCGCTGACGTGACAGAGGGCCACCGCCAGGGCATCGGCGGCATCGCTCGGCTCCGGGGTCTGAGACAGGCAGAGCTGCAGTCTGACCATTTCCTGAATTTGTTCCTTGGAACTAGCTCCGTAGTTGGCCACCCTCTGTTTTATCTGGGTCGGGGTGTATTCATAGCTGGGCAGCCCCTGCATGGCCGCTGCCAGTATGGCTACCGCCTGGGCCTTGCCGATAGCCAGGGCTGATTTGGCGTTCTTGGCCACAAAAGGCTGCTCTATGGCCACGGCCTCGGGCAGTGACTCGGTGATAATTTTCTGCAGATTGTTATACAGAAAAGCCAGACGCTCCCCGACGGGGGAGCGCGCTACCGGTGTCAGGACACCGTAATCGATCAGGGTCGTTTCGCCACCCCTGCTTTCCAGCACCCCGTAACCCATCGCTACTGTGCCCGGGTCAATCCCTAAAATCCTCATTGTTTAGCTCAAACCCGCCCGGAAAAAAGCGGAGAGGAGAAAGGCATTAGGCCTGCTCTTGAAACTTCTCCAGAACATCCTCGGAGAAGTCAACATTACTGTAAACGTTCTGGACGTCATCCAGACTTTCCAGCTTTTGCAGCAGCTTCAGTGTCTGAATAGCCGGCTTTTCTTCAAGTTCAAGGGTGGTTTGAGGCGACATGCACAGTTCAGCCGAGCTTATCGTTATATCTTCTTGCTCCAGGGTGGCTTTCACCTTCTCCATATCTTCGGGTCTGGTGTAGATCTCCACGCAGGCGCTCTCTACTGAGACGTCATCTGCCCCGGCGTCAATAGCCTTCAGGGTCAGTTCATCAGTATCCATGGTTTCAGCATCCACCGTAATCAGGCCCTTGGAGGTAAACATCCAGGTAACGCTCCCGCTTTCGGCCAGACCACCCCCGCCCCGTGAAAATACATTGCGGGTCTCCTGCACCGTCCGGTTGCGGTTATCGCTCAGAGCTTGCACCAGCACGGCCACCCCGCCGGGGCCATAGCCCTCCAATGTCATCTCCGTCAGGGTAACGCCCTCCAGGTCACCACTGCCCCGCTTGATCGCCCTCTCAATATTATCCAGTGGCATGTTAGCGTCGTGGGCTTTCTGAACGGCCAGTCTGAGCCTGAAATTCGCTTCGGGGTTACTCCCTCCCTCGCGCACCACCACGATAATCTCGCGGGTGAGTTTGGTAAAAAGCTGCCCCCTTCGGGCGTCAGCCACTCCCTTTTGGTGCTTGATTGAAGACCATTTGGAATGCCCTGACATTGCCGGTACTCCTTCGTCCGTCCCCTGAATTCTTTGCCTAATTCTATCACCAAACTACTTATGGGTCAAAATGTAAATGAATTGACATCCAGATTAGTGGGGGCTAAAATCAGTACAAGATGAGACTATTTGGTACTTCCGGGATACGGATGATTGCCGACAAACGTCTGGTGGAGCTAGCTCTGAAAGCGGGACTCGCGGTGGGGGAGGTCTACGGTAAAGTAGTCGTCGGCCGAGACACCAGGACCTCTGGTGATACCCTGAAATACGCCTTCATCTCCGGTCTGCTGGCGGCTGGTTCAAAATGCTGTGACATTGGTGTTGTCCCCACTCCCACCGTTGCTTTGGCTACCCGGCAATTCCGGGCAGGGGCCATGATTACCGCTTCACATAACCCTCCTGAATACAATGGTATTAAGCTCTTTAACCCGGATGGCTCTGCTTTTGACGTCAGACAGCAGAAAGAAATTGAAGACATGATTCTCAGTGATACCGGTTCTGCCGCGGTTTGGAGTGAGATCGGTCAAAGCCGTGTTCGCGACGGAGCCGTTGAAGAGCATATTGACCGTATATTGGGGGATTTCCCCGGTGAGGTTAAGCTCAAGGTGGTTCTGGATTGTGGTTGTGGAGCCGCGTCCGTGATTACTCCCCCGTTGCTGGAAAGGATGGGTTGTGAAGTTGTTGCCCTGAATTGTTTTCCCAGTGGCTTCTTCCCTCGGGCTGTCGAACCGACCAAGGCCAACCTATCGGATCTGATACGGGCCACCAGTGAACTTGGCGCTGATTTAGGAATCGCCCATGACGGAGATGCCGACCGGATGATGGGGGTTGATGATAAAGGTAGATTCATCTCCGGAGACAAACTGCTGGCTCTTTTTGCCGGGCAGGCCGGGGCAAAAGAGGTGGTGACTACTATAGACGCCTCAATGGTGATCGATGAAATGGGCTTTGAGGTTATCCGAACTCCGGTTGGCGATACCTACGTGTCTGATGAACTGAAAAAGAAGGGTGATTTCGGCGGAGAGCCGTCAGGGGCTTGGGTTTTCCCGGCTAATACCCTCTGTGCAGATGGCATTTATGCCGCCGCCCGGTTGGTGGACATAGCCAACCGGCAAAAGCTGTCCGGACTGGTTGACGCCATACCTCAGTACCCCCTTCTCCGGGGAAATATCGACAGCGATGGGATTGTAATGGCTGACCTGGAAAGACGGCTCTTGGCAATGGAGCCGTTATCTGTGAGCAGTCTTGATGGCACTAAACTCAGTTTTAAGGATGGCTGGTTACTGATTAGAGCCTCAGGCACTGAGCCAAAAATAAGGATAACTGCTGAGGAAAGAACTGAGGCCGGAGTCCATCAACTCTACGACGATGCGGTGAGGGTAATTGAGGAATGTCTGAGTGGAGGTAAAGGCGGAAAATGAAGGCCGTTATTCTGGCCGCCGGTGAAGGCCATCGCATGCGCCCTCTCACCTACACCAGGCCAAAAGTCATGCTCCCTATTGCCAATAAACCTATTCTGGAGCACCTGCTCATTGAGGCAAAGTCGGCAGGCATAAAAGAATTCATCCTGATCGTCGGCTACCATGATGAGCAGATTCGTCGCTATTTCGGCACCGGAGAAAAATGGGGAGTAACTATAGATTATTCTACCCAGCGCAAACAAGCTGGCACCGCCGATGCGGTCAGAATGGTCGAAGGCATGGTAGATGGCAACTTCCTGATGATGAACGGGGATATCATCGTCAGCCACCAGGATATCGGGGTTTTGGCAGATGGCCGGGATACCACGATGAGTTTAGTGGAGGTCGAGGATACGGAGGATTTGGGCCTGGTTGAAATAAAAGAGGATAGAGTAACCCGCATTCACGAAAAAGTGAGCAAGCCTCCCTCAAATCTGGCTAACACCGGGCTCTATCTGTTTACTCCGGAAATATTTTCTGCTATTTCTCAGACAGAGACCTCACCCCGTGGAGAGTATGAAATAACTGATTCCCTCCAGTGGTTGGTAAACCGGGGAGACCCTGTTTCATATCAGAAAATCGGCTATTGGCTGGATACCAGCTATCCCTGGGACCTGCTTTCGGCCAACGAAACTCTGCTCAAAACAATAGAGGGGCAGAACTTGGGCGAGGTAGAAGAAAACGTCGTAATCAGGAACACGGTTAGTCTGGGTAAGGGTACCATAGTGAGGTCGGGATCATACGTAGTTGGCCCGGTGATAATCGGGCAGGATTGTGACATTGGTCCCGGATGCCATATCAGACCCTATACCTCCATCGGCGACGGCTGCCATATCGGAAATGCCGCCGAGGTCAAGAACTCCATAGTGATGAATAATAGCGACATTCCCCACCAGAACTACGTAGGTGATAGCATTATCGGTGAAGGCTGTAATCTGGGCGCCGGCACCAAGATTGCCAACCTCAGGCTTGATGAACAGAATATCTGGGTGGACGGCAAGAATACTAAGCGGCGTAAACTCGGAGCCATTCTTGGAGACGGGGTTAAGACTGGGATTAATGCTAGCATTAATATCGGTACTATGATTGGTAATAATACACAAATTGGGCCCGGAGCCGTAGCCAGTGGGATTATTTCGCCGGATTCAAGGATATCATAAGAATCGGCAATGAGAAAACAAAGATCAGTTCATTCTGCTGAATTCACTGGAGAAACTGAAATACAGGGTTTATGATTCCTGCGGCGTTGCTGTCGCCCCTACGGCATTAAGGTGTACAAAGATGCCGTTCTGGTGATGGCCCTTGAGAAGACATCGCCGAGCTTTGAAGGTACGGCCTGGGAGAGGGACTGCCCCATAAATTTCCCCCGTAATCTGGCCAAGATGTTACCGTTGAATAGATGGTATAGTTAACGGGCACTTTGGTGCACTCATTCTCGGTTGTTTGTCAACCTCACCCACTTGGGCCTTTCCAAACCGAACCCATTCCCCTTTTTTCTGAAAGATCACGGGGCTGCTGAGAGGGGCTTTGCCCCTCTCAGCAATCTCTTCCCCCTTCCCTTAACAAGGAAAGGGGGAAGGGTTATTAAATGTCCTCAGATACTGATTTCTCTATCATGAGGATATTGTCCCAACTAAGATTGAGTAATACCGCCCCTTTCTGTCAGTTGACTTCTCATCCGCCATTGGGATATACTAATTAGGGTAAGCAGCAGGTCCTGGAACTGCTTAAGGCTGAGTGCTTTCCCGTGAAAGTCTCGGCTTTAATTGTGTTAGATTGTAGAGTAGATGAAAATTGCCATTAGTGGTAAAGGTGGAGTAGGTAAGACCTTACTGGCGTCTCTTCTTTCAAAGATATTCGCTGAATCCGGCTATTCTGTTATCGCCATAGATGCTGACCCGGATGCTAACTTGGCGGCTACCCTTGGTTTTCCCGCTCCTGAGGAGATAACCCCCATCTCTGAAATGAATGAACTTATAGAGGAAAGGACTGGCTCAAAACCGGGACAGTCGGCCCCCTATTATAAGCTCAACCCCAAAGTAGATGATATACCGGAGAAATATGCTCAAAAACTTGACGGTATTAAATTGATGAGGATGGGTAGGATTAAGAAGGGCGGCTCCGGATGCTACTGTCCCGAAAGCAGTATGCTCCAGGCCCTGATGAGTCACCTCTTAATTGCCAGAAAAGAAGTAGTGATAATGGATATGGAGGCTGGTCTTGAGCACTTTGGCCGGGGGACAGCCTCGATGGTGGACAAATTGATAGTAGTGGTTGAGCCGGGCCGAAGGAGCCTTGAAACGGCCCAGAATATCCGCAGGTTGGCCGGAGAGATAGGATTAAATAATATCGCCATCGTCGGTAATAAAATAAGAAACGATTCGGACAGGGAATTTCTCATCGAGAACCTGTCCGATTTTACTTTCATGGGGTTTATCCCCTATGACCAGGCGGTTGTTGAGGCCGACCAGGCTAACAAGACCCCTCTCGATTCAAGCTCCGAGGTCAGGTCGGCGGCACAGGGTATCTACCGGACTTTGGTGGCCGGTGCTGAGAAAGAGCCAACCAGAACTTAGAAAGAGAGAAACGGCCTGTAAACGCGCGGACATGTTAATAATATCTTCAGGTACGGATTGAACCGGGAACAGGTAATCATTAAGGATTAAAAACAAAGGGAGGGTTTATGGCTTACGATGCGGTGGAAATGGAAGATTGGCAGATCTCGGAGGCGGCTGAAGAAAACATGCCCACTTCGGAAGAGTGGCGGGAGAAACTGGGTCTGGAAAAAGGGGAAATGCTGCCCTACGGGAGAATAGCCAAGCTTGATTTCTTGAAGATTATGGACCGTCTTAAGGACAAACCGGACGGTAAATACATTGAAATCACGGCCATTACCCCCACTCCATTGGGAGAAGGCAAAAGCACCACCTCCTGCGGTCTGATTGAAGGTCTGGGCAAACGGGGAAAGAACGTTGGCGGGGCCCTGCGTCAGCCATCGGGTGGTCCGACGATGAATATCAAGGGAACCGCTGCCGGTGGCGGCAACGCCCTGCTTATTCCGATGACCGAGTTCTCAATGGGACTTACCGGTGATATCAATGACATTATGAATTCTCATAACCTGGCAATGGTAGCCATGACGGCCAGGATGCAGCATGAACGCAATTATAACGACTCCCGCCTGGAAAAACTGACCGGGATGAAGCGGCTGGATATTGATCCCACTCGGGTTGAAATGGGCTGGATAATGGATTTCTGCGCCCAGAGTCTGCGTAATATCGTTATTGGCCTCGGGGGTAAGACGGACGGTTTTACCATGCAGTCTAAATTCGGCATCGCCGTCAGTTCGGAACTGATGGCCATGCTCTCCATTGTAAGAGATTTAGCTGACCTCAGAGAGAGGATGGACAACATTACCGTTGCCTATAGCCAGAAAGGTAAGCCGGTCACCACCGGTGACCTTCAGGTAGGCGGCGCGATGACCGCCTGGATGAGGAACGCCGTTAATCCGACATTGCTCTGCACTGCTGAATATCAGCCCTGCCTGGTTCACGCTGGTCCCTTTGCCAACATCGCCGTCGGCCAATCCTCCATCATCGCCGACCGTATTGGCCTCAAAATGTTTGATTATCACGTTACCGAGAGCGGTTTCGCCGCTGATATCGGATTTGAGAAATTCTGGAATGTTAAGTCCCGTTACAGTGGATTAAAACCCCATGTATCGGTATTGACCACCACCATACGTGCCCTGAAGATGCACGGCGGCGGTGCCCGGGTCGTAGCCGGGCTGCCCTTGGCCGAAGAGTACACCAAAGAAAACCTGGGACTGCTGGAGAAGGGCCTGCCGAACATGCTCCACTTTATCGGCGTCATCAGGGCATCAGGTATTAACCCCGTAGTCTGCATCAACCGCTTCCATACTGACACTGACGCCGAGGTAGCCGTGGTTAAGAAAGCGGCTGAGGCAGCCGGTGCTCGCTGTGCCGAGAGCAGCCACTGGGCAGAGGGCGGCGACGGCGCCCTGGAACTGGCCGATGCTGTCATCGAAGCCTGCGAGGAAGAGAATAACTTCGACTTCCTCTATCCCATGGAGATGAAGCTAAGGGACAGGGTGCACAAAATTGCCACCGTTGTTTACGGGGCTGATGGCGTTTCATGGTCGGCGGAAGCTGAAGCGAAGGCTAAGAAATTTGAGGCTGACGAAGAATATGACAGCTATGCTACTATGATGGTGAAGACCCATCTCAGCCTGTCACATGACCCGACCTTGAAGGGCGTGCCTAAGAACTGGACTTTGCCCATCAGGGATATCCTGGTTTACTCCGGGGCTAAGTTCCTTTGCCCCGTGGCCGGTACCATTACCCTGATGCCGGGTACCAGTTCAAGCCCAGCCTTCAGGAAGGTGGACGTTGACGTCAGCACCGGTAAAGTGCAGGGGTTGTTCTAGTTAAGAAACTATTGATTGAGGAAGGATAGCAAGATGAGCTTTTCAATCGCGGTCGCCGGAAAAGGCGGCACTGGTAAAACGTCAATATCAAGCCTTATTATACGCTACTTGAAAAAGAAGGGCTCTGTCCCGATTCTGGCTGTCGATGCCGATGCTAATGCCAACCTGGGAGAGGGCTTAGGCCTTGAGGTCAGGGAGACAGTCGGCTCCATAATCGCTTCGTTTAATGGGACAAAGTTGACTATTCCGGCCGGAATGACCAAAGAGGCCTTTCTGCAACTTCGCATGAATGAAGCGGTCGTGGAGAGCCAGGGGCTTGACCTGATAACTATGGGACGGGGAGAAGGCCCGGATTGCTACTGTTACCCTAATACCGTGTTGAGAGTTTTCGCCGATCGGATGGCCGAGAATTACCCTTTCGTGGTGATGGATAACGAAGCCGGACTGGAACACTTGAGCCGACGCACCACCCAGAACATTGATCACCTGTTGATAATATCGGACCATTCGGTAAAAGGCATTCGTACCGTTGCTCGGATAAGAGACCTGGTTGAAGAACTGAAACTAAATGTGAGCAGACAATCTGTAATCGTGAACATGGTCCCTGATGAGTTGGCGCCAATGGTACGGGATGAACTGATCCGGCTTAATATGGATTCTCCTATCGTTATCCCCAGGGATGATGAGGTCTATGCCTATGACCTGGAGGCTAGGCCGCTGCTTGATCTGCCGGATACATCGAGGGCCGTCCTGGCGGTTGGCGATCTGATGGATAGGATCCTTGCTAAAGACGGAGCCCCAGTTTAACAAAGAGGTATAAGAATGACAGCTAAACGTTTAAGCGGCACCGAAACCGCCAAAGAAAT
>NYYM01000088.1 GCA_002685815.1 Dehalococcoidales bacterium | reverse complement strand
GAAATAAAGATTGAAGCGGCCTGTAGATTAGGTGTCCGATGTGCCGAAGTCCCCATCCAATACGATTACCGTTTAGGAGAATCGAAGTTACGGGCATGGCGTGATGGAATTGGCAACCTTGCTTATCTGTTCCGTAGACAGGTCAGCGGGAATGGTCAATAAATAATCCAGAGTCCGCCTGGAAAGGTGTCTAGATACCAGGGTAGACAGGAACATCCTTGACTATCAACCTAGAATTGCGACTTTACCCCATCCTTCTCTGCTAGTGATCAGTTTATCTCCGATGATTTTGTGAAAATACAGAAAGCGGTTCAACGGTTTGGGATCCCATGATTGATAACTATTTAGAGCAGAAATCGCAAAAGCTGAAAGTAGTCATCGCGGCGGTGGTGATACTGGGAATAGGGGCGGCACTTTTCATTTACTTTGGCGACATAAACAAAGCTGACGAGGCTACCGAACCGGTAATAAATGGTTCGGAAGGCGTTACATCGGCAACAGTTACGGAGGAAAAACCACAGGCTGAGTCGCCACCAACTTCCACAACCGGACTATCTTCTGACTCCGGGCCTTCGGCGGGGGAAGATACCGGGACTGCACCTGAAACTGAATCGGCACCAACTGAGGATCGACAGTTAACCTGGGTGACCTCTGTGTTGCACGGCGCCGGGGGGAGATTCGGGTCAATTGCGATTGACAATAACGATAAAGTACACATTGCCCATTTCGGTTATGATCAATCAGCTTATTCCAATCAAGAGAGCGTCTTGTATCATACCACGAATGCAGGCGGGACCTGGCTAAACGAGATCGTCGAGCGAGTTGGTGTCGCGGATGGTATTTCGATGGCGATCGACAGCAATGGTGGCATCCATATATCATATCAGGCCACTGACGGGCTTTATGGTCTTAAATATGCATATAGGGCCGGGAACTCAAGCGCGTGGGTGATTTCAAGTATCGATACCACCGGTACTGTCTGGCAGTACAGCTCTTTAGCCGTGGATAGCAAGAACAACAGAGTTCACATCGTTTATGGAGATGAAGATAACGGCTCACTTAAATATGCCACCAATACTATCGGGGAGTCCGATAACTGGGTCACGGAAACTATAGAGAATGACATTTCCGGGCAGGTCCATTCGTCAATTGCTGTGGATGCGGATGGTAGGTGTTATATAGCCTATCGAGCTCAAACCTCAACGCTAAGATTTGTAAGCGGGTCTCTAAATTCATGGTCGACGCCAACAACACTTGACAGTGGTGGAGTAATATCAGGTATATCAATCGCGCTGGACGGTTCCAATAACGTGCATATCTCGTACCACCTCGGGGGGCTGACCGCAATTAAATATGCGACTGATTCAGGCGGGGCCTGGGCTGTACAGCAACTTGCAGATTCGGACTCGGATACTCAAGGGAAACACACATCTATTACAGTAGATGGTAGCGATAATATATATATTTCCTATTACAAGGAATCATCAACAAATGCGGCTTTGAAAATCATTCAAAACATCGATGGAATATGGAGTGACCACACAATTGACGAGGATGGAGACAAGGACGGAACCGGTAAATATTCTTCCATTAGCCTGGATAGCGAAAATAGAATCCACATCTCGTATTACCGGGAGAACGGTTCGGAGTTGAGATACGCCGTTCAGCAATAGTGGCTGCTAACAAAACATCTGCTTTCACTTATTTGGATTTATTGAAGTTTGGATATCTCTTCTACACTAACCTGAGCGGCTACTCCGCACACTTTCGGGCAGCCGGCATCGCTACGACCGCCGGCGGCCACGAAAGCCCGGAAATCATCCTTGTCCAACAGATCGAACGACCTGCCAAAGATCTTTTTTTGAACATGGCGACACAAGGTGCTGTTCAATTTGCCTTTGAAGGTAAATTGTTTCTTCATTTCATTCTTGAACCTGGTGGTCACAATCACAGCTTGATCCATCGCGTCCTTGTTGGCCTGGGTATCTTCGATCCTTTCCCTGCCATTCGCTAACCCCAGTGCCGAAAGGGCGCCGACAACAGCGCCGCAAGTCTCTCCCTGCCGGGCAATACCTCCGGCGAGCACGCTCAGTGCTTTGAACGAGTCCGTACTTCCAATCTCCAATTCTTCTTGAAGTGCTCCCAGAACACTCTGAGCGCATCCACCATAATCTCTTTGATATTGATGGGCTTTATTCCTGGCCTTTTCCGCCTGCTCCATTCTTGATACCTCGAAATAATAGAATTTGTTGCTCTGTTTACTAATATTACCACATCCGGGCATCTTCCTTTTGGGTCGACTAATTGAAATTGCCAATCGATGATGCCTGGGGTGTCAGTCCAGCCGGCGCAAACGAGATACGAAAATAATGAGCGAAAGCGAAACAGCTACCAGCAGCAAGGTGAAGCTGCTCACTGCCCACTCCATGCCGATGATTCCAGTCAGCAAGGCCGCGCCGAGGACGGTAAAGCCGGGGAAAGACATCTGCATATCGAATATGCCCATGATGCGCCCTCGGAACTGGTCACTACTGTAGTACTGAGCCGGGATATTGTTTAGGGTTATTCTGCCGGTTTGCCCCATCCCGATCAGAACCATGACCCCCAGAGATAGGCCCCATACCTTGAAGAAGGAGAAACTGACGAGTACCAGACCCAGAAACATGCTACTGACCAACAGCATCAAGCCGCGTTTCCGGTTAGGTAAGGAGGCCGAGACGAGAGAGCCGGCAATGGCGCCGATGCCGGAGAAGCTTACCAGTATACCCATGTCGCCGGCCCCGACCTTTAGTATATCCTCCACGAAAACCGGAAGGAGCTGCTGATAAGGCATGGCCAGAACGACGGCAAAGAGGTTGAATATCAGCACTAGGAGAATGTCGGGTTCCATACGGAGGTATTTGAATCCTTCCACTACTTCAGTCAGGGCGCTCGCCGAGCTAGGGGGGAGCTTGCCGGTGGTTGGTAGAAAGGTAATAAACACAATTGCCCAGATATACATCCCGCCGATTCTTTTGTTGTGCGATCCGGTTTGGTTTACAAACTGGACTTTTCCTCTCGATCGAGGTTTCTATACGTTAGGAGCAAATTGATCGAATCCCAGTCAAGCGCTGCGATCAGATCCCGATATGTACGCACCAAGTGGATGGCGTATTTGTGCCTACGGAAGTAGCTACGGCAGTAGCTGCGGCAGTCAGGGCGAATCACTGCCGAATAGGTCTATATAGTCACACGCTGCAGGCTGCATTCGCCGTTAGGCAATCTGGTGGGTGACATCAATCTTGCATGGCAGACCGCCCCGTGGGCTCTGAGTATGATTTTAGTACAAAACGGAAAGTGGGGAAAACCTGTACATTTCAAGACAGCCCGTTGGCTCCGCTTTGTCGGGGAGTTACCAGGCACGACCACAGGGAAACTGTAGCGACACAAGCTGGGCTACTACCTGTTCCGGGCCAATCGGGCCATCGTCTGACCCTGCTCAGTCAAGCACGGCCACGGCGTTAATCTCAATCAGTACTCCTCGCCCCAGCAGTCCGTTGACGATGACACCGGTGGAGGCGGGGAAGCTTTCCCCAAAGTACTGACGGCGCACCTCGGCAGTGGCCTTGTAGTTCTCCGAGATGGTGATGTAATCGGTAGTCGCAACTACGTCTTCGAAGCTGGCTCCGGCTGCTTCCAGTATCTCTTTCATCCGGCTGTAGATCTCCGCCGTCTGGTCGGCGATGTCTCCCTGTGCTATCGACCTTCCGCTGTCAGGATCGATGCGGCAGGCGTTTATGCCGCTGATGAACAGCATGTTTCCCTTTCGCACGGCCGGGGCGAAGGTTAATTTCTCGTAATACTCCCAGCCTGGATTAATTGCTACCTTCTTGCTCATAGACCTCTTCCTTTCTGGACTATCTTTCTGATTCTGACTCCGGGGAAGGCGAGGGGAAAGCCAGCGCTTCCGTTAAGAAGTAAGCTGCCTGTAAAGCCACTGTGGGGCATAGGGGGAAGCATTCCTTGCACTTCCAGCATTCCCGAGCGGCTCTCTCCGGAATGAAACTTATCTCACGTCTGGTGCCACTTTCTACAAATCCAACCACATTTGCCTTCTTGATTTCGGCACAGTATCTTACACACAGCCCGCACAGAATACAGAACGAGGACTCCTTTTCAAAGCGGTTCTTGTCTGCTCCGTACTCCCGGGCCAGTTGCTCCAATTCCAGGGAATCCGGGGCGTGAGCCAGCAACAGTTCCAGCAGCATCTTGCGTATTTTGTCCACATTCTCAGATCTGGTTCTTACTACCAGATCTGGTTGTACCGGATAAAGACAGGCAGCGACCAGGCTTGTCCGTCCGCCTGTTTCCACTTCCACGGTGCAAATGCGGCACCCTCCGTAGGGTTCTAGTTTCTCGTGGTGACAGAGTGTGGGAATATTTATTCCCACACTGCGGGCCGCCGCTAAGACGGTCATCTCCGTCGATGCTTTGACTTCTTTGCCATCTATCCGCAAGATAATTTCACTCAATTGTCTTTGCTCTCTCGGCGGGTACTTCTTCGTTCTTCAGGGATGAACGATAGACGGAGTCTCCATCTTTGATGAGGAACTCATACTCATCTCTGAAAGAGCGTATTGTGCTCAAGAACGGGCCGGGAGCAGTTCTTCCCAGAGCGCAAAGCGAGGCACCTGCAAGTACCTCGGATAGCTCCTCCAAAAGCTCGATGTCTCCCTCTCTTCCCTTGCCCTGGTTAATACTGGTCACAATCTTCAACATTTGCCTTATGCCTTCGCGGCAGGGGACGCATTTACCACAGGACTCATTGGCGAGGAAGTCGAGGAAATACCTGGTCAATTCGACCATACTCATATCCTCATCAATCACCAGCATACCGCCCGCTCCCATCGGAGCCCCCAAGTGTGCTAGCTCATCAAAATCCAGGGGAGTGTCAAGAAGACTCTCGGGGATGGAACCTCCCATAGGCCCTCCAAAGTGGACCGCTTTGAGTTTTTTCCCGTTGGGAATCCCTCCTCCGATGTCATAGACAATCGTTCTCAGGGTGGTCCCTAGAGGAACTTCCATCACCCCGGTATTCACTATGTTACCGGACAAGGAGATGAGTTTGGTACCCTTGCTCCTCTCCGTGCCGATGCTGGTATACCATTCGGAGCCTTTACTGATTATCCGGGGCACATTAGCCCACGTTTCCACATTATTCAGGTTGGTCGGCTTTCCCCGGATACCGCTTACCGAGGTGCGGATGTATTTGGGTCTCGGTTCCGGTGTCTTCCCATCAATGGCCATCATCAATGCGCTGGACTCGCCGGAAACGAAAATCCCGATATCAAGATGCACCTCAACCGCAAAGCTGAAACCGGAGCCAAGTATGTTTTCGCCTAATAACCCGTATTCCTCTGCCTGAGTGAGGGCGATATTGATGTTCTCTCTCAATTGAGGAGTGTCGTGATGGGTGTAGATATAGCCCTGATGTGATCCGACAGCATAGGCGCCTATTATTAAGCCCTCCAGAACGATATGAGGGTTTCCCGTAAAGAGGGCTCGATCCATAAATGCCCCCGGCTCTCCTTCATGAGCGTTAACGATAACGTATTTCTCATCTCCGGGGGCATTACGGGCGGTCTCCCACTTCAAACCGGCGGGAAAACCGCCACCGCCCCGACCTCGCAGGTCGGCTTTCTTTATCTCGTCAAGGACTTGCTCGGAGGTGAGCTCAAAAAGTGATTTGGACAAGGCGGAATACCCGCCCAAGGCGAGAAAATCATCGATGCTTTTGGGATCAAGCTTACTGTTATCACCAAAAAGGTTCCTTTGTTGTTTTCTGTAAAATGGTATTTCATTGAAATGGGTTGCTCTTTGGCCGCTGTCCGGGTCAGTGAAAAGCAGGCGGTCAATCACTTTCTTGCTAACTACGGTTTGAGAAACAATGTCAGGGACATCTTCCGGCTTCACTTCCGTATAGCAGATTTCTTCAGGATAGATAACGACGATGGGTCCTTTTTGGCAAAAACCGAGGCAGCCGGTCACTCTGACATGAATTCTGTTCTCTAATGATTGCCCGGCGATTTCGTCCTCAAATGCACTGATAATCCTGTCATTACCCAGAGCCAGACAGCTGGTCCCTCCGCATATCGCAATAGCTGGCTTCTCACCGTCTCTCTTGGAGAGGATTTTTTGCCTGCGGTCTTCCAGTTCGGCAGCCGAATTTATTCTTGACATAAATCTGCCTCAATCATTGAGTGGAGTCCTTGAGGAGTAAGACTGAAGGTTTTGTAAAAGGTAACTATGTGCAGCACCTCGCTCAAAGGTACTGCCAGTTTCTCACTCACCCTTTCTAATACTCTTCGGGGAAGCCAGTGATTTTCGCTCTGAATGTCCATTAATATCTGGATGAGTGAACTGGATTTGCCCTGATATTTGTTTATTATCTGATCGGTTCTTTTGTCGTCCATAGCCGTTGTCCTGACCTTCTTTTCTCTTTGCGCTGACCCCGCGCCAGTTCTTCCGTTTCAAACGGGGGTAAAGAGATTCCGGCTTTCATTGAATCGGACTAATCCCTGTCTCGTCGAACTGTCAAGGTGCCTCGATACTTCGGACGGGCTGATGTCCAGAATATCGGAGATTTCTTCCGTTGGAAGGGGTTTTTCCCGGAGCAGCAACATAATTTGGCTCATGGCCAATTTATCTCCGATTAGCTCTCGAATCAAGCCGGTTACCTCATGGCTGGTGAAATACTCTTCGTATTCTTCCTCTGTATCGAAGTGTACTCTCAGCCTCTCCCTTTCCACCAACTTAATGTAGGGGATCAGGTTATTGACTGCTTCCAGCTTGAACTTCAGGCCGTCTCTATCTATCTCTTCGCTTGATCCCAGGGGCCCCAATTCCTTCAACTCTTTGGTAAAGCTAGTAACGACTTCGGCAAAACGGATTCCTTCAGAGGCGGACACCCATTCAAGCCTTAACCTAACTGGGTTTATGCCGATGTGCTTCAGTAGTAGTTTACATAAATGCATCATACTCAGTGCATCGTAGTTTCCCTGGGTAAGATAATGGCAATCGCCCAGCCAACAACCGCCGATAAAGACCCCGTCCGTCCCATTTTTGAAAGCCCTAAGGACGAACGCCAAGTCGACTCTGCCGGAGCACATCACCCTGATTATCTTCATTGTGGGGGGGTACTGATAGCGGGAAACTCCGGCCAGGTCAGCCCCGGCGTAACAACACCAGTTGCACAGAAATCCTAAGATTCTTGGTTCAAAGTCGTGCCTTACCACCATTATTGACTGACTCCTGATACCGTGTTCTGTGCTTTTTCCATTAATTAGTTTTCGCCAGGGCCGGAACTTCGGCCGGGTCTGGTACCGAGGCATCTATCTGGCAAAGGATTTCTTCATCGGTAAAATGTTTTAGAGAAATAGCAGCTGTCGGACACTTTGAATTGCAAAGCCCGTCTCCCTTGCAGAGGATGGGATTGACCCTGGCTTTCTTACCTTCGGGTGTATCAACCATCTCTATGGCATCATACTTGCAGACCGAAACGCAGGCCCCACAAGCAACGCAATCACTCTCTTTTACGTCGCAAATAGCCCCTGAGGCTATCACTGAATCATTTGAGAGAATGTCGGCAGCACGACTGGCAGCGCAGTAAGCTTGGCTGATTGTTTCCGTTATATGCTTGGGATAGTGAGCCATCCCGCACAGGAAGACACCGGCAGCGACCGTGTCAACGGGTCTCAATTTTACATGGGCCTCCTGTAAGAAGCCGTCCTGGTTTAGAGGTATCTTGAATAACCGAGCTACATCGTTGATATCTGCGGCCGGAACAACGGCAGCGGCTAAAGCCACCAGATCGGTATCCAGAGCCAGTTTCTTACCCAGAACAGAATCGGTCGCGGTGACCCTCAGTATGTTTTGACCACCCTCTTCAACAGCCTTCACCAGGGGTTTATCGTTAGACTCATAGCGGATAAAGGTAATTCCTTTACTTGCTGCTTCCCGGTAATAATCCTCTCTGAATCCATAAGTCCTCATATCCCGGTAGATGATGTAGATGTCCATCTCGGGATTCTTCTCTTTCAGTTTCAAAGCGTTTTTGATGGCCTGACTGCAACATACCCGAGCGCAGTAATTCCTGTCTTCCTGGCGGCAACCTACGCATTGGATCATTACCAGGCTCTGAGAGGTGATCACCTTTTCTTCCCCTGAGGCGATCTGCTCCTCTAACTCCAGTAAGGTTATCACCCTGTCGTCCTTTCCATAGAGGTACTCGGTGGGTTTATGTTCTTCCGCTCCGGTGGCGATGATGGTTATTCCGTGGTGTATCTCTTTAACCCTTCCCTGAGACATTACTTTGGTTACGAAATTCCCCACAAAACCGGAGGCTTCCGTGATGGTAGCTCCGGTGGAAACGTGGATTGAGGGATGCTGATAAACCTGGCGTATGATGTCGTTGAGATGAGCTTGAACATCCATCCCTTCCAGTGTGTAGTGAACTCTTCGGGCTATGCCCCCCAGGTCTGCATCCTTCTCTGCCAGGTAGATTTCAAAGCCCT
>NYYM01000087.1 GCA_002685815.1 Dehalococcoidales bacterium | reverse complement strand
TGTGCTCTTCCGATCTCGTCATGGAGCATGCCTATTGGGGAAAAGAGTATTCAGAGGATGAGACCAAGGAATTCCTGGACGGCAACAATATTTCTTACGAATATTTCTCAGATGATGAGAAGCTGCTGGACAGAACCGTAGATGATCTTGTGGACGGAAAGGTTGTGGCCTGGTTTCAGGGCCGGTCTGAATGGGGCCCCAGGGCTCTGGGCAACCGGAGCATCCTGGCAGACCCCAGGAGCGAAGAGATGAAAGAACTGGTGAATGCGAAGATCAAATTCCGCGAACCTTTCAGACCTTTTGCCCCGGCAATACTGGAAGAGCGGATGGGAGGATATTTTCAAGACGGCGACCAGGTGGCAAAACAATATCCGGCCAGGTACATGCTCCTGGTGCTGCCGCTCATGAAACATAAGGCAGAAACCATTAAGGCGGTCAGCCACATGGGCACAGGGAGACTCCAAACAGTCAGAGAAGAATGGAACCCCCGATATTATCAGGTAGTGAAGAGGTTTGGTGAGGCCACCGGAGTGCCCGTTTTACTGAATACCTCTTTCAACCTGAGAGGGGAACCGGTGGTAAACTCACCAGCCAATGCTTTCAATACTTTCAGCACCAGTGGAATAGATGTACTGGTGCTAAAGAATTATGTAGTAAGAAAATAGAATTTGTCATTATGTTAAGAGGGAGAATGGCGTGATGGGTATGTTAGGAGATTTCACAACGAAGATAGGGGTCTTCGGCGAGTTGCTGAGTTATCTGTGGCAGAGAAAACTGTGGTGGTTGATTCCCGTTGTAGTTATTCTGGTATTATTCGGCGCCCTATTGGTGTTTGCCGGGAGTTCTTCAATCGCTCCGTTCATTTACACTCTTTTTTGAGAATATGGCAGCAATTCTTTCACAACTGAACTCATTGGGAGTGGTGTTTTGTTTTTAAAAATAATTCCAAAGAGGTTTACCGGTTTGAATGTTGCCCTGGCTGCCGGTCTGTTGGTAAATCCGTGGCTAGTGGGTTATCTGCTACTACCCAGTAATATTTCATTTCAATCCAGAATCTTCATTGGCGGCCTCGATATACTTCTTATCACGAGCGTCTTGCTCGTCTATTTACAGGGCAAAACTCCGGAAAGAAGAAAACGTCTGGTTTTCGGATTCATTACTTTTATACTCGTAATTCTCGTAGTAGAAGCCGGTTTGCAGGCCGTCAGCTTTGTAACCAAACTGGATGACCAGCAGCAAAGTGGGTTTGCTCAGAAAGCCTCTCTGTCACCTTACGAGGGTATTGAGTGGGCGGGACAATATTGGGAAGAGATCGGAGAATTCTCTCTGACCAGTGTTTATAAACCGTTTGTGGGCTGGAAGTACGGACCGTATCACGGAGAGTATATTAATGTAAATTCCGAGGGAGTAAGAACAACATGGCGTCCCGGGGAAACTCCCGGAGAACTTGCTGAGACATTATATGTGTTTGGAGGGTCAACAGTCTGGGGATATGGCGCCAGAGACGACCACACAATACCTTCATATTTGTACAAGCTGCTGGACAGTAGCGATTACGACGTCGAAGTCCATAATTATGGAGAGTGGGCCTACACGATCACGCAAGAAACCGTGTATCTGGCACTGCTGTTAAAAGAGGGCCACAGGCCTGATTATGTCATATTTTACGGTGGGGCTAACGAAGTTTACGCTGCCTATCAGAGCGGCGTTCCGGATGCTCATTACGATCAACTCAGGATTAGCGAGAAATTGGGGGCAGAGCCTTCAGTACCAGCCTCCGTGTCCAGTATTTTGAACGCGATACCCGTGGTACTGACGAGCTATAGCAAGATTTACATGGTGTTGGACAAGACGATTCAATATATATTTAGATCGAGTTTTCAGGAGCAAGACCTCGACGCGGTTGCTTCAGACTATAACGATGAGGAATTACGATTGCTTTCCGCCGGCATCGCTGAAAACTACCTTGAGTCGATAAATTTTCTGGAGCGGTTGTCCCAATCATACGGTTTCAAGTACGCCTATTTTCAGCAACCAACAACTTTCACTGAAAAGAAGCTCACAGATGAAGAAACTGCTACGGATCCAAGGGTAACGGACAGTCACCACGGCCTTCTTCAGCAGATGACCTACGCTTCGTTGGTGGGAAACCCTCCTGCTAGTTTCTTCAGTATCATGGAGGCACTCGGTGACAGGACGGAGACATACTATATTGATTTTGTCCACATATCAGAAAAGGGTAATGAGGTAATCGCCACCAAGATATTCGAGATACTTGAGAAGGATCTATTGAAAGAATGATGGTCGTGAGGTGTCAAGCTTCTATTCAAAAGGTGATACAATTAGCGGGTACCGAGAAGGCCGGACCTGCTCCACGAACAAGTTGAAACGTGATGGGGAAGGGGACGCTTCGGGAACAAAACAAATTGCGGCGGGAAAACAAGGGCAGGACTATGAAAGATCATTTAAAAGAGAATATCAGGTTTGTGATGAAGACCGACTTGAGAGCCGGGGAGCGGAGCGCCAGCGGTTTACCGGAACTGCTGGGGGCCAATTCCAGGGGGCGCATCGGTCTGGTGATAGACAAGGGCCTTTACGACAACAATGATTATTGCCAAGAAATCGCAACTCTGTTAAACGATTCGCTGGGGCAGGTCGTCCTGCTGATCAATGAAATGGTCGAACCAAGTTATGATTATCTGGACGAGGTCAAATCAAAATTCACCGAGCATGACCTGGACTGTTTTGTGGGAATTGGGGGGGGAAGCACGCTTGATCTGACCAAGGGCTGCGCGACCCTACAGACAAATAAGGGGAGAGCGATTGAGTACCGGGGTTTCGGCAAGGTAAGAAACCGGCCACTGCCGGTAGTAGCCCTGCCATCAACAGCCGGCACAGGCAGCGAGGTAACACCTTACGCCGTTTTTATAGATACGGTGGAGAAATGGAAGTTCGGTATCAATACGGAATATAACTACCCCCAGATAGCTATTTACGACCCGGGGCTGCTGGATAGTTGCCCGACCCATATATACGCTTCTGCGGGAATGGATGCGATGACTCATACTTTGGAGAGTTACGCCGCCCAGAATGCCACCCCGTTATCAAGAATATTCTCAATAAAGGCGTTCCGGCTACTTTTTAAAAATCTAAAGAAAATAGCCGGTGGCGACCGCTCAACCGGAACGAAGCTGGACCTGCTGCTCGGGGCTGGCTGTGCCGGAATCGCCCTGATGAATTCCGGGGCCGGGCCTTCCGGGGCCCTGAGCTATCCCCTGGGCGTGTACTTTGACGTCCCCCACGGGCTGGCCGGGTCCGTTTTCCTGCCGTCAGTGATAAAATACAATGTGGGAAAGGGATACACCGAGTATTCGGAGCTTTACGACCTGGTTTTTGAGACCGGGACGACTTCCCCAGCTGAGAAATCAGAACGCTTCGCCGATGAAATAGAGAAACTGAGCAGGGAACTCGGCATCCCGACCGACCTGAAGGGCTTCGGGGTGGAAACAGAGCAGGATTTGAAATTGATCATCGACAACTCGATGCAACTGGAAGCCGCTTTCCAACAGAACCCGGTCAAGTTTGGCAAAGAGGAGATCGAAAAGGTAGTATATTCGTTGAGATAGGCAGGAGTGACGAGGATGAAATTCGAAAATTCAATGAAAATCTACCAGGAGGCAATTGAGGTAATCCCGATGGGAACCTCGACCTTCAGCCGTAACCCCAACCTTTTCGTCATCGGAAATTCACCCTTATTCGTAAAATCAGCCAAGGGATGCCGCATATACGACGCAGATGATAATGAGTTCATCGACTATTCAATGTCTCTAAGCATGGTGACCCTGGGCTACGCCAACTCCGAGGTGAACCAGGCCGCAAAAGAAGGCATTGACGAGGGCCTTATTTATACGTTGTCCTGCCCGGAGGAATCGTTCCTGGCCAGGCAAATCAGGAGAGTGGTAACCTGTGCCGAGATGGTGAGATTTTTCAAGAACGGTTCCGATTCCTGCGAGGGAGCGGTAAAGCTGGCCCGGAACTACAGCGGCAAATTAAAAATCATCACCGTGGGCGGCTACCACGGGTTTCACGACTGGTTTATGGCCTCGACGCCGCGGAACAAAGGCCTGCCCGAAAAGCTGTCCGAACTGGTGATAAACTGCCGGTATAACGACATTGAGTCGATCGAGAAGACAATAGTAGAGCAGAGCCATGAGATTGCTGCCCTGATAATGGAGCCGATAATCAACTACGAACCGGAGGCAGGCTTCCTGGAGAGAATAAGAGAGTTGACGGCTCAAAACGGAATTATCCTGATATACGATGAGATGAAGACGGGTTTCCGCCTTGATATCGGCGGCGCCCAGCAATATTTCAAGATTACTCCCGACCTGGCTGTATTCGGCAAGGGGCTTTCCAACGGTTTCCCGTTGAGCGCCCTGGCCGGAAAAAGATACCTGATGGAACAGTTCGAAAATGAGAATTGTTTTATGTCCGGGTCATACGCCACTGAAAAAGCGTCTTTGAAGGCGGCCCTGAAAACTATCGAGATACTGCAGAAGGGTGAGGCCATCAGGCACATCTGGGAGATGGGTGAAATGCTCAGGGAAGGAATTGAAGAAATCATTTCGAAACAGGCCCTTTCCGAAGTGTTGAGGATTGTCGGACTGGCCCCGATGACTCACCTGATAATATCAGACCAGGAGGACGCAACGGTAAACGAGATTAAATCATTCATCCAACAGGAGTGCGCCAAAAAAGGGGTCCTTTTTGTCGGCTATCACCATACCAGCCTGGGACACACCAGGGAGGACATCGAGTACACGCTGGAAGTTTACAATGATGTTTTTTCCCGGATGAGGAAAGCGCTGACGGATAAGACTCTAAAAGACAAGACAGAAGGCAGGGTAATCAGCGCCTTCGGGGTGAGAGGATAAGGGAGCGACTGGTGAAACTTCTGGTCATCGGTTATGGCTCAATCGGCAGAAAGCACGCCGCCAATGCCAGGGCGACGGGGCATGAAGTAGCTCTGCTGCGGCACTCAAAGGAGAATCCAAACCAGGATGGCTTGAGGGAATATTATTCTCTTGAGGAAGCCGTGGCCAATGGGAAGACGGACGGGGCAATAATCTGTTCCCCGACATCAAGACATTTACCGGACGTGGAACTGCTGGTAGAGCGCCGGATTCCCTTCCTGCTGGAAAAACCGCCGGCGGCCGAGATGGAATCGACTCTTCAGATGGAGAAACTACTGCTGCAAAGCGGTTTTGGGGAATACGCGATTGGTTTTAATCTGAGGTACTATCCCGCTCTGCTGTTTATCAAAGACTTCCTGCCCCAACTGGGAAAGGTATATTCGGCCCGGATAGCGGCCGGGTATTACCTACCCAACTGGAGAAGGGACGTCGATTACAGGGAGACCAGCAGCGCCAAGAAGGAATTGGGGGGCGGAGTTCATATCGAACTTGTGCACGAAATTGATTACCTTGTCTGGTTTTTCGGCTGCCCCGAGAAAGTCAGCGGCTATATCAACCATGTGAGCGATTTGGAGATTTCAACGGCGGACATCTGCGCCGCACTGCTAAGGTACCGGGATGATTCCGTGGTGGAGTTGCACCTTGATTACCTGTCGCACAGATACCTGCGCGGCTGCCAGATTGTTGCTGAGAACGGAACTCTCGAATGGGAGATGAACGGCGGCAGTGTGTATCATACCGAGAGGGCCGGGAGAGCATCCGAGGAAGTCTTTTCTCCTACTCCAGGCTACGATTTCAACGAGACTTACGTTGAAGAGCTGAAGGATTTCATCGGGATTATCCAGGGACGAACAGAGAGCAGGATGGAAATGAGTGACTGCGTGAAGACGATGAGAGTCCTTGAGGCAATAAGGCTTTCTTCAGAGAAAGAAGAGTGGGTCAGCCTTGGAGATATTTAGCCGTTGACGGGGGAGAAGATGAAAAAACTGGTGATAATATCCGGAGGGCTGGGAGTGATGGGGCAGAGCTTTGCCGGGGCCTTGACCGAGGATGGCTACGACGTGCTGCTGCTGGATGTCAGAGAAGCAGCGGCCGGGGAGAGTATTATCGGAGAGTCATTCAGATGCGACATCAATAATGAGAAAGACGTCGAGAAGCTGAATGATTACCTGATCAGGTCAAAGGCTGAAATCCACGGTTTGATCAACAACGCTTCCTGCCAGCCGAAAGGATTCACCAAAGAACTTGAGGACTACCCGGTCGATACCTTCAGGCAGGTGCTCGAAGTAAATCTGGTGGGCAGTTTTTTGCTGACAAAGACGGTAATCCCGTTCATGCAGCGACAGAAGTCCGGGAGCATCATCAATATCGGCTCGATCCAGGGAGTGGTAGCCCCGACCTTCGAGATATATGATGGGATGAACATCACCTCACCGCTGGTCTACTCGGTTGCCAAGGCGGGAATCATCCATTTCTGCAAGTGGGTCGCGGCCCGATACGGCCAATGGAATATCAGGTGCAACGCGGTCTCGCCGGGAGGCCTGGCCGATTCACAACGAAGCGGGTCAGATTTCGAAAAGATATATTCATCGAAAACGCCCCTGGGCAGGATGGTGAAATCAGGCGAGGTTGCCGAGGTGATCAGTTTCCTGCTTAGCGACAAATCCAGGTATATTACGGGGCAGAATATCATCATAGACGGGGGCTGGACAATACATTAGGAAAAGCGTCCGCTATTGATGAAAGAAGATTATCGGCAAGGAGCGAGACGGATACAGAAAGTAATAGCTAATGAGCAATAAGATTACCATATATTTGTGCGACTTCGTTCATGATTATCTGGGAGTCGGCACTTATATGTTTCCGCTTAATATCGGATTCGTAGCTGCCTGGGCAAACGAGCAGTTTCAAGAGAACGTTGATATTCATTTGTTCAAGTACCCAGGCGATTTCATGGAGCATTTCAAGGAATCGCCGCCCGACCTGGTCGGGTTCAGCAACTACACCTGGAACGCCGATTTGAACAACAAGGTTTCAGAGTGGGTTAAGTCCGTTTCTCCAGGCACGATCGTCATCTACGGAGGGCCGAACATAAACTACTCCGACCAAGGCTGTGACAGATTTTTTACTTCTCATGATTCAACCGATTTTTACGTTCTTTTTCAGGGAGAAACTCCATTTGAAAACATCTTGCGCAGAGTCCTTGACAAGGGCCTGAGTCTTCCAAGACTGAAGGGTGAGGCTATTGAAGGGGTGGTTTTCTACGACAAAGATAGCCGGAGTACCATCCGAGGTAACGATATCCCCAGAATCAAGGAGGTTAATACAATTCCCTCGCCTTATCTGAGTGGGTTGCTGGACAAGTTCTTCGATACCAACCTGATTCCCATTGTCGAAACGAACCGCGGTTGTCCCTACCAGTGTACCTATTGCTGCCAGGGCCTGTCTTCTCATAACCAGCTGGAATTCTTCAGCCTGAAGAGGGTAAAAGAGGAACTGAGTTACATCGCTCACCGGACGAAGAATACCAACGTCCTGATTTTCGCCGATGCTAATTTCGGAATCAAAGAAAGGGACATCGGAATCGCTAAATACGTAGCCAAGTTAAGGGAAGAGACCAACTATCCTCGGAAACTCAATGTCAACTGGGCCAAAAACCAGCCCAAATTGTTTGAAATCAGCAAAATACTCGAAAGCAGCAATATTGTAATCTCTCTTCAATCACTGGATGACACCGTCTTAAAGAATATCAAAAGGCAGAACATCAAAATACCGGTATTCAAAGAGATACTGGACAGAATCAACAGGGACGGGGGCATGTCCGGCACAGAAATTATCCTGGGACTGCCCGGCGAGACTAAAGACAGCCACCTGAAATCCATCAGGCAACTCTTTGAATGGGACGTCTCCTATATCATCTGCTACAATTGCCTGATTCTGGAGGGCTCGGAGCTTTCATTGGCCCGGGAAGAAGGGGAATTTGAGTGCCAGACCAAATTCAGGCTGGTAGACAATTCTTACGGAGAATATGACGGCATCATGTCTTTTGAGTCGGAAGAGAGTACCCGCTCAATACCGACGATGACTGAAGATGAAATTCTGTACTTCCGACCCGTACACTGGCTGATCCAGTTCCTCTGGAATTACCGGTTCTATTACGATTTGCTGAAGTATCTGAAGTCGACCGGGATCAACCCTCTGGACTACATTATAGCTCTGCTGGATAACGTTGATACCGACGCCCCCGAGGAAGTAAGGCAGGTCTTCCGCGAATTCAAGGAAGATGCCAAAGCAGAGTGGTTTGATACCGCGGAGGCCTTGCAGCAGCACTACGCCCAGCCAGACCAATTCGAATGGCTGACCCAGGGCAACTACGGTAAAATGAACAGCAAATACATCTTCAAGGTACTCACCGAGGCCAGAAAGGGTTTTGAAGATTACCTCTACAAGACAGCGCTAAGAATGCGGCCTGATAAGAAGGACGTCTTTGAAACGATTATGACTTTTCTGTCGACGGCGATCATCGACTTCAGGAAGGACGACGATAGCGTCTTCAAAGACAAGGCCGTCTCATTAAGCTATAATATTCTGAAATGGAGAGAAGACGGGTACTGCGACGAGCTAACAAAGTCATCCCGGTCAGAGAATGGCGAGTTTCTTCTCTATGTACCGGAGGAACAAAAGGAGTCTCTCCAAATACTGCTGAAGCAATATGAACACAGCAACAAGAATGTTACCTTGAGAAAAATGAGCGAGTTTATGGATATCAGAGACTTCTTCCGCAAGGTGAAACCGGTTGCTTAGGGATGGATTCACCATAGAAATAATGTTTTTAGTTAATTTGTGGTTGTATTTCGGGAGATTATGAATGGGCTTTACCGAAATAACCGGGCCTGAATATACAGAGGATTTAATGAGACGTTTGCGAGGCGAAGTTCCGGAACTCACCTGGCTGAAGCAGTTTCGTGAAATATTGCGGCCCAATCTACGTCCAGGACTTACTCTCCTGGACGTTGGCTGCGCGACGGGATACGCCTATAACAGCTTTAGGGAAGACGAAGTGGCCTATACCGGTCTGGATGTTGAGGCGGACTATCTGGAACGGGCTGCCCAATGGTTTTCCGATGTTCCGAATATAAGATTCATCGAACATGATATTAACATTTCGGCAGCCCCCGTATCAGCGGAAATCGTGACTTGCAGCGCCATCCTGGAGCACTGTCCCGGGCTCATGCCCGCCTTGCGTCATCTGGTTGACAGCACAGGGCGGATTCTGCTTTTGAGAACATTTCTCGGAGAGACCGAGCATATCTATAGTATTCCTTCGCCGGTACTCGAGTACAGGGATACACATCGTAAGCATTATAACCAGTATTCTTTTGACGATATGTTGAGTTACATCGAAGGACGGGGATTCAAAACGCGCGTTTTCCGCGACGAATACACGGACAGTATGCCTCAATTCCTGGACGGAGTGATGCGGGCATTTTATGTTGTACTTGCGGAAAAGGGCTGGAAAGAATAGAGCAAAGTGTTTGGCTATATTATATACGGCAGACTGAAATCAAAGCGACTTGCAAAGAAGGCGTTGCTGACACTCGAAGGCAAATCTTTACTAAGGGTCTTCATCGAGAGAATATCACTCTCGTCAAGGATAGACAAGATTGTTTTTGCCACTTCAGACCTGGAAGAGGACAAGCCACTGACGGAACTTGCCCTGACCGAGGGACTGGAAACTTACTGTGGACATCCGGAGGACGTTGCACTACGCTTGTACGAGACCTCCAAGTGTTTTGGTTTTGACTGTTTCTTGACTACTATGATTGATGGACCCTTTCAATTCCGAGAAGTTATCGACTCGACCGTAGATAAACTTAACGATGAAAACTACGATATGCTGTGTTCCTACCGTGGGCAACCCAACGGAACCGATTGTTATGGACTGAGAA
This sequence comes from Dehalococcoidales bacterium, assembly GCA_002685815.1. GTDB lineage: Bacteria > Chloroflexota > Dehalococcoidia > Dehalococcoidales > UBA2162. Next base: position 474 of record NYYM01000087.1, on the reverse strand, counting down.
CAGGGGCTCTGGAAAGGGTAATCAATAGTAAGAGGGCAACCGATACCGAGTGCTGGGGAAAATACTTTACCGATACAGGTATCTTCAACTGGGGAGAGATAAACCTTTTCGAAAATCGACCCGACTTGAAGGACTTTAGACTAACTATCGACTATCCCGAGGACTACGAGTTTTGTAAGCGCCTGTATTCAGACCTGGTAACAAGGTTCGGTGCCGGATTCAACCTCGATAATCTGGTCAGCGTGCTTGATTTGGAAGAATACCAACAAATAGATCGTGAATTATATGAAGATTATACCAGTGCAACCCCTGGCCCAATTTGCCAAAACTGGAATGAAATCCAGATTCAACTTGGATGGTATTTTTCAAATGGAGATTCATATCAGGCTGAAAGGAAATATATATATAATCAGTATTTTAAATATTCTGATAATCACAATTCTGAACGAATTGTTGATACAGTTATAAACTATT
>NYYM01000086.1 GCA_002685815.1 Dehalococcoidales bacterium | reverse complement strand
GCAATAGGGCTGGTCGCGGGAACTAAAAGGGTGGAGGTAAGATTTTGAAAAGCAAATGGTTTAGCGTAAATACCGACTCCCGCTCTTGGGAGGATTTTTACCGGCACAGGTGGTCGTATGACTATAGTGTGAGAACCAGTCATGGCGTGAATTGCTCAATGGCGTGTAGTTGGGAGGTTTTTGTTAAAGACGGGCTCATATGCTGGGAGCTTCAGAAAACGGACTATCCCCAGATTGACCCGGACATCCCCAACGTTGAACCCAGGGGATGCCAGAGGGGCGTTACAGCCTCATGGTACCCTTACAGCCCTCTAAGGCCCAAATACCCCTATGTCCGCAAGGTACTGCTGGATTTTTACCAGGAGGAGCGCAAAAAGGGCAAGGACCCAGTTGAGGCCTGGGGAAGTATAGTGGAAGACGAAGAGAGGGCAAGGCTGTACAAGTCTGCTCGAGGTAAGGCAGGATGGAGAAGGGTTAACTGGGACGACGCGGTTGAATTGGTCGTCGGGGCACAGATATATACCATCAAGAAATACGGGGCCGACCACATGGCATGCTTTTCGCCCATTCCCGCAATGAGTTTGCTCAGTTTCATTTCGGGACACAGGTATAACAACCTGATTGGCGGCACATATTGCAGCTATTATGAGTGGTACCACGACCTGCCCCATGTTTCTCCTTCTATGTTTGGTGACCAAACGGAAAATTGCGAAAGTTCTGACTGGTATCACGGCACCTATTGGGTTATAGCTGGTTCCAACCTCAATATGACCCGCACTGCAGATGTCCATTTCCTCTCAGAAGCGAAATACAGGGGGGCAAAAATAGTAGTAGTCTCCCCAAATTACTCCGATGTGACAAAATATTCTGATCTATGGGTCCCCGTTGTTCCAGGTAGCGATGGTGCCTACTTCATGGCTTGCATACATGTGATATTGAAAGAGTTTTATGCCGAAAAGGAAACGCCCTACTTCACTGAGTATGCAAAGCAATACACCAACATGCCGTTCCTTGTGGTTTTGGAGAAAGATGGTGATAAATATCAGATGGGCCGGTTCCTGCGAGCATCTGATATTGAAGAATATGCCACCGAGGAAAATGCCGACTGGAAACTTATCATGACGGACGGCGATGGGAAATTACATCTTCCCACCGGCTCCATCGGTTTCAGGTGGGAAAAGGAACCGACGGGTAACTGGAACCTTCAACTCAAAAATGCCGTCACCAAAGAGGACTTTGACCCCCTCCTCACCCTCCTCGGAAAGAACGACGAAAGGGCAATGGTCTCGTTCAGTGATTTTACAGATACTTTCAGTATTTATATAGGAAGGACAGAGGGGAAGGGCCAAAAAGCAAGCGAGATCTTGCGCGAGGTCCCAGCCAGAAGAATAAAGACGCAAGACAAGGAATTGCTCGTAACCACTGCTTTTGACCTTTTGATGGCGCAGGCAGGAGTTTCAAGAGGATTAAAAGGGGATTATCCGCAGGATTATGACGACCCTAAACCATACACCCCTGCCTGGCAGGAAGCTCAAACCGGCGTGAGCAGAAATCTTGCCATACAAGTGGGAAGAGAATTTGCTGAAAATGCTGAAAAGACAAAAGGGAAATCCCTATTCATAACAGGTCCGGGGCTGCAACACTTTTACCACGGCGCTTCCATATATTACCGCAACGAGGCGGTGATGCTTGCCCTTTGCGGCTGTAACGGTGTAAATGGGGGCAATTTCAACCACTATGTTGGCACTCAGCATACCAGATTGAATGCCGCTTTCGTTAATCTCGGAGGCGCCCTCGATTGGTCCAGACCGCCACGCCTGATGAATTCCACATCTTTGTGGTACTTCCATACCGGCCAGTGGAGATATGACCCTATGCCCCTTGACACCCAGTGGGCAGTAGGGGCCAACAAACTTCCGGAGTACAACCACGCCGCCGATATGAATGCCCTTGCGATCAGATCGGGCTGGCTGCCGTTCTTTCCCCAGTTTGACAAGAAAAACCCAATGGATGTCTACCAAGAAGCCCTTAGAGCAGGGTGTAAAACCGATGCAGAAGTTAAAGAATGGATTGTGAAGCAGTTCAAAGATGGCAATTCGAATTTTGCCATTCACGATGTTGATGCCCCTGAAAACCACTTGAAGGTGCTCACAGTATATCGTGGAAACCTCATAGGAACGAGCATGCGTGGGCAAGANTTAGCCCTCAAGCACTTTCTCGGCACTCACNATAATGTTCTNTGGGACGATGAGCCGGCAAAGGGCTTAGTTAAGGAAATAAACTGGCGAGAGCCNTCGCCTGTAGGGAAATTAGACCTATTGGTCAACCTCAACATACGAATGGATTCTACTGCCAATTATGCTGATGTGGTTCTGCCAGCTGCCTTNTGGTATGAAAAACACGATATCACCTTCGGCGATATGCACTCCTTTGTGCACCCTTTAACCCCTGCAACACAGCCACCATGGGAAGCCAAGCACGACTGGGAAGCATTTAAAATCATAGCTAAAAAGTTCTCAGAACTTGCGAAAAAATACTTCCCTCAACCCGTAAAAGATGTAGTGATGAATGCTATGTGGATGGATAGCCCTGACCAACTTGCCCAGCCTTTGGGAGAGGTAAAGGACTGGCGAAAAGGAGATGCAGAACCTATCCCGGGCAAAACATTCCCCAATATCTCTATTGTGGAAAGGGACTACACAAACATATACGATAAATTGGTCTCATTAGGGCCTCTTGTCTGCCAACCTAANGGGTACGGTTCTAAAGGGCAGTACGCTGACCTGACACCTATCGTTGAGGAAGAGCTCAAGAATAATGAAAGCCTAGCTGTAAAAAACGGTCGAGTCTACTTTGAAAAGCCCGAGCAAGCTTGTGAACTCATACAGCAAATATCACCCGAGCTGAACGGGCGGCTGTCGTGGATGTTTTTCAAAGAAATGGAAAAGAAAGTGGGCCTTCCGTTGGCTGACATGGTGGAAGGCGTCAAAGCCAAAAAGGTTCACTATAAAGATGTTATTTCCCAGCCAAGAAGAATTCACACGACACCACAGTGGAGTGCGATTCTCAGCAGTAAAGATGGCAAGGAGAGAACCTTTGGACCATGGACAATGAATGTAGAACGGCTAAAGCCGTGGCATACCCTTTCGGGAAGGCAAGAGATTTATTATGACCACCAGGGTATCCGGGAGTTGGGGGAGGGGTTGCCAACAAACAAACCCCCGCTGGATATGGTGGCGATTGGGGATATAAATCTTAAAAAAGCAGAAGCCAAGTCCAAAGTATTCCGCTTTATCACCCCTCACGGAAAGTGGCAGATTCATAGCTCATTCCGTGACCACTGGCCTATGATGCACATGTCCAGGGGAGGGCCTACCGTGTGGCTCAANCCAGACGATGCAGATGAGATTGAAGTAAATGACAACGATTGGGTGGAGATGTATTGCGAAAACGGCATTGAGGTGGCAAGGGCTGTGGTCAGCCATCAGGTGCCAAGGGGAATGGCCATTACTTACCACCAGGTGGAGCGTCATATGAATGTCCCCTTCTCACCCCTGGCCAAGAAACTTAATAGCTCTGACATGCGGGGGGGAAACAACAACGCTACCACAAGGATACTGATGAACCCTCATACGATGATTGGCGGCTATGCTCAGTTCAGCTATTACATTAACTATTGGGGGACCAGTCCTTCTGAAAGGGACCACGGGGTGCTCATCCGCAAGATGCCCCTAGTGGGAAAGAATGGGGCAATCTATCGGGAAGAAGAACTAGATAGGCTGCCCAAGGTGTAGCAAGGAGGTAATCATGAGGGTGAAGGCCCAAATTAGCAAGACGTTCAATCTGGAAAAATGTATCGGTTGCAATACCTGCACTGTTGCCTGCAAGAACGTTTGGACCAACCGTGAAGGCGCCGAATACATGTGGTGGAATAATGTGGAAACCAAGCCGGGAATCGGCTATCCCAAGAGATGGGAAAATCAAGAGCTGTGGAAGGGGGGATGGGTACAGAAAGGGAACAAGTTAGNGCTTCGNTACGGCGGAAAACCCTATATGCTTTTCAACCTTTTCTTCAACCCCCATACGCCGGAGATGGCAGATTATTACGGCAAGGATGTGTACTCCTTTACCTATGATGACCTGCATACTACAAAACAACTCACCCAACAGCCCGTAGCGAGGCCCAAATCTATGGTCACAGAGGAGGAGGATATCCCTCTTACCTGGGGCGTGAACTGGGAGGACAATGCCGGGGGAGCCCACATTACGGGAAAACACGACGTGAACTTCAAGGATATAAGCAAGGAGGAGCACGAGGCATATTTGCGGTTGAGAGATGTGTTTTACTTCTATCTCCCCCGTATATGCAACCACTGTCTCAATCCCGCCTGCGTAGGTGCCTGTCCCTCCGGAGCCGCCTACAAGAGGGAGGAGGANGGCATAGTTCTCATTGACCAGGTCCGTTGTCGTAACTGGCGCTATTGTATCTCCGCCTGCCCCTATAAAAAGCCCTATTACAACTGGGTCTCCGGAAAAATGGAGAAGTGCATCCTTTGCTATCCGAGGGTAGAGACTGGCTTACCTCCCGTGTGCTTCCACTCCTGCGTGGGAAGGATCCGCTCCATTGGCGTCATTCTTTACGATATGGATCGGGTGCAGGAGATGGCTNTGGCAAAGGAAGAGGACCTGGTCCGTGCGCAAAGAGATGTCNTCTTGGACCCATTCGACGAGAATGTGATAGAAGCGGCCAGAAAAAGCGGGATTAGTGACGATTGGATAGACGCGGCACAGCGTTCACCCACATACAAGTTATTCAAAAAGTGGGAGCTGTCACTCCCACTCCATCCCGAGTTCAGAACCATGCCCATGCTGTCCTACATCCCACCCCTCAGCCCCATGATAACCAGTGNGGGTAAGGACTCCCCTGCAGATACTGATGTCTTTGACATGGCCAAACCCAAAGATGTGCTTGTTGACCTGGATGANTTGGACAAGCTCCGACTTCCCTTAAAATACCTTGCAAGTCTGTTTGGTGCGGGTAACGAGGAGGAGGTGAAAAAGTCACTCATGAGGCAGCTAGCAATAAGGCACTACGAGAGAAGCATAAGAGTGGAGGGGAAGCCCAACCTTGCTGTACTCAAGAGAGTGGNCTTGACCGAAGACGATGCAAAAGAGATTGTNAGGACTTTGTCCCTGGCCTTTCTGAACGAACGGTTTGTAGTGCCCACAACGAAGAGGGAGACAGCGGATATCAGCCCATACACGGAGCGGGGATTCGCTGGGTTCGCAGGGATGGGCCCTTGGACCTCCATGAAAAGGAGAAAGAGCTATCACCAATCGCANCACAATCCTGAGAAAAANTATGAGTGAGGTAGCTCAGGTGTTGCGGGACGTTTATGCCTCTATGGCNGAGCTGTGGTGTAGCCCNCAGGACTATAATATGGAAGAGGTNAAAGGGAGAGCTTCAGAGGCGATTACCGGATTGGAGGGCATGGACAAGGAGAGTGCTNCGTTGCTCTCCCAATTTCTGGAAGAACCTACCCCAGAGGAGGAGTACATTGAGTTGTTTGAGCTTGAACCCCAATGTCCCCTTTATCTGGGTAGCCACACTTACGAGGAGCCGAAAAACTGCGCCCAGGCNGCNGTTTCNGACAGAAACGGNTATATGATTGAGTTGCTCGGTATTTACGGGCATNTNGANTTNNCCCCGAACGGGAAAGAGNTGCCGGATTACCTGCCGCTGNTGGTNGAGTTCCTTTCTTTAGTGGCCGNCTCNGAAGANCCTATNAGNGAGAAACTCATNAAGGACTANATTCTGCCNTTCNTGCCNCCCATCCGCTCCAGGNTGGAGGAGTTGAANACCCATTACCTNTNTCTTCTGGANGCNNTGGANAGGGTGTTNAGACTGGACTTGGNAACNGNCCAAAAAGNGGTGAGCCATGGTTGATAGCTTCTTCTTCGTTGCGCTACCATATATCGCGATAGTCCTGCTCATTGGGGGGTCGGCATATAGGGCTTTTACCGGCGCCAAGACCGCATTCAGAGGTAGGTTAGCCTGGAGTGCACGGGGGGACCTCCTGTGGACAACCCGGTCAACAGGCTTTTTCGGGCGCACCTCTATAGCGCCCGCAGCGTTAGCCCTACACTGGGGCCTGATTATTACGATTGTAGCCCACGTGGTGGGCTTTATCGGAGGTGTGGGCAACTGGCCCGTCTTGGTCGACCTTTTTAGATGGGGCGGTATGGCTGGGGGCATGCTCCTTTTTTACGGCGCATCTTGGGCCTTTGTGCGCAGATGCACCGCTCCCCAACTGAGGGCCATGAGCACTCTAGAAGATTATATCGTCCT
>NYYM01000085.1 GCA_002685815.1 Dehalococcoidales bacterium | reverse complement strand
AGCTCTTACCGATTCTAAACATCTTGGTGACACATGTCGGACAGACGCCCTGAGTTGCCGGACTACCGTTCTTCATGGTTATACTCATGGCGTCATAAGCATCGGCTACGGCCAGAATCCTGGTACCCAATGGTATCTGACTGTTGGTTAACCGGTCAGGGTAACCGGTGCCATCGTATTGCTCATGGTGATTCCTGACCGGTTTCAGAGTTTCGGCATCGTTTAGGATGGGGAGTCAGGATATGCTCTCCGATTTCCGGATGGCAGCGTACCTGCTTCGTCTCTTCATCGTTCAGGCGGGTCGGTTTATTTAGAACAAAATCCTTCACCCCGATCTTGCCAATGTCAAGAATAACGAGAGCAATCCGGTTAGTTTTGAGGTGGTGCAGAGCTTGCTCGTCGTGGCTTACCTGGTAACAGTCATAACCTTTATCGGTCAGCTTTGTTCGGAGAGCCTGACTGATATCCTCAGTAACGACGATCAGTATCCCGTCTTGTTCCCTGGTAACTGTCGCCCCGGCGGTATCAATTTGCATAGTAATCCGTAACTCCGCTGTAATAGCTTGCCTAGACATCTTACGGTATTTGCAGGGGCGGACGGCAGTACTAAAGGTATATTAGTTCGTGAACCGAAAGTATACTTGAGGTTAACCATATGACGCTAAGCCTGTTCTTGCCGCAAAGTTTAGCTCTTGTTTTGACGCTAAGACCAGGGGCAGGGCAGCAGAAAACGATTCAGGGTCACGTTTGCCTGCCGCCGGTCACCTGTTGCATAATATAGAGTGTTGGAGGGTTGAAAAGTGACTCATCAGGAACATAGGCATCAGGCACCGGCCAGTGTGAATTGCGCCGTGCTTACCTTCTCAGACAGCCGTACCGAGGAGGATGACGAATCGGGACGATTGCTGCGTCAGAAACTGGAAGAGGCCGGCCACAAGGTGACAGATTATGGTGTTTTGAAAGACGATGCTGCGGTAATAAGCCGTAAGATATCGGAACTGCTGGACCGAGAGGAACTCCAGGTTATCATTACCAACGGCAGCACGGGAGTCAGCCATCGGGATGTGGCTGTGGAGGCGGTGTCTCCAGTCCTTGAAAAGAAGCTGGATGGCTTCGGTGAGCTTTTCCGTTACCTGTCCTATCAGGAGATAGGCAGCGCCAGCGTCATGAGCCGGACTATTGCCGGTATGGCTCGGGGCAAGGTTATTATCTGCCTGCCCGGCTCACCGGCGGCGGTCCGGCTGGCGGCAGACAGCATTATTCTGCCCGAAATAGGGCATATGGTCAGGGAGGTATCAAGATGAAACCTTTTGGAGCGCTTCTTTCCTTTGAGGAAGCAAAGAGGATTGTCGAGGCGACTATACAGCCGGTCACCAGGGTGGAGACGGTTGGCATTGATGAGGCCGTGGGCCGGGTACTGGCTGAAGGGGTGGTAGCTGAGTTGAACACGCCTCCCTTTGACAGGGGAGCGATGGACGGCTACGCCGTTAAGGCCGAGGACACTTTTGGCTCTGGCCAGTTGAAGCCCAAGGTGCTCGAACTGGTGGGGGAAATGCACGCCGGCGACACACCCAAAGAAAGAGTGGGTGCCGGACAGTGTATTCAGATTGCCACCGGGGCGATGATGCCGGATGGGGCCGATTCCGTGGTCATGGTGGAGGATACCGAGGCGGAAAACGGCCGGGTGAAGATATTCAAGGCGATCGTCCCCAGAGCTAACGTGGGCAAGATGGGGGAGGACATCAAGAAAGGGGAAACCGTGCTGAGCCAGGGCTCGGTGCTGAATGCGGGCAAGATTGGTGTCCTTGCTTCCCAGGGAACGGGTCAGGTAAAGGTCTATGAACAGCCGGTGGTGGCTATCCTGCCTTCGGGGGAAGAGGTGGCCGAGATTGGCACTGAACTGGAGACGGGGCAGCTCTATGATATTAACTCCCATACTGTTGCCTCGGTGGTGAAGGACAACGGGGGTGTTCCCCTTAGGCTGGGCATTGTTAGCGATACCCGCGAGGATATCAGGGCCAAGATTACCCAGGCCCTGAAGAGCGACCTGGTGGTCATCTCCGGGGGCTCATCGGTGGGGGCGAGAGACCTGCTGGTTGACGTCCTTCAAGACTGGGGGGAAGTCCTTTTTCACGGTATTCAGGTAAAGCCGGGCAAGCCTACCCTTTTTGCCATTATAGAGGGCACGCCCCTTTTCGGGATGCCGGGTTACCCGACTTCCTGTTTGCTCAATACCTATCTATTCCTTTTGCCGGTGATAAGAAAGATGACTAACCTGCCACCGAGAAGAGGGGAGACGGTCGAGGCCACTCTGGGCAGGAGAATTCCGGGCAGCGTGGGCAGGAAGCAGTTCGTGACCGTCAAAATCGAGGATGGGGTGGCCAATCCCGTTTTCAAGGAATCAGGGGCGATTACCAGTGTGGCGGCCGCTGATGGCTATGTCGCCGTTGAACAGAATATCGATTTGGTGGAGAAAGGCGAACCGGTAACGGTGACGCTGTTCTAGCTACTTTCTCTGATAAACTCCGCTTTTGCCGCCTTTCTTGGTCTCCAGGTAGATTTCGGTGATGGTTATGCCCCGGTCGACAGATTTGACCATGTCATAGATGGTCAGGGCAGCGACTGAGGTGGATACCATCGCCTCCATTTCCACCCCCGTCTTGCCACTGCTTCTGACGGTGGTGGTGATTCCTACCGAGTCGTCCGCAGTGAGATCGAAGTCGATGGTGACGTCGTCAATCAGGATGGGGTGGCACAGGGGTATCAGATCGGGGGTTTTCTTGGCGGCCATGATCCCGGCCACTCTGGCTACGGCCAGGGCGTCTCCCTTTTTCAGCCCGGCCGTCTTTATCTGTTCCAGGGTGGTTGGTTTCATTGTGATCCTGCCTTTGACTACGGCTTCACGTCGGGTATCAGCTTTCTGGCCGACATCCACCATCCGGGCTTCTCCGCTTGAGTTCAGATGAGTTAATTCGTCCATTGTTCTTTACCTCCTGTTTTTGTGAAACCCCATCCCCTGTGTCCCCCGATTTTATCGGGGGAGTTTTTGTTTTAGAAAGGCCGACGCCCCTTCAAACTTTCCCCTTTTATGTTTAACCCGAACGGATGGTAGGCCGCATATGACAATCTAGCCGCCTATCTGGCACATCGGCCGTCCGTCTGTCCCGGGGACGATTCTGCCGGTCAGGTTGTGCTGTTCTCTTTTCAGGTTCACGGCCCGTCGGATGAGGTCTTTCAGTTCATCCAGACTCACCTCGTTCCTCAATGCTTCTTTCAGGGTAATTTCCTCCTCAGCCAGCAGGCAGGGGCGGAGGTGGCCGTCAGAAGTCATACGAAGGCGATTACAGTTGTTGCAGAAGTGCTCCGTCATCGGGGTAATGAAGCCCACCGTTCCTCTTGCTCCGGGAAAGCGGTAATACCTGGCCGGACCGTTGCCTTCGGGACCTGCATAGGGCTCCAACTCACCCAGCACCTGAATACGCTGCTTGATTTCTTGGGTGGATACCATTCCTGAACCGTCGCTATTGGAGGCACTTATGGGCATGAACTCGATATACCTGACGTGCCAGCTTTGGTCGATGCTCTGACGGGCGAAATCCACCACTTCGTCGTCGTTTATGCCTCGCAGCACCACCATATTTATCTTGACCGGCTCCAGTCCGGCATCATGGGCCGCTTTAATGCCGGCGAGCACCTCGGCCAGCTTATCTCCGCCGGTAATCTGTTTAAACCTGTCTTCCTTCAGGGTATCCAGGCTGATGTTGACTCTTTTTAGCCCGGCTTTCTTGAGTTCAGCGGCGTATTTGCCCAGCAGTATGCCGTTGCTGGTAAGGGAAATATCGTCAATACCCCCTATCACGGCCAGCATGGCGACTAATTTATTCAGGTCAGGCCGTAACAGCGGCTCGCCACCGGTAAGACGGACTTTGGTAATGCCCATCCCGGCGGCTGTCCGGACTACCCGCTCGATTTCTTCGTAGGAAAGGATTTTGTCCCGGTCCAGCAGGGGCACTGAACCTACTGAGCAGTACATACAGTTGAGGTTACAGTGGTCCGTGACCGAGATTCGCANGTAATTAACCTGGCGTTGCCAGGAATCGATGAGCTCCGTCATTTNCCTTTCCATCCTTTCAGGTTATCGAGAGTTTCTATGTAACCCTNTCTCCTGCATCTCCTTCCCATTCCTCTTGTTCAGAGAGGCCTTACCCCTCTTTGACTCCCCAGGTTTGTTTTCTCAAGGAGAAGGCGAGGCATTTCCCAGGCTCTCTTTTTCGAAAACATTTACGTCTGATGCCTGGAATGATATGTACACCTGCTCTCCTTCCTTCAAATCTATCTCCTTGAGGGAACGGCGATGGGTGAGGCAGATGAACTCCGGCGGTACCTTTACAGTAGCATAAATAACCGAACCCCGGTCAACTATGCGGGTGACCGTGCCCTGAAGGTTNTTGAGACCGGAAGACAGCAGCTGCCGGGAGATAAAGATGTCTTCCGGCCTTAAGGAGGCTTGCAGTCCACCCCGAAGGTCGGTGATCACGGACATTNCCGTCCCCTCAACAGAAAAGACAGGCTGCCCGTCCGCACCGGTCGATACTTCTCCCTGAAAGATATTGCGGGTCATCAGGAACCGGGCGGCCAGTTCAGACTGGGGATGANGAAATATCTCTTGGGGAGTCCCCACCTGGAGGACTTGCCCCTTCATAATGACGGCTATGCGGTCGCCGAGGGCTACCGCTTCTTCAAAGTTATGAGTCACGTGGATGGTAGTCAGTCTGAGACGATTGTGCAGCTCCTTCAGTTCCCTCTCGTAGTCCTCTTTTGTCTCGGAATCAACCGCGCTCAGGGGTTCATCGAGCAGGAGGAGGTCAGGTTTTATGGCAATCGCCCGGGCCAGAGCTATTTTCTGGCTCTCTCCCCCGCTCAAAGACGGGGACTTTTTCTCCAACAGGTTATGAAGACCGAGCAGTTCGATCGCCTGGTCGACAGCCTTGTCAATATCCCGCTGCTTGCGATCCTTCCACATCAATCCGAAGGATATATTGTCACGAACAGATAGATGACGGTAGAGAGTATAGTCCTGGTAGGCAAAGCCAATGCTTCTCTTTTCGAGATTGAGGCTGGTTACGTCGTTGCCGTTTATCCATACCTGGCCGCTGGTGACCGCGTTCAACCCGGCCACGGACTCAAGGAGAACGCTCTTGCCGGCCCCGGTGGGGCCGAGGAGGACGAAGTATTCTCCATCCTTGACTTCCAGATTGACATTTCTTAGGGAGAAAGCCCCCATCTGAACGCACAAATCTTTAATCTCTAGCATCGTAAATCCTTCTTCCCAAACTCAATCCGGGTCATTGCCCTGTCGGCTGATAACGTGGACTCCGGTAGCCTTGAAGCTGGCATATACTTGTTTGCCTTTGTCCAATTCCATTTCCTCGGCCGATCTCTTGGTTACCAGAGCCACCAGAGGGAAACCACAATCAAGCTCAATCCGCCTGAGGGCTCCGAACGATACTATCCGGGTTATCCGCCCGGCGAAAGAGTTCCTGGCGCTGCTGGAAGTCTTTGATTTGGCCAGGGTAATATCCTCCGGTCTGATGCAGGCGCAGACTTCTACCCCAACGGCTGAGTCCGAAACCGCCTCAATAACACTGCCGTCAACGGTAATGGTAACTATCTTATCCTGACTCGATGCCACGAGGCCATCGATGATATTCTCTACTCCGACGAAGGTAGCCACCCCTTCATTTCGGGGGGATTCAAATACCTGACGCCAGTATCCGCTTTGCTGGATCTGGCCGTTCAGAAGCACTCCGACTCTGTCAGCCAGCCGTTGCCCCTGAAACATGTCATGGGTAGACATGATAATCGTGGTGTTATAGCGATGAATAGTATCGGTTATCAATGCTTCAATCTTGGCCGCCGAGGCCGGGTCCAGGTTGGCGGTGGGCTCGTCCATCAACAATAATTCCGGCTCGCTGACAATGGCTCTGGCGATGGCTATCATCTGCATTTCACCCCCGGACAGGGTGCGGGCCTGTCTGTCCTTATACCCGGAAAGTGCCACCATCTCCAGGATTCCGTCGACTTTCCCGCGAATATCACCTTTGTTTTCTTTCCGCCACTTTAAGCCACAGGCGATATTGTCATATACGCTCATATTGAAGACTACCGGCTTCTGAAGGACGAAGGCCATGCGGCGGCGTAGTTCTATGGTTGGCCGGGCGGACCCGGCGATAGACGTGCCGTCAAAGTATATTTCTCCAGATGTGGGCAGGTCCAGCAGGTTGATAAGCCGGAGCAGGGATGTCTTGCCGGCCCCAGTGGGACCGATCAGGGCAAAGACTTCACCCTGCTCAACCTTCAGGTTGACGTTTTGCAGGATGTCATTTTCACCGTATCTCTGACAAAGATCCGCTGTTTCTATTAAAGGCATTCTTACCTCTGCTGCTGCATATTTAATAGTATATTGACGACCAGGGCAGCGAACATAAGAATTATTCCCAGGGCGATGGCTAGTTCCAGATCACCTTTGGACGTTTCCAGTGATATTGCAGAAGTGATGACCCGGGTGAAGCCCCTGATATTACCACCGACGATGAGGGCGATGCCGACCTCTGAGATTGCCCGGCCGAAGCCCATGATAACGGCTGCCGTGACGGCAAAGCGGGCTTCTTTCAGGACGAGCAGGGTAGTCTGAAAGCCGGTGGCGCCGAGCGAACGGGCGGTATCTATGATGGGCCTGTCTACTCCGCTGAGGGCCGATATGGTCAGGCCGAGCAGCACCGGTGTGATGAGCAGCATCTGTCCAATGACCATAACGGTGGGGGTGAAGAGCAAGTTGAGTCCACCTAAAGGCCCGGCTCGAGAGAAAAGGACAAAGACGAATAACCCCACGGCTACGGTAGGAATGCTGTAGAAGGTCTGAGTTAGGTTCACCAGAACTCTTTTGCCCGGAAAATTGTTAAAATGGACCAGGCTGGCCAGGGGCAGGCAAATCAGCGAGGCGAGCAGGGTGGAGGTAACTGAAATTCTCAGCGACCTGCCGGATATCTCCAGTACCTCCGGGTCTAATGAGATTATTAGTTGTAGGGCTTTAATTAAGCCCTGCCAGATGGCGTCCAAATCTTCGTCCTTTTTGGGATTTGCGGGGTTTCTTTATTGAGTGGGGCCGTTCCCTTTTCTTAACTCTCCCTGAGCATATTTGATGGCGGTAACTCTCAGCACGTGACCTGGCTGCAGTTTGTTAGTCCTGTTCGGGGTCCGCCCCGGCGTGGGGGATGAACAGTTGCATCCCGTAGTCTTCGGTTCCGTAATCGCCGATAAGCTGTTGTATCTCCGGGGAGGTAAGGAAGTCTACCAGATGATTAGCCATCTCCATCTTGGCCGGGGATGCCTTTTCAGGGTTGACGATAATGGCCGAGTAAACATTGAGCAGTATTTCACCTTCGATCACTATCGGCACCAGTTCCAGGACGCGCTCGTCGACTACCACCTCCAGGTCAGTCCTGAATTTGAAAGTCAGGTAGGTGCCCATATCAGTGAGAGTATAGCCCTGTTTCTCGCTGGCCATCATGAGGGTCGGCCCCATGCCAATCCCCGCTTCAATATACCAGGGGCCGGCATTTCTGACTGTCTCATAGTCATAGCCAATTTCCTGCCATATTGCTTTCTCTTTGGAATGGGTTCCGGAGTCATCCCCCCTGGAGATAAAGCTGCCTTGGTCGGTATCTATCAGTTTGCCGAAGGCCTCCTCTGGAGTCAGGCCCTCGAGACCGGCCGGGTCGTCTTCCGGCCCCACAATAAGGAAGTAATTGTAGGCGAAGGGAACCCGCTTTACCCCGTAGCCATCAGACACGAATTGGTCTTCGCGAGTTTTTGAGTGAACCGTGATTATGTCCACATCGCCGCGTCTGCCGTATTCCAGGGCTTTGCCGGTGCCGGTGTACATAATGTCCAGTTCGACACCATATTTCTGCTCAAACATCGGCTCCAGGTATCCCCAGAGGCCGGTATCGTATAGGCTGGTAGTGGTGGCTAGTCTGAGCCTCTGCTTCGGCTGGAGCGGAGATGAAGAAGCTGACGGGGAACTACAGCCGGCGGCGCCGAATAAAAGGCTCAAAATCAGAAGTATGCCCGATAGGTAATAAGTGACTCTTCTCAACGTTTTACTCTTCAATTCTCTTGATCCCTGATAAACAGCCGTGCCGGACAAAGAAAAAGCACCCCAAAAAGGAGGTGCTTAACTTGACGCAAGCAACGCGGTTCAACAGCCATCCTTTCCAAGTACGGGTGGCGTGAGCGTTTCCCCTCACACCTATCGGTTACTGCCCGTAGGGCCTACCTTTAGGTACAGCAACTCGGAGGCTTCTATTTAATTCAAAATGTTCTCAGTCTCCAGCAGACAAAATCAGTATATCAGACAGGGTGTGGACGGTCAATAATGGGGGTTTGGCAGGTGATGTGAAGTTTAGACCCCCAGCCTGGCTTCGTGCTATAATTTGCCGGATATGAAAGCCTTTGAATTGGTCAGCAAGAGTCCGGAGCAGACACAGGAACTGGGCCGGAGCATCGGCGAGCTGGCCTTGCCTGGTGACGTCTTCCTGCTGGTGGGGAAGCTGGGGGCGGGTAAGACCTGCCTGACCCAGGGTATTGCCTGGGGGCTGGGTATCGATGAATACGCTTCAAGCCCTACCTTTGTCATTATGAGAGAGCTTTACGGCAGGCTGCCTGTCTACCACGTTGACCTTTACCGGCTTGACGATATAGAAGAAAGCCTGGACTTGGGCCTGGATGACTACCTGTATGGCCGGGGGATTTGTGTAGTAGAATGGGCGGAGAAGGCCCTCAGCATACTGCCCAGACACCACCTGCTGATTAACATAAGTTATCTTTCAGAGAGTGATACCGGGCGCAGTATTCAGATGGAAGCCAATGGCCAACGCTATCTGGAAATGGTGGACCGACTCAGGGATTCGGCTGTCGGTTCTCAGGGAGGTTGAAAATACAAATAGCGATAGATACTTCAACCGATACAGCCGGTCTGGCCCTGGGGCAGGACGGTGAGGTTGTGGCTGAACTAAGCTGGTTCTGCGGGCGGCACCATTCCACCCAGTTGCTACCCAATCTGTCCCACCTGCTGAATCAGACGGGGCTTAGTCTGGAGTCGGCTGATTGTATTATCGTGGCCAGAGGACCGGGAAGCTATAACGGGTTGCGGGTGGGAATCAGCACGGCCAAAGGGCTGGCCTTTAGCCTGAACATCCCGATAGTCGGCATCAGCACCCTGGAGGCAGAGGCTTATCAACACGCGGCGACGGGCCTGCCGGTCTGGC
>NYYM01000084.1 GCA_002685815.1 Dehalococcoidales bacterium | reverse complement strand
CCAGCGTAACCGTGCCCCCATATTTGGGCATATCTTTGGCCACCACCTCCTCTTCAACTACTTCCCCCCCCTCATCTTCTTCTCCGGGGCCGCAGGCTGCCATCACCAAGGACAGCGCTATTAGGCCGCTCAACACCATCCAGGCAATTTTCTTATTCATCATTATCTCCTTTAATTTAGTATACCGTTCGTCCAGCCCCTTTTCTTCAAAAGCATTAATCCCTTTCACTGACCCTGCCAACAACCCAGATTAGCGCTTTCCATCACCCGCCGTTTCATCCTTTTCACCTTCCCCCTAAGAAGGAGGAGACCCTCAGAGTTTAGCTGGATATTAGCGTTGAGTATACTCCCCTCATCACAATTTGTCAATTCTGGAAAAGGCTTAATCGAACACCCGGAACGTGGATGGCGCCGATATTGCCCGGGACCAAGTCTTATGGGGAGAGGTCAGGTGAACACAAAGAATGGTTCACGAGACAATCCGAATTAGAATTTGAGTA
The DNA here is from genome assembly GCA_002685815.1 of Dehalococcoidales bacterium. Lineage (GTDB taxonomy): Bacteria > Chloroflexota > Dehalococcoidia > Dehalococcoidales > UBA2162. The sequence continues at coordinate 13,938 of NYYM01000084.1, read as the reverse complement.
GGATTAATCGGAAATAGGCTCCATTTTAGGTACTTTAGTAACGATCAAATTCATATCACAAGAGTTGTCTGTAACCACTCGTATAGACTCTGAAGGTACTCAAACTCTTTTTCAGTTACAATGTCACGTTGTGGGTGCAAATATTTCTGCCTAATAGAATTGAATTTCACCAACCAAGATGTCCGATCTCGATTCCTTGCATTCATCATATCTGGCGGAGTAAATGCATCCCGCAATAAATTCGGATCCTCATCAATAATAGCTCTATAGTGAATGGTATTTAAGAAGTTCCAATCTCATCAAACTGCGAAATGGGAACGTACTCGTCACGATTAAAACCCTGCCGGGATAAGCAGTAGCCGCATGAGATAGATATTGTATTTAGAGGACTGAAGTTGATACGCGCCCGGGATACGATATGGCGCCATAATCTTCTTGCCTTGACATATTATCCTATGCTATCATTGAATCGAAGGCAAATATGACCACGGAGCAAGAGAAAGCACTGGAGCTAGCCATCGGCCAGATCGAAAAGCGGTTTGGCAAAGGCTCAATCATGAAGCTAGGAGAGTCATCTGCCACATCGCAGGTAGAGGCTATCCCGAGCGGCTCACTGTCACTGGACCGGGCCTTGGGAATAGGGGGTATCCCCAGAGGGCGGATTACTGAGATATTCGGTCCCGAGTCGTCAGGCAAGACTACGCTGGGTCAGCACATAATTGCTGAGACGCAGAAGCAGGGTGGAATAGCTGCCTACATAGATGTAGAGCACGCTCTGGATCCCTCCTATGCCTCCCGTTGCGGAGTTAATGTCGATGATATGCTCATCTCCCAACCGGACACCGGGGAGCAGGCCCTGGAGATCACCGAGGCGCTGCTCAGGAGCGGAGCTGTCGGCATCATCGTCATTGATAGTGTGGCCGCCCTGGTATCTCAGGCCGAGATTGAGGGTGATATGGGAGATTCCCATGTTGCCTTACAGGCCCGCCTGATGTCGCAAGCCCTCAGGAAGCTGGCTCCCGCCATTGGCAAAACAGGCACGGCAGTGATATTCATCAACCAGCTGAGAGAAAAGGTAGGCATCGTCTTTGGTAATCCCGAGGTGACACCGGGTGGCAGAGCTCTCAAGTTCTATAGCTCGATAAGGATAGACCTGAGACGGGCCGATTCCATCAAGAAAGGCGACGATATAGTCGGCAGTCACGTCAAGGCCAGGGTAGTCAAGAACAAGGTCGCCCCTCCCTTCAGAAAAGCCGAGTTTGACATAATGTTCGACGGCGGGATAAGCCGGGAGGCTGACGTTCTTGACCTCGCGGTAGAGTTGGAGCTGGTGAGCAAGTCTGGTGCCTTTTACTCCTATGGTGATATTCGTCTGGGGCAAGGTAGGGAAAACGCCAAACAATACCTTTCTCAGAATCCTGAGCTTGCCCGGGAGTTGGAGCAAAGGATAAGAGCCTCAGCTATCGCCACCAGTCCTGTTCCGGCCGGTGACTAAAAACTCACTGGACTGACAGGTTCATAGAGCAACAGGATAGCGGATATATGTAAAGCTGAGGCATATGGGGCCTCGGCTTTGTTTGTTAAGGGAGCTAAGGTAGTCTAGTGAGAAGAATTACTGCTCTCCGTCCCGGAAAGGGCCGGGGAAAGCGGGTAAACATGTTCCTGAACGGCAAGTTTGCTTTGAGTCTGGCCGCTGAAATAGTGGCAAAAGAAGGGCTGGAGGTTGAGCAGGAGCTATCAGACGAACAGATTGAGGCCCTGACCAGGTTCTCCCGGGTTTCCCTTTGCTATAACGCCGCCGCCCTCTTTCTCGGCCACCGCCCCCGCAGTGAGCCCGAGCTGAGAGACAGACTGCACCAGCGCGGTTTTGACAGTGACAGCGTGGATGCGGTGGTAACCAGGCTCAAGAAGCAAGGCCTGGTGGATGACACCGCTTTCGCCCGGCTCTGGAAAAATAACCGGGAATCGTTCAGCCCCCGCAGCCAATGGCTGACCAGACTGGAGCTTAAGCGGAAAGGGATAGCCGAGGACATCATAGACCAGACAGTTACCACCATTGACGATGAAGACAGCGCCTACCGGGCTGCCCTGAAAAAAGCCCGAAATTTGACCCCCTCTGATTACCAGAGTTTTCGTCGCCGGGTGGGTGAACACCTGAAACGGCGTGGCTTCAGCTACGGGGTAATAAATCATGCCGTACACCGAATATGGCAAGATCAGGTGGGCAACTCCGGATAATATATTACCCCGGCTCAGAGCCGGGAATTGAGGTAGAGATATGGATACAATAGTAGTTATTTTGGCAATAGTTATGGCTGGCGTTATCGGCCTGATAGCCGGAGGCTTAATTGTCTATTTTTTCCGCCGGATGACTTTGCTGCGCCAACTAAGGAATGCCCAGCGGAGGGCCGCCAGAATGGTCAGTGAAGCCAGGGAAGAATCCGCTACACTCCTCCGTGAAACGAAAGATGAAGTCGAAAAGAACCGGACGAAAACTGAAACCGATCTGCGTGAGCGCCGCTCCGAACTGCAGCGTCAGGAAAACCGACTGTCCTCCAAGACCGAGACCGTGGAACGACGTTCCGGCAACCTGGAGCAGCGTGAACGTAATCTGGCCAACCGGGAAAAAGGGCTGGAGACTCTCCATACTGACATTACCCAGATCAAGGATGACCAGTTAAAGCAGCTCGAACTGGTTTCAGGTATGTCCACTGACGAAGCCAAGCAGGATCTGTTTGCGAGGATGGAGGGCGAGATGAAGGAAGAAACCACCCGGCGCCTCCGCGATTGGGAAGAAGAGCTGAAAGACGAAGCTGATGTCAGGGCCCAGGGGATCTTGTCCGTGGCTATCCAGCGTTCCGCCTCTGAGATTGTATCTGAGATCTCAGTGGTCAGCGTTCCCCTGCCCGGTGATGAGATGAAAGGCCGGCTTATCGGACGGGAAGGCCGTAATATCAGAGCCCTGGAACAGGCTACCGGGGTGGACCTGATTATTGACGATACTCCTGAGGCGGTAACCCTTTCCAGCTTTGACCCGGTACGGCGGGAAGTGGCCCGTCTGGCCCTCACCAAGCTTATCGCTGACGGACGTATCCATCCGGCTCGCATTGAAGAAGTCGTAACCAAGATCAAGGAAGAAGTAGAAGCCACCATGTTCGCTGCCGGAGAACAGGCAGCCTATCAGGTGGAGGTAGCCGGACTGCGCCCTGAACTAATCAGAATTCTCGGCCGTCTCAAGTATCGCACCAGCTACGGACAGAATGTCCTGGCCCACAGTATTGAGACCGCCTTTCTGGCCGGCATAATTGCTTCAGAGTTGGGGGCCGACGTTGCCATCGCCAGGAAAGCCGGCCTGCTTCATGACATCGGCAAAGCCATTGACCGGGAAGTAGAGGGCACCCATACCGCTATCGGAGCCGACCTCGTCAAGCAATGGGATAAATCGCCGGAGGTTCTCCAGGGCGTCGCCGAGCACCACCTCGATTCTAGCTCCACCAGTGTCTGGGGTTATATCATCTCGGCGGCTGACGCCATCAGTAGCGCTCGGCCGGGAGCCAGACGTGAATCAGTCGAAAACTACCTGAAACGGCTCAATGCCCTGGAGGAGATAGCCAACGGTTTCAAAGGGGTGGATAAATCCTTTGCCATTCAGGCCGGCCGCGAAGTCCGTATTCTGGTCAAGCCGGAAGAAATCGATGACCTGGGAGCAATGAGAATGGCCCGGGACATCGTCAGGAAGATAGAAGAGGGGTTGTCATACCCCGGACAGATAAAAGTGACCGTCCTCAGGGAGACAAGGGCCACGGATTACGCCAAGTAGGAGGCCAGCCAGACCCAGTGTTAGTACTAGCGATTGGTGACATAATAGGCAAACCGGGAAGGCAGGCGGTGCAGGAACTCTTACCGGAGCTGCGCCGCCAGTATGACCTGGACCTGGTCATAGCCAACTCTGAGAACGTGGCCGGCGGTCTGGGAGTGACTCCAGGCACAGCCGCTGAACTGCTCGATTGCGGGGTTGACGTATTGACCTCGGGTAATCATATCTGGGCCCAGAAAGATATTCTGCCCCACCTTGACAGTGATATGCCCATCCTGCGCCCTCTGAATTATCCCCCGGGTGTGCCGGGAAGAGGTTATCTGGCCAAAGGAGGGGCGGTAGTGGTCAGTCTGATAGGCCGCACCTTCATGGAAAATTATGATTGTCCCTTCAGGGTCATGGACGCCCTGCTGGCTGACCTTGGGGGCAAACCTCCGGTCATCATTGTTGATTTCCATGCCGAGGCAACCTCTGAAAAGGTAGCTATGGGACAGTACCTGGATGGCCGGGTCAGCGCCGTGCTCGGCACCCATACCCATGTCGGAACGATTGATACCAGGCTGCTCCCCCTGGGTACGGCCTACGTTACCGATATTGGGATGGTCGGGCCCCTCGATTCAGTAATCGGGGCCGACGCTGAAAAAGTACTGCAGCGGTTTCTGACCCTGATCCAGACCCGCCTAAGCGTGGGGCAAGGGAAGACAATGCTTGATGCGGTGCTGGTTGAAGTAGATGAAAAAAGCGGCCGGGCCACCAGCATTGAACGTATCCGCCGGGAAGCTTCAGACTAATGTCAGAAGTTGACCTCCACATGCACTCGTCGTTATCTGATGGCCGCTTTTCCCCGGCTGAGATCGTCCGCAAATCGGCCGAAGCCGGCCTGACCATTATGGCTCTCACCGACCATGATAACGTGGACGGCGTTGCTCCCGCGCTTGAGGAAGCCGGGAATTTCCCCCACCTGAAATTAATTCCCGGCGTTGAAATCAGCACCGATACCCCTTATGGAGAAGTCCACATGCTGGGCTATTTCATTGATGTTACCCACCCCGAACTGCTAGCCGTTCTCCAAAAGATGCGTGATTGCCGCCAGGAGCGGGCCCGGAAGATGGTTACCAGACTGGCAGACCTGGGCTTGGCTGTTGACTGGCAGCGGGTGCGGGAAATAGCCGGCGGCGGTTCTATCGGTCGCCCTCATATCGCCCGGGCCCTGCTCGAAAAGGGCCATGTGGCCTCAATTCAGGAAGCCTTTACCGGGTATCTGGCTTGGGGGGGGAGGGCCTACACCGAGTGGCCAAAGATAAACCCCTCAGAGGCGATAGAACTGATACTACGAGCCGGGGGATTGCCTGTGCTGGCCCATCCCCTTTTCATCCGTGAGCCGGAACATTTGTTGTCCCGGCTGAAAAGAAGCGGCCTGACCGGCCTCGAAGTTTACTATAAGGCCGCTACCGACGAAGACATACGTTGGCTGACCCGCCTGGCAGATAGATTTGATCTGATAGCTACCGGCGGCAGTGACTTCCACGGCCTGGATGACGACCCCGAAACCCCGATCGGAGGCGCGGATGTGCCGTTGGAAGCAGCTGTTCAACTTATGGCCCTGGCCGGGGAGCGAGCTCCAGAACCGACTAATCCCCACCAATAAAGGGAGACGATATGGCCGTCTGGTTCATACTACTGACAATTGGCGCCTATCTTCTGGGTTCGGTGCCGACAGCCTATTTGGTGGCTAAATGGCGTCGGGGGATAGACATCAGGCAATACGGCAGCGGCAACGTCGGAGCCTCCAACGTTCTGGCCGTTATCTCCAGGCGCTGGTCCGTGGCCGTAACCGTCTTTGATATCGGCAAGGGGGCTCTGGCAGTATCACTGGCCGAATGGCTGGGGTTTGGAGTCGTTCAACAGGCAACGGCCGGTGTCGCCGCCATCATCGGGCACAACTGGCCCGTCTTTCTCAACTTTCGGGGTGGACGGGGCATCTTTACCAGCCTAGGAGTCATTGCCACCCTGTCTCCCCAACTTGGGGGGGTTGCCGTGGTCCTGGTTTACCTCTTTGCCCCCTTCCGCCAGATGTCGGTGGGAGTGATAATAACCCTGAGCATCCTGCCCCTGCTCAGCTGGTTTCTCAGCCAACCACTTGGTGTTAAAGAACCCCTGCCGATAACCCTGGGCTTCACGGCCATACTGCTGCTGGCCCTGACAAGACGGTTCACCGCTCCCAGAAGCCCGATCAGCGCCTCGGTGCCCACCAGAGAGCTGTTTACCAACCGCCTCTTCTTTGACCGGGATATCAGGGACCGGGATACCTGGATACACCAGGGACGCCAGCCGCCTGACCAGCCAGAATCGCCCCGCTAGAAACGGGAAGGACCCAAAACTAGCTCTCGGCGTATTGTTCCCGCAGTTGTTTCTTGATTATCTTGCCCATCGGGTTACGGGGCAATTCATCACAAAACACCACTGACCGCGGTCTCTTGAAGCTGGCCAGATTGGCCCGGCAATACTCCATTAACTCCTCAGGCGTGCATGTCTCCCCCCGTTTTATGACAGCCACGCACATCGGCACCTCGCCCCATTCCTCGTCAGGAATGCCGATTATGGCCACTTCTTCCAGCTTGGAAAGACCTTGCAGCACCGCTTCTACCTCTTCAGGAGATATGTTTTCCCCACCCCGGATAATCATATCGGTGGCTCGTCCGGCGAGGAAAAAGTAACCTTCTTCGTCCACATAGCCGATGTCGCCGGTATGTACCCAACCTTCCTTATCGATGGTCTCCTCGGTCTTGGCTTCATCTTTCCAGTAGCCGCTCATTACCCTGGGGCCTCGGGCCATAATCTCACCCACCTCACCCTGGGGCAGGTCGTTACCATCCTCATCCATCACTTTCATCTCTACGTCAGCCATCGGTTTACCGATTGACGCCAGTCTCCGCAGCTTCTTGGCCTTTTCTTCCTCGGTACCGCTCAGGTCGTGGTCTTCCGGCGGAACGGTCGTGATGGTGGAGGCCGTCTCCGTCTGTCCGAAGGCGTTAATAAAGCTGGCTCCGGGAAAAAGCTCTACCGCCCTCTTGATGACCTCGAGAGGCATCGGGGCGGCCCCGTAGGTAATTACCTTCAAACTGCTCAGGTCAAAACTGCTGAACTCGGCATTATCTATCAACAGCTTGAGCATAGTCGGCACCATCATCGCCCGGCTGACCTTCTCCCCCTGCACCAGCCCCATCCATTCCTTAGCGTCAAACTGGCGTTCCATCACCAGTGTCCGGCCCCCGTAAACGGCTGCCATCATCGCCTGAATCCCGGCCACGTGGTAAAGAGGTACCGTCAGGATGTTCCCCTCCTCAGACACCGGGTCAGCCGGAGTTACATTCTCCAGCACGTAAATGGAAAAACTGTTATGAGATAGCATCACTCCCTTGGGAAAGCCGGTCGTACCGGCCGTGTACATCAGAATAGTCAGGTCTTCGTCACCCGCGTTAGTAAATATGTCTTCAGCCGAGGCCCGCCCCATCAGATCTTCGTAGAGGAGAGTGCCATCATGCTCCTTGTCCAGAGAGATAACGTTCTTTAGCGCAGGCAGCTCGGACTTTATAGAATCGACCAACTCCAGGTAGCGCTCGCCGACAAACAGGGTGGTAGCTTCAGAACTTTTCATCATATAAGTAAGCTCATTGCCTCTGGCCCTGAAGTTCAAAGGCACGTAAACGGCCCCGATTCTGGCTACGGCAAAATAGACCTCGATGCACTGGTTGGTGTTTACCTGCAGCATAGCCACCCGGTCGCCCTTCTGTACTCCCAGTTTCAGCAGGGTATCACCGACTCTATTCACCCTCACATTCAATTCACTGAAGGTAAACCTTTTCTCTTCAAAGACAATAGCAACCTTATCCGGACATATGGCATTAGCGATAGTCAAAAACTCGGTAGTGTTCAATCTTCTTCTTCCTCCTGTCTATTCTTTCCCACGCCTTGCCCACTATTCAGGTTTGATGGCGCGCCATTCACTCAGTCTCGGGCAGCCTGCAACTGACGGCCGAGATTGGCCTCAAGCTCCAGACCCTGCCCCAAGCTCAGGTCAAGCCCCCGGGTCACCGACTGCTTGGCATAGCTCACCGCCAGCGGGTCATAACCGGCAATCTTATCAGCCAGCTTTTCAACCGTAGCCAGCAGGTCACCCCTGACCACCACCCAGTTCACCAGCTTCATCCTCAGGACTTCCTCGGCCTTTACCCAGCGGCCGGTCAGCAACATATCCAGGGCGTGAGCCCTGCCTGTCACCCGAGGTATCGTCTGGCTACCCCCGGCAGCCGGGATGATCCCCAGCCCCACCTCGGGAGCTCCAAACTGGGCATCTTCTGAAGCCACCCTGATATCGCAACACATGGCTATTTCGACACCGTCTCCCAGCACGTATCCATGGAGAGCGGCAATTATCGGCTTGGAGATACTCAGCAGCAGCCCCCAGACGTCCCTTTCCCAGCGCACCTGCCGGGCAATTGTCGGAGAAGGAGCCGTCAGGAACTCGGTCAGGTCGGCCCCGGCGCAGAAAGCTTTCTCCCCGGCCCCCTTGAATATGACCACTCTCACGTCGGGGTCGTCCCGGACAGCTTCGAGCACCTGGTAAAGCTCGTCTCTCATCTGCATATTATAGGCGTTCAAAGCCTGGGGACGGTTAAGGGTAATATAGCCCTTCCCGTCCTTCTTTTCGTAGACAATTACTTCAAAATCACTCATAGATCTTTCTTCTGCCCGCCTACTCTCCCTTGAACTCAGGACTCCTCTTCTCCAGGAAAGCCTTTATCCCCTCGGTCCGGTCGGCAGTGGTATGCAGCAGCAGATAGAGGTCGGCCTCCAGGCGGAGTCCCTGCTCCAGGGTCAGATCCATCCCCTTGTTTACCGCCTCTTTGATAAACCTCAGGCTGACCGGCCCTTGAGAGGCTACTTTCTGAGCCAAAGCCTCCACCTCACCAGCCAGACTCTCCGGGGTCACCACTTTGCTGACCAGTCCTATTTGAAGTGCATTTGAAGCGTCTATCGTTTCCCCGGTCAGGATTAACTCCAGGGCTTTACCCTTACCTATCAATCGGGGCAACCGCTGGGTTCCTCCGCTCATCGGGATTTCTCCTGAAGCCAGCTGGGGCAGGCCAAAGCAGGCCCGGTCTGAAGCCAGTCTGATATCACAACTCAAAGCTATCTCCAGCCCTTCTCCCACTGCCTCCCCGTCGATAACGGCGATAACCGGACGGTCGATAGCTGCCACCGCCGCGGCCAGATTTGTCTTCTCCTGGCTAGCGCTCCGGAAAGTTCCATCACCGGCCCCACTAATAACCACCACGTAGATAGCGTCATCCCGGCTTATCCCCCGGCAGATGTCCTCTACCTCCCTGGCCAGCCTCAGGTTGATAATATTATCCCACTCAACCCCCGGCAGGGTTATCCGGGCAATATGGTCGTGTTTTGAATAATCGATAGCGGGATTTGCCAAAAGACCCCTCTCCCCCCGAACTCACGAATCAGCCGTAACACGCACTGAAACCAAAACTTATCTTAACCAACTTTGCTACTCTCGTCAAGGCTGAGGGGTTTTCTAAAAGGGACAACGCCCCTCTCAATTTCTTACCCCCTTCCCAAGGGAAGGGGGACAGGGGGATGGGTTGAATCAATCATCTATTACGTCCCGCCATCAGCACACATGTCCCTCAGACAGCACTCCCGGCAAAGAGGCTTCTTGCGGCAGGCATCCTTAGCCAGGCAGACCAGCAAAGCATGGTACTCGTTAAAAAGCCCGGTATCGGCCGGCAGATTATCCATAAATAGAGACTGATAGGCAGCGTAGCTGTTGCCGTCCGAGGCCAGTCCGATTCTGTCAATGATCCGACGAGTATAAGCGTCAATGACAAAAAACGGCCCGTTGGCCCCATAAAGTATTATTGAATCGGCCGTCTCTTCCCCGATACCCCAGACAGAAAGGAGCTGGTGACGCAATTCGGTAGGATAGGTGGAGGCCAGCTTGCCCAAATCATCCTGGCAGTATTCTCCCAGCCATTCCACCAGGCATTTGAGCTTGCGGGCCTTGACGTTATAGTAACCACAGGGGTAAATAATACCGGTCAACTCCTCCAGACTGCAGTCACGCATCTCCCGGGGTGACAGTTTCTCGGCCGCCTTCAAATTGGATATCGCCATCTCCACATTCCGCCAGGCGGCTGATTGGGTGAGTATCGCCCCCACCATCACCTCAAAAGATTCCTCAGCCGGCCACCAGTATTGAGGGCCGTAGGCGTCCAGAAGCTTCCTGTAAACAACCTGGAGTTGTCCCGTTACCGTTCGTTCATCCATCGAAACCATACTAGCACAGTTTCAAAACCCATCCCCCCCCCAATTCCCCGGGGAAAACCGGACAACAAAAAAGAGAGGAGCTTGGCCCCTCTCTAATTCAGCCCGTCACACCCGTCTCTTTGCCGGAGACAGGGTGTGCGCTTATTACCGGATTCTAACGCTTGGTATACTGCTTGGCCTTGCGGGCCCGTTTCAGACCCGGTTTCTTTCTTTCCTTAGCCCGGGCATCTCTGGTCAGCAGCCCGTTCTGGCGCAGAGCTGGCTTGAAGCTCTCATCCGCCCTCACCAATGCCCGCGCGATACCGTGGGCGATAGCCCCGCTCTGCCCCGAAATACCCCCACCATCCACTCTAACCATGACGCTGTACTTTTCCATAGTCTCGGTGAGGGCCAGAGGTCTGGTTATGACCTCACGGTGCACCAGCCGGGGAAATATCTCTTCGTAGGGGNTACCGTTCACAATTACGGCTCCTCCCCCCGGCATCAGCTTTACCTGGGCCACCGCCGTCTTGCGTCTGCCCGTTCCGTGGTGGTAAGTTNGTTTATCCAGAAGACTTTTTCTTTCCTTGACCATAAAACTACCCCTTAATAATTCTCTTTCCGGCTCNTCGCCCGTCCATCTTATTCTTCTTCCNCCTTGGGGGAAACAGCCTTAACCTGAGCCTGGTGGGGGTGACTTTCACCCACGTACACCTTGAGCTTTTTTATCATCTGAGCCCCNAGCCGGTTGTGGGGGATCATCCCTTTAACGGCATATTCAATTACCCGGGTAGGGTGAGTCTCCATCATTTTCTCCAGACTGATGCTTTTCAGCCCTCCGGGATATCCGGAATGCCTGTAATAGAGCTTCTGTTTCGCCTTATTACCGGTAACACGCACTTTCTCGGCGTTGATAACCACCACGTAATCACCTGTGTCCAGATGACGGGCGAACGTCGGTTTGTGTTTGCCCATCAGCAAGGCGGCAATTCTGGTAGACAGTCTCCCCAGAACCTGGTCAGTGGCGTCAAAGATATGCCACTCCCGTTCAATTTCCGAAGCCTTTGTACTGTAAGTTTTTAACATCTGCCATCCTCAAAAGNGTTTTCATAATTTACCTGCATCAGACACAATCCGCGGGCAGGAACCGCCGGCCAGGCCAGACCTGGCTGTTTCGCTTCCAGTATACCAAGAAACTGGTCACTGCTCATCTTACCCCGCCCCACCCTGATCAGCGGTCCCAGGGTATTGCGCACCTGATGCATCAGGAAGGAATTAGCCACCGTGTTAAAAACGATAACTTCTCCTTNCCTTCTCATTTCGGCCCTGTATACCCGGCGCACCGTCGTTTTGGAGGCCACCTCATCATTACTGACGAAGGAAGCAAAGTCATGCTCGCCGATAAGCATCCGGCAGGCCTGATTCATCGCCTCGATATCCAGATGACCGGCAACCCGGTGATAAAAGCGCTCCCTTAACGGAGACCGAATCCCACTGTTCAATATATAGTAGTTATATTCCCGGCTCACCGCTTGACGCCTGACATCAAAAGAGTCCTCCACCCGGTAGGCCGCCTTGACGGCAATATCCTTGGGCAGATAGTAGTTCAGCCCCTTAATAAAAGTCTCCGGAGAATGGACCGACCCCGTCTCGAAACTGACCACCTGTCCCCTGGCATGAACCCCGGAATCAGTTCGGCTGGCCGTTGCCAGCCGGGTGCTTTCTCCCGTAAACTCCAGTACCGCCTTTTCCAGTTCTTCCTGGATAGTGGGCAACTCGGCCTGCCGTTGAAATCCGTGGTAGCGTCGGCCGTCATACTCCACGATCAANGCAATTCGGGTGGTCGTCGCCAAGTCGATTGCAGCCTGTACCTCCGGATTAACAGTTGTAGACACCATTACTTCACCAACTCCAGTTGCACCATGGCCGCCCCGTCACCCAANCTGCGTCCCAGCTTGGTGATACGGGTGTAGCCGCCGGGACGCTCGGCGTACCTTTCAGCTAGCTCAGAAAATACCTTTTCGGCTACGTTTTTGTCAAAAATATAGGCCAAGGCCTGCCGCCGGCGGTGAAGGCCACCGTGCTTGCCCAGGGTAATCATCTTTTCGGCCAGACCGCGGACTTGCTTGGCTTTCGACTCTGTAGTCGTAATTTTTTCATAACCNAGAAGGTCGGTCACCAGATTACGGTACAGCGCTCTCCGGTAGCTTGACGTTTTACCTTCTTTTCCCTCGACTGCTTTACGCCCCATGTCTATTCCCCTTGTCGCTAAATTACCGCCTCTTCAGGTTCTTCGTCCTCGTCGGCGTAGGAAGCCAATGAAAGGCCCAGTGTCCCGAGACGATCCTGTATCTCCAAGTTGGATTTCTGTCCAAAATTACGCAACCCCNTCAGATCTTTCTCCCNTTTGCTGGCCAACTCTCCCACGGTAGCGATNCCGCCGCGCCTCAGACAATTCATAGTGCGGACCGACAAGGTCAGTTGCTCCACAGGCATGTTAAACAGCTCGTCAGACATANGCGGNANNCTAGNCTCCGCCTCCGGCCCCAGCACGGAAAGCTCGGAGTAATGTGCAAACGAGAACAGTTGCTCGGTCAGTATTCCAGCCGCCTGGCTGATTGCGTCACCAGGTGATATGCTGCCGTCCGTCCACACGTCCAGAAACAACCGTTCCCGGGCGACCTCCTCACCAACAGAAATCGGCGCAACGGTGAAGTTGACCTTACGTATCGGACTGAAAATAGTATCCACCGGAATTACCCCGATGGGCAGATTATCGGTGGACTCGGCATCCCTGTAGCCCTTGCCCATCTCCACGTCAAGCTCCACATAGAGCTTGGCTTCGGGTGAATNCAGAGCAATCAGATAGAGTTCCGGGTTGATAACTTCAAAGTCAGCCGAGGGTCTTATATCGGCNGCCGATACCCTTGACTCCCCTTCAACCTCCAAAAACAGCTTGCCCGCTTCACCGGAAAGGGNCTTTACCCTCAACGCCTTAAGATTCAGTATGAAATCCNTGGCATCTTCCTTGGCATGAGGAATAGTAGAGAATTCATGCTGAATCCCCTCTATCTTAACTCTGGTCACTGCCGCTCCCTGAAGATGACCAAGCAGCACTCGCCGCATAGTATTCCCCAAAGTAACGCCAAACCCCTTTTCCAGCGGTTCGGCGACAAATCGCGCAAAATTCTCCCTGCTTTCAACACACACGGCCTTAGGCACTACGAGGTGAGACAAAACGCTACCTCCTTATCGCGAGTAATACTCAACTATTGCTTTTCCGTTAAACTCGGCGCCAACATCATCGGGGGTAGGCAAAGATATGGCCCGCCCGGTAAGGTTCTGTCTGTCCAGAGTCAGCCAGGTGGGGATAGATTTTGCCGCAATATCCACCAGCAACTGTTTGTAGTACTCGGTCCTGGTACTCTGCTCTTTCCAGCCAATACTATCACCTTCCTTGACCAGACAAGAAGGTATATCGGTCTTGTGTCCGTTAAGGGTAATATGCCCGTGTTGCACTAACTGGCGGGCCTGAGACCGGGAATCTGCAAAACCCAAGCGNTAGACCACGTTATCCAGCCGCCTCTCCAGCAACACCACCAGATTCTCGCCGGTAATACCCTCCAGCTTCTCAGCCCGGGTAAAAATGCCTCGGAANTGCCTCTCCANGATTCCGTAGCTGTAGCGGATCTTCTGCTTCTCAATCAACTGAAGACCCCGGTCAGAAACCCGGCGCCGGCGGCGGACCACTCTCCTTCGTCTCTCCATCGCGCACTTGGGGGTAAGACACCGGCTGCCTT
>NYYM01000083.1 GCA_002685815.1 Dehalococcoidales bacterium | reverse complement strand
GGGGGGGCCAGTATATTAACCACCAACTCTATCGGCAGGTTGTGTTTTCTCATCAGCAGGTCAACGGCGTAAGCCACTACCTCGGTATCCGTCTGCATGGTGCATTGATAGCCGAACTGCTCCAGGTAACGTCGGTTTATGCCGTAGGAGGAAATCTCCCCATTATGAACTACCGTCCAATCCAGAATGCTGAATGGATGAGCTCCCCCCCACCAGCCACGTGTATTGGTCGGAAAACGGCCGTGAGCCGTCCACAGATAACCCTCGTATTCCTCCAGACGGAAGAATTCGGCTATCTCCTCAGGGTAACCCACCCCTTTGAAAACTCCCATATCCTTGCCGCTGGAAAAGACAAAACTGTCGCCTACTTTCGTGTTTATCTCCATTACCCGGTCGACGACGTAGTCGTCCTCCGACTGGCCCTCAGGCTTGTGCTGATCCGCCTTCAGAAAGTAACGTTTTACCAACGGCGGGTTGGTAATCGCCGGCGTCTGTCGGGTGGGAACTTCCTCATCGTAGACCATATAAAACATATCCCTGAGAAAGCCCTCCGTCTCAGTTTGTCCCTGGCGGCTCATATACATTACATGCAGAGCGTAGAGGTCGGCATACTCGGGATATATTCCATAAATTGCAAAGCCGCCCCCCAGCCCGTTACCCCGGTCATGCATGTTGGCTATGGCCCTTATGATACCCTCTCCGGAGAATCTCCTGCCGAAAGTATCCATAACCCCAAATATGGAGCACGCATCCATTACCTTGTCATCCCCATAGGGGTTATTAATCTGTTGAATATCCTTCATAATTCTATCCCCGAACTAAAAGTCTGTGCTCTCCCGCGCTTATCGGCTCAGGTTAATCAACGGCGGGTGGCATTTCCAGATGAGACCGCCAGATTTCTTCAGGCAAAGAGATAAGGCCGAAATCATCGGCGACCAGGCTCTGCTTGAAGGTCTCGACCTGCACCTTGTCCTTCATCAGATTATAGATTATTCCCGACTTTTCAATGTCACCGGCAAATACCAGGCCAACCACCAGACCGTCCTTTAGCAAGACTTTCCGGTAGTATTCGTCGCACTGGTTGCTGAGTACTTCATAGGTATCGTCAGGCGGCATTACCAGTCCGGCCGAGACGATATCTACTCCGAAATAGTTTGAAGAATTCATAGCGGTGCCACCGGGATAGTCGCAGGGGTGGCCGGCCATATTGAATCCGGCTATCCTTCCTCCGACGTAAGCATTGGGCCAGATGGGAGACAGCCGATTTTCTCCATAGACAAAATCATAAGCCTCCGCTACATCACCACAGGCATAGACGTCCGGGACAGAGGTAGCCATCTGAAGGTCAACCACGATACCCCGGTTAACTTCTATTTCTGTACCCGTCACCAGTTCAGTGCGGGGTCGGACACCGATGGCCACGATAACCAGTTCGCAGGGGACCGACCGACCGTCATCCAGAATAGCCTCGGCAACCACGCCGTCCGAATCCCCGACTATTTTAGCCACGGTATGATCGGTTATTATTTCCACCCCAGCCTTCTTCAGAGCTTCCTCTTCCAGAGCCGAGGCCTCTTCATCCAGGATCATGTTCAAAACCCGATCCCTCATCTCAACAATACAGACCGCCACTCCCCGTTCCTCCAGTGCCTGTGTTGCGCTGACTCCGATAAGACCGCCGCCGATAACCAGCGCCCTGGGAGTCGTCTTTTCAAACCCGGAGAGGAACTGGTCAATTCCTTTAGCATCGTCAAGGGCGGTAAAAGTGAAAACCCCTTTCAGGTCGCTCCCCTCCATTGGAGGAACGATAGGAGTACCACCGGTAGCCAGCAACAGCTTGTGCCATTCGACTCTCTCTCCACTCTCCATCACGACAGCCTGTTCGCCCAGATCAAGCCTTTCTACCCTGGAGCCCAATAGTGTTTGAATCTCATTCTTCTCGTAGAAATCAGCCCGGCGATAGAGCATGCTTTCCAGAGGACGCCCCTCGGCCAGATACTCTGCAATAAGGGGACGCGAGTAGGCAGGGTGAGGTTCATCGGAGATTATGGTAATTGCCCCAGCTTTATCCACCTCGCGGATAGCCTCAACAGCCCCAATACCGCCAGCTGAATTCCCAATGATGAGGTATTGCACTTGTTTTGCTTTGGTCATTTTCCCCCTGCGCGTCTAGTTGCTTCTAAGGCTCACTTCCAGAGCGAGTCTGATAAAATTATCGAATATCCTGAGTCCGATTTCACCGCTCTTCTCCGGATGGAACTGAGTGGCTACCAGATTTCCCCGAGCGACAGCGCTGCAAAATGAAATTCCGTAGTCGGTCTCACCGGCTACCAAAGACCTGTCTTCCGGCTGGGCGTAATAGCTGTGTACGAAGTAGAAGTTTGTCTCATCCGGCACGCCTTCAAAAACGGGGTGAGCAATCTTCTGCTTCACCTGGTTCCAACCCATATGGGGAATCTTAAGGCCTGACGGGAGCTTGTTTACCCTTCCAGGTACAATATCAAGGCACTCCTGCCAACCACCTTCCTCTGTACCGCTAAAAAGGACCTGAAGTCCAATGCAGATACCGAAAAAAGGTTTGTCTTCACCGATGATACGCCGAATGACACTGGCCAGTCCCAGTTTCTTAAGATTGATCATAGTATCGGCCGCCACTCCGACCCCCGGAAAAATGACCGCCTGAGCGCTGATTACATCATCCGGGAGGCTCGTTATCTTTGTTTCGTAGCCCAGGCTGGAAACAGCATTGACTACGCTACGCAGGTTGCCGGCCCCATAATCGATTATCGCAATCACTTTCTATCCCTTCCCCTCGGAATCATCGGGACTGCCGTCGCTCTCAGCGCATACCAGCGCCTCATTAGGGCAATTGACCACGCAAACCGGCTCATCTTCTCCCTGGCAAAGGTCACATTTAACCATCTTGCTCTGTCTGGAATCCCGCTTGATAGCTCCGAACGGGCAAACCAGCATACAGGTCCAGCAACCAACGCACCTCTCCAAATCCACGTCGACCAGACCGCTCTCGCCATCCCTGCTCAGGGCTCCCGTCAGGCAGGCAGAGACGCAGGGAGAATCTTCACACTGTTGGCAACGAACCGAGAATGCCACGGGCCCCTTTTCCTCCATCCTCACACCCGAGACGGGAGGAAAGGGTTCTTTCTTGAAGGCTTTGATCAAATCCTTTGATTGGGAACGGTGCTGCTGGCAATATACGTGACACAAGTGACAGCCAATACAGACCGCTTCCTTAATGTAGATCTTCTTCGTCATAATCGGGCCCTTCTCTTGCTTAACTCTAAGCGGTAATTGACTACCGCATGATACCTTACCATATATGATATAGTGTGTCAACACAGGTGCCTGCATTTTCAGTCAATTCTTCAAGTATATCAATCGGGCCAGGGCTAGAATTGGTCTTTCCACGCGAGAAAGACTCCAGTCCGATTCGCCCGGTATTTCCGCCCTTCGTCCTAAGTTCTTGCGGATATCTAAGCACTAATATTGCCGTTTCATTCACCATAACACAAAGACCTATATATGTAATCGCTCTCATGGTCTACTGCCATGGAAAGCGGGGCTGTCGATTGACATCGTTGGTTCGAACAGCGTCACTCACGGCTAGCTTGCAGAAGTGGACTTTGATGACGTACGATACGTGATAGGCGAGTCATTACGTCAGACCGGGAAACTTGAGACTTGTCTGTAGGTTATCTCATTAGTTTCCTGGAGTTCTTCCGCTACCAAACAACAGTCGGGAATAGACATGTGGAGGAAGAACAACCATGGTCCGTCTTGAAAAACTAACTGAATCAGAAAGAAAACACTTCGAGGATACCGAATGTCCAACCTTTGAAACCGACCCCTGGGCGGAAGGAGCACCTTTGAGTCAGAGGCGGGTAGCGCTTGTCTCAGTCGCCGGAATTCACCGGCGGGGCGACCGCCCCTTTACCCGTGATACCGCGGACTGCTACCCGATTATTCCGGGAGACATAAAAGCTGACGAACTGGTCATGACACATATATCAATTAATTTTGATCGCAGCGGATTCCAGCAGGACCTGAACGTCATCTTCCCGGTGGATCGGCTCAGGGAGTTAGATGAAGAGGGGGTGATCGGCAGTATCGCTGATTCCCACTACTCCTTTATGGGAGCCCATGATCCGATGGATCTTGAAGAACAGGCCCGCAGCGTTGCCAGGCTGCTGAAAAAAGACAAAGTTGACGCCATCGTCCTGCTGCCTGTCTGAGCCAATTGCACGCGCGCCGTTGGTGGACTGGCCCATTTCTTTAAAGAAGAAGGAGTACCGACAACCTCCATTAGTCTGGTCCGGCTGCATACGGAACGCATCAGACCTCCCAGAGCTCTTTGGGTGCCTTTTGAGCTGGGACGCCCTCTTGGCATACCCGATGACCCAATATTTCAGAAACGGGTACTCCTGGCGGCGCTGAAACTTCTTGAAGCTCCCGAGGGCTCGTTCATTGAAGACTTCCCCGAAGATGTGCCTGAATCGGCTAACGAAGTCGTGGCCCTAGCCTGTCCGGTGCACTTCGCCCAGGATAAAGACGAACTCGACGAAGCCGACCAACTGTTCGAGGCTTTCAAAAGAGAGATCGTAACCCTGCGTCCCTGGTACGACATATCTGTCGAGAGACGAGGACGGACCACAGTAGGCTCCAGTGGGCTGGGAATTGATGCGATTGGCGATTTTATTTATTCATTTCTTGGCGAGGATGCCCCCAGAGTCCACGGGATGATGCGCCGGCAACTGGTCTCCTTAAACTCGCTGCCGACGATTTGAAAGCCTACTATTTTGAGGGCATCACAGCCCAGCTAAGGCAGAAATATGCTTCCAGCCAAACGCTTTCCGATTGGTTCTGGCAGGAAACTGTGGCCGCAAAAGTGATGCTGTCCATAAAAGCCCGTTACTCGGACAGCGAGGACAGGGTACTGCGAATCGCCAGCCGGGCCTTCATCATCCCCCGGCCGTGACCAGCTAATCAAGTAGAACGCAATCCCGCTTGAAGGCCACCAAAACCGGTAGTATTACCGCCACCGACTAACCGATAGCAGCCTTCACCGGTGCCAGGTATTTCTCGATGGCTTCTCCCAGTTCCTCCGGTTTGTATCCAAACGGTCCCAGCCCACCGGCATAAGCTACTTTCCCATCAACTCCGATAAGGTAAAGACGGGTGGGCCAGCCGGCATAGGCCTTGCTCACTCTATCGTCCATCTCGTCAACATAAGTGGGGGTATCGTGGTTTAGCTCTGTAGAGCAACGCCCGGCCGCCGACTGTCTTTCCTCGATTGTCTTGGCGTCATAAAGATCAATGGAAGCTTTGGGCATGTCGGCCTCGGCCATCTTACCGGACATTCCCTTTTCAGTATCCGTTTCGTTAACCGCCCTGACCCTTTTCCTCCCAGCCACCACCCATCGATTGGGTGGGCTTCTCGCACGTAGACGAGGAGGAATTGGACCTGGTCATGATGCTGTTCGTAGAGGTCATGGAGACTCACCGTCCCCCAGACGAAAGGCGGTCAGGTGTAACTGCCGAAGTTCAGCGCAACCGGTTTCTTAACATGGAAGTCAGAGAGGCGAACAGAATTCTGCCCGTTTGCGTCCCCAAGTTCGAAATCCGGGGCCACGTCTCCAACCTTTGGAGCAAAGGCATCCAGTTTCTTCTGCTCGTCCTTGTGTGCTTTTCGATATTTGACATTTAACGACGGCGAACATTACACCAGTCCTTTCCATGCCTTCATCGGCACGCCCTTCATTATCAGATAACAAATAGTCTAATCAGTCGAGCTGACGATGTCAAACGTGCCGTTCCGGTGCCCGGGGAGAATGCCGCCAGTCCGCGCTCACTTAAATCCGTTGACTTCTCACATCCGGCAAATTAGAATAAACGCACCGATAGCGTCGTCATAAATATGGTGACGAACTATCCAGGAGACAATTTTAGCTGTAAGAAGAACGTAAGAGGTAAATCAATATGACAATGGCAGAGGATGGAAAATGGGCAGAGTTGACCCCGGACGAAAAGCGGGCCGAGAGATTCAAGCGATGGCTGGCGCCAACTGAAATCAACTTCATTAGTCCGGAGGCTGAGCAGTCCTACAAAGCGAGACAACAGCGGCTGGCTGATGCCTACCAGATGAAAGAGCCCGATCGGGTACCGCTGCAACTCGCTTACGGCGTCATACCGGCCTACCATGCCGGCTCCGATCTTAAGACGGTTATGTACGACTACGATGAACTAGGCCGGGCCTGGAAGAAGTTCCTCAATGACTTTGAAATGGACACCTATTCCGGACCTGGGGCGATCATGCCGGGAAGGATATACGACCTTCTCGATTACAAGCTGTATACATGGCCCGGCCACGGTCTGCCTGACGATGCTACCGGACACCAGTTTGTCGAAGGCGAGTATATGAAGGCCGATGAATACGATGCCCTGATGAAGAACCCCTCCGATTTCTGGATGAGGACCTACATGCCCCGCATCTTTGGACTATTCGAGTCTTTCCGGCATCTTCAGGCTTTCACCAACATTATTGAGCTTCCTGCCGGATATTTCATCCCCTTCTCTCGACCGGATGTCCAGGCCACCTTGCAGACGTTGATTGAAATCGGTAAGGAATTTCCCAAATGGCAGGCGGTCGTCTCCGAGTGTAACAGAGAAGCCAGGGAAGCCGGCGTACCGTCCCTCAGAGACGGGGGCATGGCCAAGGCACCCTTTGACACAATCGGAGATACTCTCAGGGGTACCCAGGGCGTAATAATGGACATGTACCGCCAGCCGGAGAAACTTCATGAAGCTCTGGAGGTAATAGCAAACCTGACCATTGAGGCCGCGATAGCCTCGGCCAATGCCGGCCGAGCCGTAACGGTCTTTTTCCCCCTGCACAAAGGGGCTGACGGCTTTATGTCTGCCAGGCAATTCGAAACCTTCTACTGGCCCTCTCTGAGAAAAGTCTGCCTCGCCCTGATTGAC
This sequence comes from Dehalococcoidales bacterium, assembly GCA_002685815.1. Lineage (GTDB taxonomy): Bacteria > Chloroflexota > Dehalococcoidia > Dehalococcoidales > UBA2162. The sequence continues at coordinate 15,349 of NYYM01000083.1, read as the reverse complement.
GAGGGCATTATTCCTTCTCTGTTTGCCGAGGGCAGCTACGCCGGGCGTCTGGAGACGGTCAACGAATTCCCGAAAAGGACGGTGATGTGGCGTTTTGATCAGACAGACATGGCCGCTGCCAAAAAGGCCCTGGGTGACAAATGCTGCATTTCAGGTAACGTACCCACTTCGTTACTGACCACCGGCACCGCCTCAGATGTCAAAGAATACTGCCGTAAGCTCATCGAAGACTGCGCTCCTGGTGGTGGCTATGTATTGTCAACTGGCGCATCAGTCGATAAGGCGCCGGCCGACAACATACGGGCGATGATGGAAGCCGCCAAAGAATACGGAGTCTACAGATAGGAAGACGGCGACCGCGAGTAGAACAGTAAGACCAAGCTGATAGTTAGCTTCGGACGGGCGGGGCAGCCGACTAGCTGGCTGCAGAAGAAGCGGATTCTCCCCTAGACTTCAAATAGTCCTGAACAAGAACTTCACCCAGATTAACCGGAGAGGTGAAAAAGACCCTGCCAAGATTCCTTTTAGCCAGGGTTGCCGCCAGTTCTTTTAATTCCGGACCTTCGTCCAGCATGATAATGTTCAGCCCTATCTTTTCCTGGCGGTACCGGGAAGCTTCTTCAAGGAGTCCGGCGGCTGCTTTTTCAAAAGGTATGTGCATACCCTCTTCAAGATTAGGTTCGGTATCGGTTATCAAATAGACCTGCTTGTCCCCGGTCTCGTGTCTGACGGTCCGTCGGAAAGCCCCCAGAGCAGCCTTAATATCGGTGTCACCTCCACTGATGACTTTGTTAACAATGGCCCAGGGCTCTATTTGCTTAACTTCATCTGAAAAGACAAAGACCTTCAGGGTATTCTCCGGCTCCCGCTGGATCAATTTGGAAAGGACCAGAGCCGTCTCCATGGCGGCTGACAGTTTACGGGCATCTCTCATCGAGCCACTCTCATCGATTATAATGCCGGCGCACAGCTTTGACTGCTGAATCTCCTCGTGCATTTCAAAGTCTTCAGGTTCAAACCTGAGGTCTCCGGCTCTGCTGAGTGTGTTGAGCAAGGTGCGCTCCATATTGGCTGAGGAGTAATCATCACCAAGTTCATAGGCTCGGGTATGCAGTGATAGATCCACACCAAAGCCGACCTTCTCAGCCGCGTGAATGCCGACCCCTTTCTGGCTAAGCTTTTTCAAGATTCTCTCCAGTGCGTTGGCGGCCAGTTTCTTGACCCCTTTGGGGGTTACTGTGACCTTCCCATTCTGGAAAGATATTTCTCCGTTACGGGCGTATTCTTCCAGGGCTTTCCTTACGTCGTCCTCATTAATCTCATCAGTCTCTTGTTTGGGGGAGCCCATTTCATCACTCGGCTCCTCGTCATCATCGTCGGTCTGAAACATCCCCTCGGTCGGCTCATCATCTTCTTCGCCTTCGGGGAGGTCAATTTCAGGCAGGGGTTCCTTCAGTCTTTGCTTCATTTGTTCGGTGGCTTCCTTGTGGAGAGAGTTATCCTCATCTTCTTGAGCTCGCTTAAGAAGGTCTGCCAGATAGCGGTCTTCATTGTAAGCTATTTCCCTCAGCAAATCCGAGTCATTCTCTACTTTGAGATTGCACCGGTTGCAGTACTCAATGGTTATCTGATTCATACGTATTCCTTGGCAACAAACAATTGTCCCGTTTTTGATTCGCTCAACGTGTGGTCACGGACACAAATATTGGCCAGCAGTTCCAGGGCAGAATAATTAAATTCGGCCCCGGCCTCAGTCTCGTCACCACTGTAAAGCTTTGCCTCCGGCGAACCTGAAGCATCCGAATCCAATCTTTCTTGACCTATCCTTTTCAACCGTTGCACCATCTCGTTCAACCCGTCGTAAGCCGACACAATCGAATCGGCCAATTCACCTGAAGACAAATCTATCTCGCCAGATAAAAGTTCGGTTAGCTCAGCGCCCACCTTTTGCCTGTCCCATTCGCCCAGAAAAGCCCTGTCCATACGGATAGTCTCAATCACGTTCCACATGAAATCTTCTGAAAGCTTGTCGGCAAGAGCGAATGTTTTTCTTGGTTCCTCAAAATCTATCAGGTCCGATCTCAAGCCTATCCTGCCCCTGAGAGAAAGCCTCAGGCCGGAAAAGGCATGACGCAGGTTAGCAACTTGCTTGCTTTCCACCTCCACACTGGTGTAGGTATGCTCCAGGGCCCTGATAGTGGCCCTGATGCTGGGCCGTTTCTCTACGTAGGGGCAGATACGACTGTGTCTGACCGCCTTGTTAACCACATCCACTATCCACCAGGGAGCAATAACTTTTCTCGCTATATCATCCGGTTCGTAGTACAGCGGCATTGTAAATTCGGGATTCTGCTTCTGTTCATTCAGTTCAATAAACTTTTCCTGCAGGATAATCTTCTTTTCCACCTCTTCGTCAGGCAAGTCCATATAGATGAGCTCCAACCTGTCGAGAAGGGGTCTGGGAATATCATTTACGTGCGCAAAACCTGTCGGGTTACCGGTAGCTATAAACACCAGGTCGAGCGGGTGTTGCCAGTTGTATTCCTCCAGTATAGCCTTCTTCTCCTGTAAAATGGGGTGAAAAAGTACCTGGATTTTGGTCCTGATAGCCGGCAGTTCGTCCACAAACAGGACACCCCGGTTGGCTCGGAAAACGCCTGTACCGGTAAACGCTTCGGGGTCTGATGGGCTCATACCCTGGGCAATAGCCTGGATATCCTTAAGTCCCAGTAGTTTCGCCTCGTTGGTATACTCGTTGCCTTGTATCCGGGAAAATCTCCTGGTATTGGGAACAAAGTCAATGCCAAATTCTGCCACCGAGTCATCCTTGGCTTTGCACCTGGGGCAGAGCAACTGGTGGGGCCATTTAGGGTCATCGTGATAGGGGCAGCCCTTGATAATCAGAATCCCCGGCAACAGGTTAGTGATGGATCCGGCCAGTCTGGTCTTACCAGTACCTTCCTCTGAGATTAGATAGGGATGAGCTCCGGAAAGCAGTACCCTTATCACATCGGCTTTCGTCTCTTCTCTGCCATCGATCTCAGGGAAGACGGGCTGCCCGTTTTTGATTCTGTGCAGGATAGCGCCTCTGACCTGCTGGTGCACAGACATGGGCTGATAGGCATCAAGGTCAAAGTTAGAAAGGTCTTCACTCGTCACAGGCGATTTCAGCATAACTGCAAATATCTCTACCCGATGTTATCAGAACAAAGAGTCAAATGCAAATACTCACGGTCTGCTGAGTCCTTCGACAGGTAATTTCTTGAACGACGAGGTGCCCGAGGCCGTTGAGAGACTGGCGCTGGTAGACAAAATAGGGAAACACCCGTGACACTCCCTGAGGTTCCTTTATGAATTGACAAAGAGATATGGACAGGCTAGTATTTTAGAAGACCATATTAGTCAGGCAAACAATCAGGATATGCAGGGAGGCCAGCCCATCATGGCTGAACAACTAATCAAAACCGACTGTATATTATGTGTCTGGGGTTGCGGCATCAATGCCTTCGTTGAAGATGGGAAACTGACCAGGATAGAAGGTATGACGGAGCATCCATTGAGCCGGGGCGTCCTCTGTTCCAGGGGCGCGGCGCTGGTAGAGTATGTCTATTCCCCGGATAGAATCAAATACCCGATGAAGAAAGTAGACGGGAACTGGCAGAGAATCTCCTGGGACGAAGCCCTGGATACCATCTCCGGTAAGCTGGGGCAATTAAAGGATGAATTCGAGGCCCACAGCCTGGCCATTTTTTGCGGTTCAATCGGCGTCGAGAACAATGAACTGGCCGCCTTTGCCCGCCGTTTTCGTGGCGCCTACGGTACCCCGAATTTCCTGTCTGTAGAGAGTAATTGCTACCGGGCTCGCATCCTGGCTCAGCAATTGACGCTGGGTACTTTCTTGATAGAAGAGCCGGGAGAAGCCAAATGCGTCTTGCTCTGGGGACACGACCCGGATAATTCAAAATTACCCCTGGCAAATACCCTCTATGAATCACTGGAGAAGGGGCTTGATCTGGTCGTTATCAACCCCAAGCAGACGTCGCTTGCTAAGAGAGGCACTCATCTATCTATCAGACCCGGTACTGACTGCGCTCTAGCCCTGTCCTTCCTCGATGTTATCATCTCCGAGGACCTCTATGATAAAGAATTTGTTCAGAAGAACACCATTGGCTTTGAAAAGCTGGCTGAGCATGTAAAACAGTATTCACCCGAAGAAGTAGCTGAAATCACCTGGATTCCCGCCGATGACATTAGAAAAATCGCCCGGATGTACGCCAATGCCGAGTCAGCCAGCATCGTCCCCGGCACCTGCGCTATTGACCAGCATCTGAACGGCCTGCAGACGGGTCGGGCATTTGCCATTCTACAGGCGGTCACCGGTAATATCGATGTACCGGGAGGGTGGGTCAATGTTCCTTTTCCACGCCTGGGCAGCCTCCACATCAAGGTTGAAGAAGAACCCATCGGCGCTGCTGAGCACCCCCTGTTTTATCGCCTCTGGGGTCGCGAAGCCCCTTACGGCCAGACAATGTATTTGACCGAGAGCATACTTAACGAAAAGCCATACCCCATTAAGTCCATGATCGTTACCGGCGGCAATCCTGTAATCACCTTGCCCGATTCAAACCGGATCAAGCAAGCCTTGGAGAAACTTAACCTGCTGGTTGTCATAGATTTGTTCATGACCGAAACCGCCAAGCTGGCTGACATCGTGCTTCCTGCCAGTTCATTCGTTGAACGGAGTGGTGTGGGTTACGTGTACGCGGTCACCAGCGGTATGCCTTTTATGCTGCTGCGCAAGAAATTGATCGAGCCACTCTACGAGTCCTGGTCCGACTGGAAGTTTTGGAGTGAACTGGGCAGGAGAATGGGCTACAGTGAGCAATTCCCCTGGCAGACCGATGATGAAATCGTGGAGTACTGGTTGAAAACAAGCGGCCTGACTGTCGAGCAATTGACCGAGCAAAATCCGGAAGGAGCCTTCTTCGCCGAGAAGAAGTACGATTTGGGCACCCGGGGTGAATTCCGAACCCCGTCCGGCAAAATTGAGTTTTATTCGGAAACCCTGGCCAAATACGGTTATGACCCCATACCGGTCCACGTTGAGCCCAGTCAGAGCCCGACCAGCAATCCCGAACTGGCCAAAGAGTATCCCCTCATATTGACCACCGGCGCTCGTGTCCAGCAGTACACTCATACCCAGTTTAAGAACGTGCCCTCTTTAAGACGGAAGGCCCCGGAACCGATAGCTGAAATTCATCCGGAGACGGCTATGCAATTTGATGTCTCGGATGGTGACATGATTGCCATAAAGACACTGAAGGGTGAAATATCAATGAGAGCCAGGACAACTAAAGACCTGGCCCCTAAATTGGTCAGCATTCCTCACGGCTGGGATCAAGCTAACGCTAACGAACTGACCGCCCTTGAACCCAGAGACCCGATTACCGGTTATACTGAGCTTAAAGCCCTGCTGTGTAAGATCAGAAAGGTCTAAGTAAAAAGCCAGTAAACAATTGATGGGAATGCCGAGAACCGTGGCGACCTGTTCTTGAGAGTTCTGGTTGTTTTATCCGCCGACGATCATGATTACTATCTGGAGTTCGTCACCGTCATTAACCGGCTTAGTTAGTTCATCGGGATAGGAGCTTTCGGCGTTGACGTAGATTTCGATCACGTTGTTGAGTTTGCCGTTTTTGGCAAAGAGCCATTCCCTGATGCCGGGATATTCCTCCACCAGACCGTCAAGACACTGGCCCACGGTGCCGCCGTTTACCTCAACCAACTCGTGGTCAGCTGTCAGGTGAGTTAAGAAGGGGGCGATGTTTACCTTAACGCTCACCGGCTGCCTCAATGGCCGATGGGGTAATGTAGCGGCCCACCCGGTGGTGACGGAGATTCAGGGGGGTAATTCTTTGCTCAATCATGCTTTTAATCTTGTCCAGGTTTTCCCTCTTCAGTAGTACATAGAGTAAAGCCCCCATGTCTTGGGCATTACCGATGGACTGGGCTCCGATCAGATGCCCTTTGGAGATAACCAGACGGTAGTAGTTGTCTCCGGAGTACTTCTCGATCACCTCGACGTCCTCAGCCTCGTTACCGGCGGCAATGCTGCCGAAGGAAACGGCCTGAGTGCCGTAGACATCCAGGCTGGTGATGCTTTCCGAGCCGGGGTATATTTTATCGATTCCCAGGCAGTTGTAGCCGGCTATGATGCCCTGCCTTTTGGCGTTGTGCCAGAGAGGGCTTAACATCTCCTGACCATTGGCCATGTCCCGGCTCTGGACGCAATCACCGCAGGCGAAAATCCCCTCCAGACTGGTCTCCATGCGGCGGCTGACCACGATACCTCCCAGGGAGCCCACCTCTATCCCGGCTTCTCGGGCCAGCTCTACATTGGACCTCACGCCGACACTCATGATCACCTGGTCGCATTCTATCTGCTGTTTGTCAGTGACGATGCCTTCTACCCGCTCTTGGCCGTTAATCTGGACCAGCTTCTCGGCCGTTAAGACCCTGATACCCTTTTCTTCCAGGATGGCCGCCACCAGTGAAGCGGCCTCTTCATCAAATATCTTGGGCATTATCCGCTCTAACAACTCGATCAGGTAGACCTGATCTCCCTGCTTCTTCAGGGATATGGCTGTCTCTACTCCGATGGGTCCGGAACCGACCACCACGGCCGTCTGGCCCAGGCCCTCCAGTATGCGGTCGGCATCGCCGGGTGACTTGAGGCTGAAAACCCCCTCAAGATCAACTCCCGGAATGGGGGGGACCAGGGGGCGGCTGCCGGTAGCCATAATCAGTTTGTCATACGAAAGGCTCTCGTCTCCCAGCAACACCTGCTTCTTTTCCGGGTCAATACCGCTGACAGTCCGGCCGAAGATGGTCTTGATCCCTTCGGCCGGGTAGTCTTCCTCACTCTTCAAAAAGAGCCGCTGCCTCTCAAACTCACCGGCCAGGTAATGAGGCAGGGCGCAGGCGGTATACTCAGGGTAGGTCTCGGCTGAGATCAGAGTTATCTCTATCCGGCTGTCCAGGTGGCGGATAGTGGAAGCAGCAGTATTACCGGCAACTCCATTGCCTAATATGACTACCATGGTGATTACCTCTCAGGACCAGGGGGTGTGTCTAACTGACTCCGGCTCCGTCCAATTTCTGCAGTGACTCGTAGAGCTTCTCGGCGGCTTCTCTCTGCCTCATCTTGTTGGCGTCACTGGCCTCTGCGTAGCGTATCGCCCCGGTCTCGCAGAACCGGGCACACTGGGGGTCGCCCTCGCACAGGTCACAACTGATTACCTTGTGGTCGATGGGGTCAAAGTTAATCGCTCCAAAGGGACAGGCCACCACGCAGGTCTTGCAGCCGATGCAGCGGTCGTAGTTGACGGTTACCGTACCCAGTTCACTTTCCCGGATACGGGCGTTGGTGGGGCAGACGGCCATGCAGGGAGCATCTTCACACTGGCTGCAGACCATGGGCACCATGATACCCTTCGTCTCCCATTTGGTGACGTTTATCCGGGAACGGGCCGGATTGCTGACTCCTTCATGTTTGACCGAGCAGACCAGTTCGCATAAACGGCACCCGGTGCATTTCTCGTAATCTGTCACAAGCATCTTTCTCATAAACTGTCTCCATTTCTTGTCCGGTTTTTAGAGCAGGTGGGAGGGTTCTTTATCCAAACCCAGCCTCTTGAGTGTCTCCGGTTTCAGTTTCCCCTGCTCATCCCAACCGTGAAATGCATAAAACTCATCGATCATCTGCTTAAACTTGTCCCGGTCTATCACCCGGTCCCTGATAAGGGGAATACCCAGCTTGGTGGGCTCATCAAAGTAAGCGTCAACCAGCCAGTCGTCACTCCTGGCCAGCCCTTCTCTTAAGTTGAACATCCTCTCCAAATCGTTAGTCCTCTCCGCTATGGTCCAGATCTCCAGGGGAGTCAGCTCCAGTCCCGTATTGTAATAAAGCAGCTTGGACCACTCTTCGAAGTTGGGGAAGTTAGGCCCCAGGAAGATGGTGTGGTACTTGCAGATACCCAGGCAATCTACCGCCATGTAGCACATCTCCTGCCAGAAGACCTGCCAGCTTTTACCTTCATAGTCGGTGTAGTCCGAGGTCAAGGGCCCTTCATAGGCTACCGGCTGGCTGTATATCTGCCTTAAGACCGCCTCCGGCAAGTGGTACAGGTCGATGGCCGGCCGGCTCCTCAGGTGGTCTGATCCCCGGGAGGCCGTCGCAATACCCAGGGCCAGGGCCGGTGTCGGTCTCTCATCAGAGTGGAGATTACTCATCCCTTTGACGTGGACCTGGTATCTGATCGAGTCTTTACCTATCTTCTCGGCGGCCCGCAGGGGGCCCTCGGCCAGAATATCGCCCAGGCCTTCCCGGTGAGCGATGCGGTGTATCATCTCGATAACCGCTTTCTCATTGCCAAAACTCAAGTCCAGCCCATCGGTGTCCTTGTCGGTCAGAATCCCCTTCTCGTATAGCTCCATCGCCCAGGCAATCATGCTGCCTATCTCAAGAGTATCCATACCATAGTCGTTGACCAGATGATTACCGGTCAGGATAGTGGTCAGGTCGGTACAGCCCGGCTCGGCGGCAAATGCCCCTATCGAGGTGTATTCCGGTCCTTCGTCATAAGTCCCTTTGTAGTCACCGTCGGGTATGATGTATTTGGCCCGACAGTGTACCTGGCAGCCAAAACAACCGGTCATGCCAAAGGCGGAGTCCTCAAAAGTCTCCGGCTCAATACCATCAGAGTCCTCCATCTGGTTCAACTGGAAGTTCCGCGTCCTGACCAGTCCCTGGCTGTTGGTCGCCCCCCAGATGAAAAGCGTGCCCAGCCGGCCCTGCTCCTGGGATACCTTGGCTGAGGTTATCTGGCTGATTATCTGCTTGTTATACTCCAGGGCTTCAACCGGGTGCTCTATCTTGATGTCCAGGGTGCCCCGCACCGCAATGGCCTTCAGGTTCTTGGAGCCGAGTAAGGCCCCCATACCCGTCCTGCCCCCTGAATTCTTGATCTCGGTCATGACGTTGGCGTACCTGACCAGGTTCTCCCCGGCTATCCCTATCGTCATTACCTTGATCTCCCGGTCTCCCATCTCTTCCCGGATTATCGACTGGGTGTCCCTTACTCCCTTGCCCCAAATGTCTTTGGCATCCCTTATCTCAATCTCACCATTATGAATCCAGAGGTAAACCGGCTTCTCCGCTTTGCCTCTAATCACTAAATGGTCGAATCCGGCCCACCTCATCTCCGGAGCAAAAAAGCCCCCCATGTTGGTGCTACCAAAATAACCGGTTAAAGGTGACTTCCCGGCGATGTGTGTCCGGGCCGTTGCCGAAGCTAATGTCCCCACCAGAATACCGGCGCTGACCAGGCAAACGTTGTCCGGCCCCAATGGGTCAACTCCGGCTTTAGTGTTGTTGTAAAGCAGATAAGCATCCAGCCCCCGGCCCCCCAGGTACTTCTTCCTCATCTCCATGGATATCGGTTTGGTCTCAACCTTGCCGCTGCTTAAGTCAATGTAGGCTATCTTTCTGTTTAGTGCCATCTATTTACCCTGCCCCTTTTCTTTGGCCATGATTTCATCCGTTAACCGACGGTTGGTCTCCCAGACCGGCCCCCTGATCCGGGGTATCGTCGGCGAGGGCCACGATACCCGCCATTCAAACCCGCATTTGGGACACTTGTAAGACTCCGCCTTCTCCGGCGGGACAATCCTCTCAAAACAGTTCAGACACCTGAAGGCCCCGTGAGTTCTCCCCCGGGCTGTCCTCTCAGATGTCGTCTCCTGCCGGCTCTCTTCACTCAAAATTAACCTCCCTCTCCGCCATACCATCTCCCTAACCCCTCCCTCTCTTCCCTCCCTGATAATACCAAAGCCCCTCTTTTACTGTCAAACATACCTGTTAGCGGTTGACAAATTAGTGCTTTGTTGCTAATATTTTATAGCGTTAATATAACGCAATACGAATTAGGCGACATACTGATGTTTCGTCCCAGAGCAGCCATGCTGACCCTTTACGGTGATTATGTTCGTCATAGAGGGGTGGAAATCGGAATCGGCAGCCTGATAAAACTGCTGGCCAACTTCGCTATTTCCGAACAATCTGTCAGATCCGCCGTATCCAGAATGTGCGGGGCGGGTCTACTCAAAGTAAGACATAATGGGGGGAGAAGCTATTATTCCCTGACGGAGGATGGAAAATGCCTGCTGGAAGCGGGAGAACGGCGCATCTTTGAGCGAAAAAGTGGTGGCTGGAACGGCTATTGGAGTGTTATTGTATACTTTATTCCGGAAGACCGGCGGGGAGCCAGAGACAGGCTGCGTCAGGAGTTGACCTGGTTAGGTTATGGACCTCTTAGCACCGCCACCTGGATTTCACCTCATGATTTGGGTAATGAGGTTCAAGAATTGGTGAAGAAGCTTGGGATCAAAAAATACGTACAGATATTTCAGGCAAAGCATCTTGGGTCCAGCAATCCGAAGGCGATTATTTCACGTTGCTGGGACCTTGACCGTATCCACAAAAGATACGCCAATTTTGTTACCGAGCACCGCGTCAGACTGGACGAACACCAGGACCGGATTAGGAATGGCGGGGGAATCAGCCCAAGCGAGTTTTTTGCCGAGAGATTCAAACTGATCCACGAATACCGTCGGCTGCCCTTCTTTGACCCCGATTTACCCGAAGAACTACTGCCTGAGAACTGGCTACGGTCTCAGGCAAGTACTATGTTCCATGAATATCACGATATTTTAGCCGAAAAGGCAAATAAATACTTTGATTCAGTGATGAAGGCTTACTAATCAAGGGGGAAAACCATGAGGTACGGAGAGACGGGGTTTAATCTGGAGATTGACCTGTCCCGGGGAAGCATTGAGAAGGTAGAAACAGACCCCGAACTAATGAAACTGCATCTGGGAGGTCAGGGCGGCTCCGCCCAGATACTGTGGGAAAGAGTTCCTCCGGAAGTTGAACCATTTTCTCCTGATAATCTGCTGATATTCAGCACCGGCCTTTTACAGGGCACTCCCGTTCCGGGGGCCAACCGTACAGCCATTAATACCATTTCTCCCCAGACAAACCTGCAGGCCCATTCGCTGATGGGCGGTTATTTCGGACCGGAACTGAAATATGCCGGCTACGACAAAATAATTGTTCGCGGTCAGGCTGCTGATTTGGTTTACCTCTGGATAAACAACGACAAAGTAGAAATACGTGATGCCATTCACCTGCGAGGGAAAGGCAGTCAGGAAACCTCAGCCGCTATCCGGAAAGAGTTAAATGAAGATAAGGCCCAGGTGGCTGCTATCGGTCCGGCCGGTGAAAATAGGGTCTACATGGCTTCCATCGATTGCGGAAATTCCAGTGCCGCCAGGATGGTAGGTCCGGTTATGGGAGACAAAAGACTGAAGGCGATAGCCGTGCGGGGGACAAAGGACTTAAATATCGCCCGGCCGTTGGAACTCTTCGATATTTGCCTGCCCTTGATAAAGGAAATCAGTGAGAGCTCGAATGTTGGNGATTGGATGGCAGTTGATGATGATGACGGTTTTCACCATAACAATTTTGCTTGGGGCAATGCCCGTACACGGAGAAGGGGTTACTGGAACAAAAAGATCGAAAGGCGGTGGGCACGCTTGAAGCAAAAATACGTCCACCGGCAAACCGGTTGCTATAACTGTCCCAAGAAATGCCATTTGGTCGTCTCTTATCCGGGACGGCAAACATTCTTTTTGAAGTGTTTTGCCAAAGATACTTATCACATGGCGGCTTTTCAAGAGTTGGATTTCAGTTATGATATATTGGCCGTTACCCAAGAGTACGGGCTGGATTCATATTCAACCCCCCAGGTTTTGGCCTTCGCTGTTGAGCTCTACGAAGCCGGTATTTTAACCGACGACGATATGCCGGGATTTCCTTCCGAATCCAGAGAGAGATTTTTCTGGCTGGTTGAGAAGATTGTTTGGCGGCAAGGGATCGGGGATATCCTGGCCAACGGAGTTTATCATGCCGCCCGCCAGATCGGTAACGGGGCGGAAGAATATGACCACAATACGGTGAAAAAATTCGAGCAGGTACCAATCAAACTGGGAAGATTAAACCCCCCTTATTTTCTGATGATAGCCACAGGTGAGAAGATGAGTATCACCCAGATTGAGGGCTCCTTCCCCCAAGATCCCTTACCCACCATCGAAGAAAGACAAAAGTTCGTTGAGGAATGGGATGCCGTCCCGGATGATAAGTTTAAGAAATACTTCCTGGAATGGGAAAAGCGTAATGAAATATCCAATGAAGTATCTTGCGCCATCACGGACTGGAATGAGATGATGCATACCATCGATGACTCCGTTGGATTATGCGGATTCTTGTCATCCTTCAGAGGCCAGTTCGGTGGGAGAGTTGCCTATCACATCCATAACATACCCGGCATCATCTCCCAAGCCACAGGAATGGAACTCGATGAGGCCGGACTTTGGGAAATAGGCAGGAGGAACCGGACTCTGATAAGAGCCATTAACGTGAGAAGAGGCATGAGGAGAAAAGACGAAGTCCCTCCCCAGGACCACTGGGCAATAAGGGACCACGAATTCGAGCAAAAACTGCTTGACGACTATTACGTGTACAAAGGATGGAACAATGACGGTATTCCTACTGGAGAGACCCTGNANGAATTAGGTCTGGATTACGTCAGAAAAGACTTTGAACAAAGAGGGATCTTAACGGATAATGATGGGGTGCCGCCTGATGTGGCTGCGGTCGGAAAAGAGAAGAACTCCGGGGGAGNACGGCTTTGACAACGAAGAAAGTTAAAGAGATCAAAGCCGATATTGATAAATGCACTGGTTGCCGGGCTTGTGAGATGGCCTGCTCGGCATTTCACGCGGTGCCGAAATACAGCATCATTAATCCGGCGAGGTCCCGTATCCGGGTGGTTGTTGATGAACTAAAGGACCTGTATGTCCCGATACGGGCCGGTGATTATGCTCAAGCCGAGTGCAACGGCAGACACAAATATGTCATCAACGGAAAAGAATACAGCGAGTGCAGTTTTTGCCGGGCTTCCTGCCAATCCAGAGATTATTTCAAAGAGCCGGATTCCGGTCTGCCCCTGAAATGTGATATGTGTGAAAGTGAACCGCCCCTGTTAGAACCAATGTGTGTGCAGGTGTGCGAACCCGGTTGCCTGACTTACGAGGAACTGGAAGAGGAGGGCGATGAAGAAGATAGACCGGAAGAGATGGAGATAGGGCTGGAATCACTGGTGAAAAAGCACGGGCTGAAAACGGTAATGGATACCTTTGCCCGGTTATCAAAGGGGTAGAACTTCAAGACGAAAGCAGAGGAGGTAAAATGCAATGGAGACCGTAGAGCCCTTCAAGGAAGCAATAGAAGAGATAAAACAAGCTGGAGGAGAAACCTTCCAGGTATGCTATCAGTGCGGGATGTGCGATACCGTTTGTCCTTGGAACCGGGTTACGAACTTTAGCATGCGCCAGATAGTCCGCCAGGCTGCTTTCGGCTTACCGGAGGTAGAAGGGGATGATTTATGGCGTTGTACTACCTGCGGTAAATGTCCTCAACGGTGCCCCAGGGGAGTGGGGACGGCGGCGGTCAGCCAATCTTTCCGACGCATTGCCTCGGAAGTGGGCATTTCTCCGGCTCCAATTCACACTGTAAGTGCCAGCCTGGGTGCCGAAGGCAACCCCTTACGTGAATNGAGAGAAGGCAGGGCGGATTGGGCAGTCGACCTCTCAGTAAAGACGTTCACCGAGGGAATGGAGATTCTATATTTCCCCGGTTGCTACCTCTCTTATGACCCCAGACTGAAAAAAGTGGCTGTTGCTACGGCCAATATTCTTAACAAGGCGGGGGTAGATTTCGGAATACTGGGCTCCAAGGAAAACTGTTGTGGAGAAAGCATCCGCAAGGCAGGTGATGAAGAGCTGTTCAAACGCCTGGCCAGAGAAAACATCAAGACCTTTATCGATAGCGGGGTGAAAAGAATTCTGGTTTCTTCACCCCATTGCTACCAGACCTTTAAGAACGAGTATCCTGAATTTCAGGTCAACTTTGAGGTTGTTCATATCTCCCAGTACCTATCTGAGCTCATTAATGAGGGCAGGCTCAAAATAACCGGGGAGTACGGCAAGAAGATTACCTATCATGACCCCTGTTATTTGGGGCGTCACAACGGTATCTATGACGAACCGAGAGACATCTTGAAAAAGATATCCGGTTTGGAATTGAATGAAATGGCCGACTCGCGAGTGGACAGTCTCTGTTGCGGAGGTGGAGGAGGCCGGATTTGGATGGATACGGCCAAAGATGAAAGATTCTCCAACATCAGGTTAGAACAAGCTAAAGAAGTTGAAGCCGAGGTGCTGGTTACCGCCTGCCCTTATTGCATCATCAATTTCGAAGATAGCCGCTTGAACCTGGAGGATAGCGAAGCAATTGAGATTAAGGATATCACGGAAATAATTCAGCAGGTGATCTAGGCTACCGAAAAATCCCGCTAAGGAAAAGGACCAATGGTAAAAGAAGCGGTTGAAGGACAGTTTACCAGTAGTTACACCGAGAGTAACAGGGGCGATGTCGTGGTCGTCGGCAGCGGGATCAGTGGTATTCAAGCTTCTCTTGACCTGGCTAACATGGGTTTCAAGGTCTTCCTGGTTGAAAAATCACCGGCTGTCGGCGGCAAGATGGCCCAACTCGACAAGACCTTCCCTTCTAACGACTGCTCTATGTGCATCGAATCCCCTAAATTTAATGAGATCGACCGGCATCCCAATATTGAGATCATGACCCTTACCGAAGTTGATCGGGTAGAGGGTGAAGCAGGTGACTTCAAGGTCACCCTGCTCAAAAAGCCCAGGTACATTATAGAAGACAAATGCACCGGTTGCGCCGTCTGTGCTGAGTACTGCCCCGTCAATGTCCCAGATAAGTATAATCAGAACCTTTCCTTGAGTAAAGCCTGCCACGTCTATTTTCCTCAGGCGACCCCGTTAGTCACTTATATCGACCCCGAGACCTGCCTTTTCCTCCAAAACAAGCAATGTAACATCTGTGTGGGGGTCTGTGAGAAGAAGGCCATTGATTTTTCTCAAAAAGAAGAAATGATAGTAGTGGAGGTAGGGGCGATAATTCTAGCTCCCGGTTTTGAAATATTCGACCCCAAACTGAGGAGCGACTATGGCTACGGCCAGCTGGAGAACGTGATAACCAGTCTTGATTTTGAGCGGATACTGTGCTCCACCGGGCCCTACGCGGGTGAGATGAAACGCCCTTATGATGGGAAACACCCCCAGAACATAGCCTGGATTCAGT
>NYYM01000082.1 GCA_002685815.1 Dehalococcoidales bacterium | reverse complement strand
TTGATTTATCTTCAGGCGGATTTTAATAAACAATAACTAAGGAGAAACTCAACATGCTAAAAGGCAAAGTCCATAAATACGGTGAGAATATTGATACTGATGTCATAATACCGGCCCGGCACCTTAATTTAGTGGAGCCGGATGACCTGGCCGCCCACTGCATGGAGGATATTGACGCTGAGTTTCTGTCTCGGATTCAGCCTGGTGACATAATGGTGGCGACTACCAATTTTGGCTGTGGCTCTTCAAGAGAGCACGCCCCCATAGCTATCAAGGCGGTCGGAATTTCCTGTATAATAGCCAAGAGCTTTGCCCGAATTTTTTTCCGCAATGCCATAAATATCGGCCTGCCTTTACTTGAGTGTGAAGAAGCGGTGGATAATATTGAGGCCGGTGATCAGGTAGAGGTTGATTTGTCCAGCGGAAGCATCAAGAATTTGAATAGCGGTAAGGCGTTCACGGCCGAGCCCTACCCGGACTTCATGTCTGAACTCATCGCCGCCGGCGGACTCATTGAGTATACCCGGGAAAGACTTGCTCGTACGAAGTAGTTTGGCAACCTGTCTCCCTGACTTCCCAGGGGATAGTTGGGGAAATTAGAAGTCTCACCCTCCCACACGGCGTAAAAAAGGAACGAAGTCCTTCTTCCAAAGTAGTTCCCCTTCTCGCGGTGGAAGGAATGGGATAAAGGGGATAGGGTACACCATTATCACGGATAGGAGGAAAAGATGAAGTTCAAGCTGGCAGTACTGCCCGGCGATGGTATCGGTCCCGACGTAACAACCGAGGCAGTCAAAGTGTTATTGGCGATCGGCGAAAAGTTTGGGCATAAATTTGAACTGAAATTCGGCGTCTTCGGGGGAATCGCCATTGACCAGACTGGCGAAGCCCTGCCGAAAGAGACATTGAAGATCTGCAAAGCTGCTCAGGCGGTGTTGCTCGGGGCCGTAGGCGGACCTAAGTGGGACGACCCCCAGGCTAAAGTCCGCCCAGAAGACGGTCTCCTGGGTATACGCAAGAACCTGGGTTTGTTTGCCAATCTGCGGCCCGTCAAGCTTTTCCCCATGCTTGTTGACTCGTCTAACCTGAAAGAAGAAGTTGTCTCCGGGGTTGACTTTATTTTTGTCCGTGAGCTCACCGGTGGCCTCTACTTTGGCAAGCCCAAGAAACGCTGGCAGACTTCTCGGGGCCGGAAGGCTGTCGATACGATGGCCTACTCGGAGCCAGAAATTGAGCGCATTGTCAGAGTCGGTTTTGAGTTGGCTCGCAGCCGGGGGAAGAAACTGATTTCTGTGGATAAAGCCAATGTGCTGGAGTCTTCCCGCTTATGGCGTCAGGTAACTATGGAAATAGCCAAAGACTACCCTGATATTGAATTGGAGCACATGCTGGTCGATACCTGTGCCATGCGGCTCATCCAAAATCCCAAATCTCTTGGTGTTGTTGTTACCGGGAATATGTTCGGTGATATTCTCACAGATGAGGCCTCGGTGTTGGCCGGCTCCATGGGAATGTTGCCATCGGCCAGTCTGGCCGGCGTCCCCCAGGATGGCGGTGGTATATTCGGTCTGTATGAGCCTATTCATGGTAGNGCTCCTGACATTGCAGGCATGGAC
The DNA here is from genome assembly GCA_002685815.1 of Dehalococcoidales bacterium. Taxonomy (GTDB): domain Bacteria; phylum Chloroflexota; class Dehalococcoidia; order Dehalococcoidales; family UBA2162. The sequence continues at coordinate 8,652 of NYYM01000082.1, read as the reverse complement.
ATAGCCAACCCTTTGGCCAGCATTCTTAGCCTGGCCATGATGCTGCGCTACTCCCTCGCCTTGAGCAAAGAGGCCCATGCGGTTGAGGAGGCCGTTGAAGAGGTTTTGAATAGTGGCTACCGTAACTATGATATAATGAGCCAGGGTAAAACCCAGGTGGGCACCAGGGAAATGGGAGACCTAATTGCCGGAGCCGTAGGAGGNCGATAATTGCCACAAGTCCAGCTTTATGATACCACCCTGAGGGACGGAGCCCAGCGAGAAGGCATCTCTCTCTCTGTCNTCGACAAGCTTAACATCGCCTGTAAACTGGATGAACTGGGAGTTCGCTATATCGAAGGCGGTTGGCCTGGCTCTAATCCCAGGGATGCCGAGTTTTTCGTCAAGGCTCGTGACCTCTCTTTGTCCAATGCCCGGATATCCGTTTTCGGCAGNACCCGGCGGGTCGGATTCAAACCCGAGGAAGACAATAATCTGGTCATGCTGCTTGATACCGGAGCCGAGGTTGCGACTCTCGTTGGCAAGGCATCAGACCTACAGGTAGTCCGGGTGCTTGAGACCACCATTGAGGAAAACCTGAGCATGATTGCTGATTCGATAAGTTACCTGAAAGCTAACGGGATGACGGTCTTCCTGGACGCGGAGCATTATTTTGATGGTTTTAAGGTCAATCCTGACTATTCCTTGCGCTGTCTGGCGGTGGCTGCTGAAGCCGGGGCATCATGCCTCGTGCTCTGCGATACTAATGGTGGCGCCCTGCCGGAGGACGTATCTCTGGCAGTTAAGGCGGCCCTGGATGTCACCAACGTGCCCCTGGGAATTCACGCTCATAATGATGGCGGTCTAGCGGTGGCCAACACTCTGGCAGCGGTTAACGCTGGCGCCACTCAAGTGCAGGGCACCATAAACGGCTACGGTGAGCGTTGTGGTAATGCCAACCTCTGTTCCATCATCCCCGATTTGAAGCTGAAGATGGGCATTGATTGTGTTACCGATGAGCAACTGGCTAATCTGACCGAGGTAGCCCACTACGTCAGTGAGTCGGCCAATCTGGTGCCGGACCCGTTTTCACCCTATGTCGGCATCAGCGCCTTTAGCCATAAGGCCGGCTATCATGTTGCCGGGGTCACCAAATGGCCGGACGCNTATCAGCACATTGATCCGGCCAGCATAGGCAACNGGCAGCGGGCGGTGGTATCTGATCTGTCCGGTAAACGTAACATCACTTACAAAGCTAAGGAACTTGGAATTGACCTTTCCTCCCGAGCCAAAGAAACACAGCAGGTGCTGGAACAGATTAAGCAACTGGAGAGTCGCGGCTTCCAGTATGAGAACGCTGAGGCCTCTTTTGAATTGTTGCTTTATCGGGCTATGCCTGACTATCAACCACCCTTTGACCTGGTTGACTACATGGTCGTTATTGAGAAGAAACGGCGTCTTCCTGCCCGGAATAGTATGGAGGAAGAGATGCTGGCCGAGGCGATGGTAAAAGTCAGCGTTCGTTCCGAGATAATTCATACCGTTGCCGAGGGTAACGGCCCCGTCAATGCTATGGACCAGGCGCTGCGTAAGGCTCTTCTCCAGTTTTATCCCAGTTTGGTGGCCGTAAAACTGNTCGACTTCAAGGTTCGTATCCTTGAAGAAAGTGTCGGCACAGAGTCCCAGGTGCGCGTCCTTATCGAGTCCAGTGACGGGGCTGATGAGNGGACAACGGTAGGCAGTTCGACCAACATCATTGAGGCCAGCTGGCTGGCCCTGGCGGACAGTGTAGAGTATTGGCTGGTAAAACAGAAGACTGACAGCACTCCCTCCAAAAGCTGACCGCGACTAAGAAAACCGCAGAGCAACTTTACTCCGCCGTATGCACGATATGCTCCGTGGTCTCGGGAATTCTTTTCAGCGCGCTCTTCAGAAACGACGGCACCAGCGGGATTTCCCNCAAATTGTCGATGTCATGCCATTTGAAGAGTAGTCTGGATTTCTCTTCTATTCCNTGAAACTCGCCTGCTTGGCGTAAAGGCGAGCCTGCCGGAAGCTCCATCAGGAAATAGAACCCCAGTTCGTGGCAGGACATTTCATTACCCGTAGATAGGTCGTTACCTCTAAAGAAGTTTTCCATCACCCATATCAGGCGTCCCACCCGGACATCGGTGTCGAGNTCTTCTCGCATCTCCCGTTTCAGCGTTTCTTCGGACGGCTCCATTAGTTCCCCCCGCCCCCCCGGTAAGGCCCACAACCCCTCGCCTTCACCCGTTTGCAAGAGAACTCTGCCCTTATCAACAGCGATTCCNACCACTCGATAGCTGAACCTCAGTTCCCCTTCGTCGAATGTAATCATATCTGCTTACCCCTTGACCACGCCCAGCGGTACCGTTCTTACTATCTTGCGGGAGATACCGGNCTTGTCGGTTACCTCAACCACCTCCGNGACGTCTTTATAAGNTTCTGAGGCTTCCTCGGCAAGTGAGGACATAGTTCCCCCTTGTCAGCCAGGGCTCTGCAACGTTAACCCCTCTAAGACTGCGCTTGACCGCCGAGCGGCTCTGCAACCGTCCTGCCCCGTGGCAGGTGGAGCNGAATGTCTCTTTCATCGCTGTTTCAGTGCCTACGGCCAGGTAGGAATAGCGCCCCATGTCTCCGGGAATGAGCACCGGTTGGCCTATCTCACGGTAGACGGGCGGAATTTCAGGGTGTCGGGCAGGGAAGGCCTTGGTGGCTCCTTTGCGGTGAACACAAAGATCCTCTCTCTGGCCGTCTAGTCTTGCTCGGGCAATTTAATGACGTTACAGGGGTGCCCCTTAATGAGGTAAGAACCGCTCAATGTATCCATATTCTCAGTGTGGTATAGCGGAGTCACGTTCGCCCCGTTGGGGTCATACGGGTCATAGCCGGGCAGGTCTAGCTTCTCACATGACTGCCACCAGCCGTTCTGGGTACACACAACGTCGTAATGGATTCCCTCGGTTAGTTTAGCCTCNACCTTAATCCTACCGTAGGGCGTCTCGACCACTACCCATTCGCCTTCTGAAATACCAAGCNTCGCGGCTCTTTGNGGGTTGATCTCCAGGAACGGGTTAGGCACTCGCTTCCTAAGAGATGGTAAAGACCGGTGTTGCGAATGGCAAAACTCCAAAACCTTGCTGGTGGTAAGAAGAAGAGGATACCTCTCTTCCANACCCGCTTTCTTGAAAAGGGGTGGCTCATTCCAGCTTGGCAGTGGCTCATAGCCGTTCTCTTTGAATGTTGCCGAATATATCTCCACCCTCTTGGAAGGGGTTGGGAAGCCCATAAAATTACCGTTATCATCCTCTCGGCTGTATTTCTGATACCTCATTGAAACGTCTACCTCGGTAACACCGGGGTTCTTCCTCAGTTGCTCAACCGTGACGTTCAAAGGAGCTAGATGATAGTCAAAGGCGGCTTCAACGTTTCCATCCCAGAACTTATCTCCCAGCCCCAGTTTCTTGGCCAGTTGGAATATGACTTCCATATCAGGACGGGAATCGCCCTGGGGAGGGGCAACCGCTGGTCGCATCTGGACGAATCCCTTCTTGGCAAGAGAGTCCATCTGGCGCCCGATATGCCAGCTTTCCCAGGAACTGGCAGCCGGCAGAACAATATCCGCTAGCTCGGCGGTTGGTGTCATGAATAGCTCTACCTGAACGTGGAGTTGTAACTTGGATATTGCCTCTTTGCCAACTAGGGCGGGTACATTGGAAGTGATCAGGTTGCCTCCGAAGCCGATTAAACCCTTAACTGGATATGGTTCATCTGTCAGGATTGCCTGATAGATTTCGTAAGCCTGTGTTGTATAGGCCGTCTTTCTTCCTGACGGTCCCAGAGGACGTTCCTTGAATCCGAGGCGCTTTTCGTCCACATCGAGGTCTAGAAACTCAATACCGTCGATTGGGTTCAAACGGATTCCCGGAAGAATGACGTTACCTCCCGGCTTGTCATAGTTGCCGGTTAAGGAGTAGAGAATACATATTGCCCGGTTCGTCTGGCTGGCGTTGCTTGTCTGTTCTATCCCATTCCATGAATACCAGCAGGCTGGTTTACTCGTGGTAAACATTCGGGCGGCCTCTCTGATCGTTTCCGCGGGTATTCCGGTCAATATTTCGGCGTCACCTGGCTGATATCCGGAAACCGCCTCACGCAGCAGTCGGAAGACCGTCTTGCACTCGATTTCGTTACCGCCCTTTCCGTTCACGGTATGGCTGCCGTCGATTACTACTTCACCGGATATTTTTGTGCCGGGTACGTAGGCCTCAGGCTCTTTGGTGGCGGAATCGATTACCACGTAACTCGTTGCCGCCCCGTCGTCGGTTAGATCACTCACCATAAGGAATTCATCGGAGTCCGTCTTTACCAGAAATGGGGCCGTTGTCCAGTCCCTGACGAAATCGTTGTCGCAAAGATTTTCCTCTATCATCACGTTTATCATACTTAGAGCCAGCGCCCCGTCCGTGCCCGGGCGTATCTGAAGCCACAGGTCGGCCATGTCTGCTATTTCTATCCTCCTGGGGTCGATTACGATGAGTTTTGCCCCCTGTTCCAGGCCACGTTTTATCAATGGAGCCAGAGATGGGCGGGTGGCATGAATATTATTGCCCCAAACCAATATGCAGGCAGACCGTTCAAATTCGGCCATTCCCGCCGCTTGCATGGCTCCCGGACGGGCATACGTGTATACCGAGCAACCATCTCTGTGCCACTGGCATAGATTGGTCGTGCCTATGTTGTTGGGAGATCCAAAAGCATGGGCCAGTCGGGCTACCCAGGGGGCCATTTCTCCGAAAGGAGAACCACCCGGTCCCGGACGGGTGAAGGCAACTGCCTCAGGACCGAATTTTTCTTTTATCTCGTTCATCTCTGTTGCTATTGTATCCAGGGCTTCATCCCAGCTTATCTTCTCCCAGCCGGGGTCTGGATCTCCCTTGGGGTTTGTGCGGCGCATCGGGTACTCTAAGCGCTGTTTGTTGTAGACCAGTTCTGGTGCTGCAAATCCTTTAGCGCAAAGATTATTGGCCAGAGGATGTTGTTTATCGGGACTTACTCTCACGAACACTCCGTCCTTTATGTGTGCGACAGTTGGGCACAGGCAGGTGCAGGTTGCACAATAACCCCTGATCTCTTCCTCGTTGCTAGGTCCGCTCATTGTCGATAGCCCTCACTCATCTTGTACTTGGTTTTGTCCTTCAGTTCCCTTGTCTCAAGTGACATTGATCCACCTTGGCCAGTTCCACTTTAAGCAGTTTGCACAGGCTTGTCAAGCCAAATACCGCGCCGGTATTAATCGTCCTCGGTTGGGACAGAATTGCCATCCTGACACCCATTATCTGTATTTGGTTATCAGATTTGCGCACATTGCTTGAAATACGTCACAAATTATGCTATAGTGTGCGTACTATGGTCACGATGATTGATTCACTGGACAAACAACTAATTGACCTGCTGACCCAGGATGCCCGCCAGAGTAGTGATGTTCTTGGCAAGCGACTCGACGTTAGTTCTTCCACTATCAGACGCCGGGTGAAGAAGCTGATTGAACAGGGGATCATAAACATTATTGCCGTTGCTGAACCTGTTAAAGTCGGGTTGTCGGTGGAAGCGGTCATCGCCTTCGACGTGTCTCACGAGAAAGTCAATTCAATCCTGAAAGCCATCCGCAAATACCCCCAGGTCAGGTGGGCAGCTGCTATGAGTGGGCGATTCGATATTATGGCTCTCGTGTGGTTTGATTCCACTGAAGACCTGTATATGTTCATGGAAAATGAGATAGGGAACATTGACGGTGTCTTGAAAAGCGAAACCTTCATCTGTCTGCACGTAGAAAAGCGTTCTTGAAGCCGGAGCCTGAGACCATCAGTGGAAACAAGATCGGCATATCATCCTGGTAAGTTCTCTTCCGGATCAAGAGTTATCGCCTGAACATTAACCGTCTCCGGATATATCAAACCGGTACCGCCAGAGCGAAGGGGCTCGTCCCCTCAGGTCACTTTTTGTTGCTCTACCCAGCTTCTTCATGTCGTACCTGGCCAGCAATGGTGCTCCACAGGAACATAACTGGTTTCCCAGGCTTGGCTCGTAAATAGTATTACATTGCGAGCATTCCAGATGGCTGAAACAAGAAATTGTCATTCTTGAGGGACCCCAATAATCATTGTTTTGTTAATTGTAGCTTGGCAACAGAGGTGTCCGGCTGGAGTATCCTGATACCTGCTATACGCCAGTGACCGGTCTCAATCAATTCGGTTTCGGCAGACTAATCGATAAATTGTAAAGGGGCAGGGATTTTGAATTCCCCTGCCCCTTTTTCTTCTTTGTACTACAGAGAGATGTTGTCCGGCTTAGTAGCCCATGGACTTTTTCAGGTCCTCGTCGTACCAGATGTACTGGCCCCAGGACAATCTGTTGAAGTACCCTACGGAATACTCACCGGAATAGCCCTTTAGCCACGGCCACCAAAATTCATAGCTTGGAGCCGCCGGGGTCGGAATGCCGTAGACCTGGTCAATGATATATTTGCTGAGCTCTCTGGCCATCCCCATGGCCCCCTTAAAATCGGTCATGGCGAGCTGTCGGATTTCAGAGAATCCCGCATGAAGCTTGGGGTCGTCCACGTTACCGTAGGACTTAACCGTCGAGGTGAGAGTTGGCGGGGTGAAGAATATGGATATGATGTTCCCTCCTCCCCTGGCCACGTCGTAGTCTCCCGCCCTCTTCAGGGCATTTGCAGCGCCAGCTTCCCTGACCTCCAGTTGCAGGTCGATTCCTACCTTACTCCACATATCTTTGATTATGGCGAAGTAGTCGACCTGAGTGGCGGTAATAATTGCATCGACTTTGAAGCCATCGGGGTAACCGGCTTCAGCTAGGTTCTGTTTGGCCTTCTCTGGGTTGTAAACGTAGAGCTCTTTGGCGGTTTCAGGGAAATCCGGGTCGTCAAGAGCCAAGTAGAGCTCTTTGTACGTCTCGAGGTACGGCCAGGGGTAGGTATGGATCTGCCCGAGACCATTCATTAAGTTGTCGTTTATCGAGTGTAAGTCGGTAGCCATCAGGGCTGCCCGGCGGACCAGCACGTTGTCAAAAGGCGCTCTCTGGGAATTCATCCAGAATGCGCCGCCGCCTCCGCCGTAAGCCAGTTCCGTTAATTCCGGAGTTGTCTGCCTTATCATGGAGGCGTCTTCCCAGGTAATGCCCAGCAGCCAGTCGATCTTGCCGGTACGCAGGGCGGCCTGCCGGGTAGACACGTCAGGTATGACCAGAATTCTGACCGTATTAATGTAAGGCAGCTGATTACCTTCTCCGGGGCCTACGGGGTCTTTCATCCAGTAGGTGGGGTTCCTGTCCAGAAGTACGTTACTGCCGGGGACATTGTCAATCAGGATATATGGGCCAGTGCCGACAGACGAAGGTCTCCATTCGTTAATCATTCCATGGCCATCGTCTGCGTCTCCATATTTGGCGTGAATCTCCGGTGCCTGGATCTGTATTGAATCGCCAAAGCGGGCGATGGCTGTCATCATGGCATCAAGGGGGACCTTGACCGTGACTTCCCAAGGGCCGGTTTTGGTTATGTCTGCCACCTTCAGTTCGGGGGTAGCCCGGTAAAGGTAAGAGTACGGCGTACCAGTGGCGTGCTTCAGGACCCAGACAACATCATCTGCCGTCATTTCACGCCCGCCGACCAGGCGGCTGGCTTCGTTGTCCGGGTTAAGACCGAAGTGCAACCCGGGCCGAATCTGGTAGACAATCGTGCCTTCCCCGGTTGCCTCATCCAGTGACCACTCTACACTCTCGGCGGCAACGGGGGCCTTGTGGTCCCAGACGTCGTAGGAGTTTGACGCCCAGTCTGTCTCACCGGTACCGTAGCCGCCGGCCGGTCCCTTCGCCCAGTCGCCTTCCCAGAGGCTCTGGTTGGTCAGCGTAAGGATTTCTGTCGCCACAGAAAAATCAAATGTATCCCAGCGCCTGAAATCGGCGGTGGCTGAGACCGTCAGCGTGCCACCGTATTTGGGTGTGTCCGAAGAGACAACCTCTTCCTCAACCACTTCCTCTTTTTCCTCCGCAGCCTTCTCCTCCTCCGCTTCTACGATTACCTTCTTTTCTCCCTGCTCTTCCGTCTCCGCCGGTGCTGCCGGCCCGCAGGCTGCCATCACCAGAGTCAGCGCCATTAAGCCACCCACCATCATCCAAATAATCTTCTTTTTCATTCTCTCCTCCTCTGGTTTGATTAATCAGGCCTCTCCTGATTGGTCTGTATCAAAGGTGTTCTCTTCAATTGGGCCCGCCCCCAACCCTGATTACCCCCTTAGTCTCTCTATCGGGCAGATCTCCTACAAATTATCAGTATCCATTTTGCAAGTCAAGTGCTCTCACTCGCCATCTTCGAAATATTGAATGAAGAGTTACCTTTCTTTAGTTGCGGAACTATTCCTTCGCCGAATTCACTTTTGGAATTACATTGAGCATGGTTGTCGCCTGTGCGTAATCAAAGGTATGGGGGCAAAAAAGGTGGGGTTACCGCCTCAAATACTATATAATCAGTAAAATGGACGGTAATAATGAAAACCTGCTTGCAGTGCTGATAGCCTCCGGGATCGCCCCCCGGAGACGCCTTGCCACGGCCATAATCAAAGGACTGGTAAC
>NYYM01000081.1 GCA_002685815.1 Dehalococcoidales bacterium | reverse complement strand
TCCAACGCTTCTGCTGACTACTGCCGGTATGGTTCAGATGAAGCCCTATTTCCTGGGTGAGACCGTACCTCCCGCTCTTCGGCTGGCTTCGTCCCAGAAGTGCTTTCGCACCACCGATATTGAACTGGTGGGCGACCCTACGCATCTCACCTTCTTCGAAATGCTGGGTAACTTCAGTATCGGTGATTACTTCAAGAAGGAAGCCATCGCCTGGGCCTGGGAGTTTGTCACCGAACGACTAGAGATACCTCGGGAGCGTTTGTGGGCCACCATATTTCTGGATGATGATGAGGCTTTTCAGCACTGGCGGGAAACAGGCCTGTCGGAAGAAAGAATATTGAGATTTGGCGAGACAGAAAACTTTTGGGGACCGGCCGGCGGTTCCGGCCCTTGTGGTCCCTGCAGTGAAATCTTCTATGACTTTGGCGAAGAAGTCGGCTGTGGAGAGTCTTCGTGTGCCCCAAACTGTGATTGCGCTCGGTTTACCGAGATTTGGAATCTGGTTTTCATTCAATTTGACCAGGATAAAGATGGAAACCGCACTTTGCTGCCCAAACCCAGCATTGATACCGGCATGGGTCTGGAGAGAATGACCACTCTGTTGCAGGGGAAGACCTCCATTTATGAGACTGAACTGTTCGCATCACTGATCGATAACATTTCCAGATTTGTCGGAAAGAACTATGGTTCAAACGATGAGACAGATCAAGCAATGCGGGTAATAGTTGAACACGGACGGGCTTTGACTTTTCTCATCGCCGATGGAGTGATGCCCGGCAACGAGGGTCGGGGCTACGTGCTCCGCCGCCTGTTGCGCCGTGCCGTCCTCTATAGCCGGGGGCTGGGGTCGGATCGGTCACTCCTGACAGAGACCGCCGGCACCGTCATTGGACAGATGGAGCATGTATACCTTGAGTTGGCCCAGAGGGGGGACTTTATTCTCAAGGTGATCCAGCTTGAAGAGGATGGCTTCGCTGAAACCCTGAATACCGGACTGGAACTGCTCGGCGGACTTATGGAACAAGCCGCTGGCAAGAACGTAGATACCATCTCTGCTGAAGAGGCTTTCAAGTTATCTGATACCTACGGGTTCCCGATAGAACTGACCAGCGAGATTGCTTCCGGGCGCGGCTTTTCAGTGGACTTGGCCGGCTTTGAGAGAGAAATGGAGAAGCAGCGGGTTAGAGCCAAGGCCGCTCAGAAATTCGCACCGTCGGAAAGCGCCGCCCTGAACAATACGCTTGACATAAAAGGAACCATTTTCACCGGTTACACCAGCCTTAAAGAAAAGACCTCAATTCTCAGTCTCCTGGTTGGTAATGATTCAGTCGGCACCGTTGAAATGGGACAGGAGGCCGGTCTGATTTTGGTGGACACCCCTTTTTACGGGGAGATGGGGGGACAGGTGGGTGATATCGGTGAGATAAGCACACCTGCCGCTCACTTTTCGGTTAGCGATACAATTCGTATTCCCCCGGATATTATTGTCCATCGGGGTCGGGTTACCAAAGGTAGTTTTAGTGTCGGAGTGGAAGTGGAAGTCGAGGTCGACCGGGAAAATCGTTTTGATATCGCGCGTAATCATACGGCTACTCACCTGCTTCAGGCAGCTCTCCGTCAGGTGCTGGGCGAACATATTCAGCAGAAAGGTTCACTGGTCGCTGCGGACCGCTTCAGGTTTGATTTTTCCCATCTGGCCGCCATGACCAAAGAAGAAATAGCCGAAGTGCAATGGGTTGTTAATGATCGGGTGCGCCAGAACCTGGCCGTATCTGATGAAGATATTCCCTATCGAAAGGCCATTGAGGAAGGAGCTATCGCCTTCTTTGATGAAAAATACGCCGAAGTCGTTCGCGTCCTCAAGATTGGCAGACCGCTGTTCAGCGCCGAACTGTGCGGGGGTACTCATGTTAACTCTACTGGAGAAATCGGCTCCTTTCATATTATCAGCGAAAGCAGTATCGGGGCCGGACTGCGCCGAATTGAGGCGGTGACTGGCAGGGGGGCCGAGGAGCATATTGGCCGGCGCCTGCTGGATTTGGAGAAGATTGCCAAATATCTGGACTCTGAAACGGAAGATGTTGCCAACCAGGCGCAGAATCTGTCTGCTGAGCTAAAGAACGAACGCCGGCAGCGCTTGGCTTTGGAGAAGCAACTTGCTCGTGGGGAAGCCGAGTCCCTTGAAAGAAAAATTCGTGAGGTGGGCGGCATAAATGTTCTGGTTGAGAGAGTAGCTCCTACCAGCATTGATAACCTTAGGGAGATGAGCGATTCGCTGCGAGACAAGATGAAGAACGGAATGGTGGCCCTAGTTACGGTTTACGAGGATAAACCTGTCTTTGTGGTCAATGTCAGCCCTGATCTAGTGGCCAAAGGATATAAAGCCGGAGAAATAGTAAAGAGAGCTGCCGGGGTAACCGGAGGCAGTGGCGGAGGCAGGCCTAACCTGGCTCAGGGCGGCGGCACGGACAAAACCAAGCTGGATGAAGCCTTGAAAGAAGTGGAAAAGTATATTGAAGAACTGGGTTCTTCCTGAGAGGTATTGTTACGCGCAGCCTGGGACTTGATATTGGGGATAGGAGAATTGGGGTGGCCCTCAGTGACCCGGGAGGCATCTTGGCCAGTCCTCACACCATTATCAATCGCGATGATGACAAACAAGCAATCGAAGCTATTATTGATATTGCCGATCAGCAACAGGTCGGGCAGATCATAGCTGGTATTCCCCTTTCGGTGGACGGCACTGTCGGCGTCCAGGCCGAAAAAGTAAAGGATTTTGTTGAAAGCCTCTCCTGCCGGACTCAAATCCCCATAGAATTCCGTGATGAGCGTCTGACCACGCTAAAGGCCAAGCGTATTATGCTGATATCCCGATCCAGGAAAAACAGACGGAAGAGTAGAGATGACGCCGTTGCCGCGGCCGTCATCTTGCAGAGTTACCTTGAGGAAAGGCTCTAATGGGGGCGTGATCATTTACATAACGCAGATGACCGAGAAATAATGACGAATAACCTTCCCGGCTTTCACCTGAAGAAAACGTACCCCGCTGCCAAAGCTCGGGCCGGAGAATTGGTGACGTCTCACGGCACGGTTTCTACGCCCCTCTTCTGCCCCGTCGCTACCCAGGGCACCATCAAAACATTGACCCCTCGGGAAGTAAGAGACCTTGCCTTGCCTATGATCTTGGTCAATACCTACCACCTCTATCTCAGACCTGGTATCGATGTAGTTGAAAAGTTGGGTGGCTTGCATAAATTCATGGCCTGGGATGGAGTTATTCTTACTGATAGCGGTGGCTATCAGGTATTCAGCTTGGCCCGGCTGCGCCGGGTCCGGGATGAGGGAGTCGTTTTCCGGTCCCATATTGATGGCAGTGAACACTTGATTACCCCCGAACTGGCTGTTCAGTTTCAGGAATCACTTGGGGCTGATATTATTATGGTTCTGGATGTCTGCTCGGCCTATGACAGTAGTTTTGAAAAAGTAGAACAGGATACGCATCGGACCCATCACTGGGCGGAAAGAAGCCGAAAAGCCCAGCAGAGTGGTGACCAGGCTCTCTATGGCATTGTCCAGGGGGGTGTTTTCCCCGGACTCCGCCGGCAATCGGCCGAGTATCTTGCTTCGTTGAATTTTCCCGGCTATGCCATTGGCGGTTTGTGCCTTGGTGAAACCAAAGAAGTAACCCTGGCTATGGTTGAAGAATCAGTAACCTTTTTGCCGGAGAATAAACCGCGCTACCTTATGGGAGTAGGTTCTCCTGAGGATATTGTTGAAAGTGTCGCCAGGGGGATTGATTTGTTTGACAGTGCCTTACCTACTCGCCTGGCCAGGAACGGCTCCCTATTTACCCCTTCGGGAAGAATAAACATTCGTAATGCCGGCTTTGGCCGGATGGAACGACCGGTTGACCCTGATTGCGGTTGCTACACCTGTCGTACTTTCTCCGCCGCTTACTTACATCACCTGTTTAGTGCCAAGGAGTTACTGGCTTACCGGCTAGCCTCCATTCATAATCTAGCCTTCATCAGCCAACTGATGCAGAGAATCCGCAGTGCTATTCTGGATGATACATTTGACTCTTTCAAAGACGAATTCTTGTCTACGTACCGGCCCACGGATGAACAGGTGAGGCTTGAGCAAAAGCAAAAATGGCTGAAGCAGAGGGCTTGAGCCTTCGGCCGGCTATCTTGCCAGCGAAGCCCCCACTATTGATTTATTGACTTCGAGACTGACGGCGATTACCGAACAGCCGGCAATGGCCCGGTACAATTTCTCTATCTTGAACTCCCTGGTGTAGCCATAGGCCCCGTGGAGTCGCCTTGACATCTCTACCACTTCGGCGGCAGCAGGCATAACAAATACCTTGGTCGCTGCTGCTTCCGTTTGCCAGTTCCCGTGCCCCTGCTCCTTGGTAAATCCGGTCTTGTAGGTCAACCAACGGCATGCTTCTATTTTAGCTTCCATTTCGGCCAGCATCCAGCGGACTCCCTGCATTTCGGAAATGGGCCTTCCTTTGCTCGTCCTTGTTTTCAGATACTTTATCGCTTCATCCAGGGCGGCCTGGGCCATTCCGGTAGCTGCCGCGCATTGTTGCAGTTTTTCGGTGGCAATCCAGGGCGACAGCACCTCCATACCGCCCCCTTTCTTGCCCAGTATATTTTGCTTCGGCACTCTGAAGTCTTCGAAGTACACGTCGGCTGCTTCGATACCTCCGCCACCCATCAGTTCCCAGATTTTCGGGGCTGAATATCCTTTCCCCCTCTTTTCAATGACGAAGGCGGTGCACTTTCCTTCCTCATCTTTGGTATAGGTAACCGCGTAGCCGTCTCTGGCCCCGAAGGTACTGAAACGTTTCATCCCGTTAATCAGGTAGCTATCTCCGTCAGGAACACAGGTCGTGGTCAACATGGCAGGCTCTGAGCCGGTCGCCTCCTCTGTAAACTGGACGCTGGCATAGGCTGTGCCGTCACAGAATGATTGTAGGACTTGTTCACGTATCGTTTCCGAGCCGAACCCGCTTATGCACTCCGGAATGCTGTTGTTGAACCCCACCAACCACCAGGCCCCGGTTCCGGAGTATGCTAGTTGCTCGATGGCTAACAAGCAGTTTAGATCGCCTGCTTCAGAGCCGCCATATTTTCGGAGAACGGTCATTCCCAACAGCCCGATCTGGGCAAACTTTCCGATTAAGTCATCCGGTAGTCTTCCTTCCCGGTCCAGTTGGTCGGCAATCGGTTCAATCTCACGTTTGGTGAACTCTTTAACCATGGTTTGCAGCGTTCTTTGTTCTTCAGTCAGATTAAAATCCATTGATTTCTCCCCTCGGTTGGCCAATCGGTGAAAAGTGGCGTCGGTGCTTGGGATGGAATAGTCGTTCAGTAACCTCTATTCTACCGTATCTTCAAGTTATTACACAAAATATCTGTCCGGCAAATGGGATTCTGACACGCCTGTCAGTTGAAGGAGACGCACCTGATAGGCTATAATCGCTATAGGGGACGCCGGATTCCCTTGAGTAGGAGACGCTTTTGCTTAGGACCCATAACTGCGGCGAACTGAATAAAGAGAATCTTGGAGCCAGTGTTACTTTGGCTGGTTGGGTAGACCGCCGCCGAGACCACGGAGGCTTGACTTTCATTGACCTGCGTGACCGGGAAGGAGTGGTCCAGATTGTGTTTAACCCGGAGACCGCTAAAGCCTGCCACGAGATTGCCAGCGAGATGCGCAACGAATATGTAGTTTGCCTTGAGGGTGAGGTGGCTCTCCGTCCGGCAGGAACGGAGAACTCCAAACTGGCCACCGGTGATATTGAGGTTGTTGTGCAGAACGCAAAGATACTCAATGCCTCAAAGACCCCTCCCTTTTATATTAACGAGGACGTTGAGGTGGATGAAAGTCTTCGCCTGAAGTACCGCTATCTTGATCTGCGCCGGGATCGGATGCAGAAGAACATGCACCTTCGCCATCGGGTCATAAAGTTCATTCGTGATTTCCTGGATGACAGGGGCTTCATGGAAGTGGAGACTCCCATCTTGATTAAGAGCACCCCGGAGGGAGCCCGTGATTATCTGGTGCCTAGCCGCGTTCATGCCGGTAAATTTTATGCTTTGCCTCAATCCCCCCAGCAGTTGAAACAATTATTGATGGTGGCCGGGATGGAGAAGTACTTTCAGATCGCCCGGTGCTTCCGTGATGAGGACACCCGGGCTGACCGCCAGCCTGAACACACTCAGCTTGACCTTGAGATGAGTTTTGTGGAAGAGGATGATATCCTCAATCTGATCGAAGAGCTTTTTATTGCTTTGGTAGAGAAAGTAAAGCCTGAGATGACCCTCACAAAGCCTTTCCCTCGTCTGACTTACGCCGAGACCATCGAGAGGTATGGTACCGATCATCTCGATTTACGTTTTGGGCTGGAAATCAGTGATCTCTCTGATATCGCCGCTCAGACCGAGTTTACGGTTTTCCGTTCGGCTGTTGAAAGTGGAGGCAAGGTTAAAGCTATTCTGGCTCCCGGATGTGCCGATTATACCCGCAACCAGCTTGATGAACTGAACAAGCTGGCCCGTAGTCACGGGGCCGGCGGTTTGCTCACCATCTCTCTGGATAGTTCCGCAGGTAACCTGGATAATCTAACCATGGAAATGGTGAAGTCGGTAGCGGCCAAATATTTGACATTAGACCAGGTAAAGGAGATGGTGGGAAGGTTAAAGGCAACAGGGGGTGACCTGTTGCTGATCGTCGCCGGAAAACCGGATATGGTCGGAACGACTCTGGGTGAACTGCGTCGGGAAATAGGCAGGAGGCTTGAGTTGTACCGACCGGATGAGCTTGCCTTTGCTTTTATCACTGATTATCCTCTCTTTGAGTCGGGAGACAAGGAAGGGTCATGGCAACCGATGCACCACGCTTTTACGGCCCCAAAAGAAGAGGACTTATCTCTGCTGGGCACTGCCCCCGGTGAAGTACGCTCCCGGCATTACGATATTGTCTGCAACGGGTATGAACTGGCCAGTGGTAGCATCAGGATTCATAGCCGGGAGCTTCAGACTGAGGTATTTCGCGTCCTTGGTTACACTGACGAGCAGATTGAGGACCGTTTTGGAACCTTGCTGGAGGCCTTTGAGTACGGTGCTCCTCCTCACGGAGGGATTGCTCCTGGGATAGACAGGTTGGTACAAGTCTTGGCAGATAGGGATTCTATTCGGGACGTTATTGCCTTTCCAAAAAC
>NYYM01000080.1 GCA_002685815.1 Dehalococcoidales bacterium | reverse complement strand
CATGGCGTTCTCGTCGTCGAAGAGAAAATGGGCGAGGGTACGGGCCAGTTCGGTCTTCCCAACTCCGGTTGGACCCAGAAACATAAAACTGCCAATGGGCCGCTTCGGGTCTTTGAGCCCGGCCCGGCTTCTGCGGATAGCTTCGGCGATCGCCGTAACCGCCTCCTCCTGGTTTATCAGCCTGTCGTGAATCCGGTCCTCCATATGGAGCAGTTTTTCAGCCTCACCCTCGAGCATCAGGGAGACCGGGATACCCGTCCAGTTGGCTATCAACTTGGCGATTACCTCCTCATCCACCGTTTCATCTATCTTCCCCTGCTCGAGCCAATCATTTTTGGCCTGATTGTACTCCTCTTCCATTCCTAACCTTTCGGTCTTGAGCTGGGCGGCCCGTTCATATTCCTGCCGCTGCGAGGCCGCCTCTTCTTCGTTGATTAACTGTTTCAGACGGTGTTCCAGGGACTTGACATCAGGCGGTGCACTCTCAGTATCGATACGCAGCTTGCTGGCAGCTTCGTCAATCAGGTCAATCGCCTTATCAGGCAGGAATCGGTCTGATATATAGCGATGGCTAAGCCGGGCAGCTGCCTCCAAGGCCTCATCGCTGATTTTGATCTTGTGATGGGCTTCATATCTTGGTCGCAGCCCGTGCAGCATCTGTATGGTGGTTTCGACACTGGGTTCACCGAGAAACACCGGCTGAAGGCGCCGCTCCAGGGCTTTGTCCTTTTCGATGAATTTACGGTACTCGTCAAGAGTGGTGGCCCCGACGCACTGCAGCTCACCTTGGGCCAGCGCCGGTTTCAGCATGTTGCTGGCGTCGATAGCCCCTTCGGCCGCTCCGGCCCCCACCACGGTATGAATCTCGTCAATGAACAATACCACTTCACCATCTGCCTGCTTCACTTCATCCATCACCGCCTTGAGCCGTTCTTCAAACTCACCCCGGAACTTGGCGCCGGCCACCAGAGATGCCATATCCAGACTTATTACCTTTCTTCTTTTGAGGGAATCAGGTACGTCATCGGCAGCGATCTTCTGGGCTAACCCTTCGGCAATGGCCGTCTTGCCCACTCCGGCTTCGCCGACAATCACCGGATTGTTCTTCGTCCGTCGGGTAAGCACCTGCATCACCCGTTTGATCTCATCTTCCCGCCCCAGAACCGGGTCGAGTTTGCCCTGACGGGCCAGTTCGGTAAGGTCACGGCCGTATTTCTCCAAAGAGCGGTACTTGCTCTCAGCCCTGGCATCGGTAACCCTGTGCCCCCCGCGGATCTTTTGAAGCGCCTGGAATACCTTCTCCTGGTCGACACCAAAGCTTTTGAGGATTCCGGCCGCTTCACCCTTCTCGTCGCTGGTAATGGCGATCAGTAGGTGCTCGGTGCTGATCAACTCGTCCTGCCACCTTTCCGCTACTGATTTGGCTGTCTCGAAAAGCTGGGCAACTTCTGGCGTGGTAAAAATCTGACCTGTCTGATAAGTCACTTTGGGCATATCTGCCAGTGATGATTCTACTTTCTGCCTCACCTCATTTATGTCAATGCCGATGTCGCCCAATATATCTCCCACCAGCCCCTGTTCCTGGCTGAGTAAAGCCATAAGGATGTGTTCCACGTTCCACTGGTTGTGCTGGTACTCCTGCACCACCTGCTGGGATAGTGCCAATGCCTCCTGAGCTCGTTCTGTAAATCCCTCCTGCCTCATTATGCTTCCACCTCCGTGTTATTCTTGACGCCAAATCTAAGATTAAGGAACTCTTCTGTCTGGCGCTGAACTTCGGGATAATCCCAATTATAATCGTGTCCGGGAAGGTTGATACAGTAAGTAAATTTTACCCGCTTTCCTTGCAGCCGGTGTTTCAACCACCTGAAAGGAGCGCTCACATACGTTTTGACAATCGTCGGTACGTCCCATTCCATCAAAGCATCGGGCATCAATCCGTTGCTGTCCAGGACAAGCGTTTTTTCGGTAAGCACTCTTTTGGACTTGTAGGGGAATGGTATCCCCAGTTCTATGCTGAAAACCCGGTCATGGACGCCCAAGTATTGCGAAACCGCATTATTGAAGGCTGCCCCCTGACTTACTCCTATCATTACTACCTGGAGAGTAACAAAATGCTGTGTAATAAAGCCCAGTTCGGCTGCCATTATATTCGCCTTGGAAGCAAAGAAGCGGTACTGTTCCCTGATATCTCCCATTATTGCGTGCCAACCCTTATTAGTACGGAAATACTGCATTAGAAACCAGTTGTAACCTAGGTTTTCTATGGTAGCGCTGACTCCTTCCACGATGCTCCTCTCCCACTGCAGCAGGTTTTCAAGGTGCGTCGTGCCCCAACCACCGGGATTATGAATCAGCAGGATATCTTTGCCCTGAACTTTTGAGCAGATATCCAGCAAGCGACTGGTAAAGCGGGCGCACTTTTGGCTGTCGTCATCGAAGAGTTGTTTAGCCAGTTGTTTGGCTTCTTGTTCCAAAGTTAAAAGTTCGGCCATTCTTAACCACCAGTCCACCGTAACAGGACATTCAGCCCATAGTAGCCGGCAAAGGATATCGTCAGATACCTGACCGTCTTGCCGGCCCAACTGATCAGGAAGAATTTTAGAAGCCCCATTCTGAAAGAGCCGGCTGCCAGTCCGGCAAAGTAAAATGGACTTATTATCATGGCTGACGTAATAAACAGAATCCAGTATCTTCCTCTTCCCCCCACCCGTTTCACCAGACGGTCGTACAGGACCTCTCCTTTAGACCATAATTTTGACTCGACTGGCTGTACGATATCGTAGCGCNAGCCGGGCTNNTNNNNANAAGCCNGCTCCTTAGACCGGAGCCGGGACCACATCGTCTCTACGCCTGCCCCGGTCAGGTACACCGTTATTCCCCCCAGACCGGCACCGAAACCTGCCGTTAACCCTACAAATGTCGGATTCAAGGCCCCCCCNAGAAAGAACACCATCGGAATAGTAGGAGCGGGAACGATACTTATACCGCTCAGAGTCCCAACAATGAAAACCCCGATATAGCCATAACCGCCGAGATTTCTGAATTCGTCCGGGAAGAGAATTATTACGACCAGCAGTAGTATCGTGAACAAGAAGCCCAGGCTACTAATCAGAAAGACACGCCGGTTTCCTTCCCGCCTTTCTTGTTTAACCTGCCTTGCCCCCAATAGCTACTCCTTCTAAATTATTTTTGCAAACTTGAGGAACTTGTTATCCCTCTCGGTTAATGAGAACAGGTCGCCGGTATAGTCCAGAGTTTTCTCTCCCATACCGTCATGTATTGTCAAAAACCCTTCTTTCTTTAACACCCTGTGCAACTCCTCCAGCACCGTTCGTCTTTCTTTAATTTCATGCAAGACGTCACACATCCAGATTACATCTACTGATTCATCCTGTAGCCCAGTTTTGCTGTCGGACAGTATCGTTTCTATGTTGGTCAGTCCCTCTTTTTCGGATCTTTCTACCACTATTTTCAGTTGATGGGGGAAATAGTCTAGGGCATACACCTTGCCATTCCCGCTTACTTTCCTGGCGGCGGGAATGGTGAAATCTCCCGTGCCGCAACCATAATCCAGGAAGGTCTGCCCTTCCTGGATCAGATCAACTTGCTCCCATTTTCGCAAGATGCTCCGACCGCTGACACTTCTCCACAACGGCCACCAGTAAACCCAGAGTGCATAATGAGCTCTGAATACCGGATTCAGCTTTTCTTCAAGAAAGCGTTCTATGTCAAACAATATGTTTCCCCTACGGTTAGGTTTGCGGGTTTTCGGCTGTTCTGAAAGCTGTTGATTAGGGCCTGGTTCGCCTTAATCTTTTGATCTCTAACTTCAGTCCTTCAACATGGCTCTGTAGCTCGGTCATTTGGCGGGCCATACGCACGATGACTTCGGCCCCGGCCAGATTAATACCCAAGTCCTCCATCAGCGTCTTCATCTGTTTTAGCCTGATAATATCCCTATCGGAATACAAGCGGATGTTGCCTTGAGAGCGGTGTGGCTCTATTATGCCAATCTTTTCATAGTAGCGCAAGGTATAAGTCTCAACGCCGAGTATCCTCGCGGCTACGCTTATTACATAACGGGGTTCTTCATTCTCTGAAGTCATGAATCGCCTCCTGGCAGGCTGTCCGGGCGCAGCTTGCCAAGCTGCTTGAACAACTCCTCCTCTTCGTTGGACAGCTTGGTCGGCAAAACCACCTTCACTTTAGCCAGCAAGTCACCACGGGAAGAGTTACCCAGATGGGGCATTCCTTGTCCCGTCAGGCGGAAGGCGCGCCCGTTCTGGGTCTCCGGCGGAATTTTCAACGCCAGCTTCCCTTTGAGAGTCGGAACCTGGACTTCTCCTCCCAGCACGGCTACCGTCAGTGGTACCGCCATTTCCACGTGCAGATCATCGCCATTCCGTTCGAACATCCGTTGTTTCTTGATCGTTGTCACCAGATAGAGGTTCCCGCTGCTCCCTCCGGCGTATCCCGGCTCACCTTTACCGGCGATACGTACTCGGGAGCCATTTTTAACTCCGGGCGGAATCTTGACCTCAAGTTGTTTCACACCGGCCGTTGCCCCTGCGCCGCGGCACACTGAGCAAATTGCCTGCTGTANCTGACCGGTACCGCTGCAACTNGGACAAGCCTCTTCGCTTTGAAGATTGAGGATGCGACTGGCTCCCTGATAGGCTTCTTCGAGGGTTACTTCGACTGGATGTTCGATGTTCTGGCCGCGTCTCGGTCGGGCCCGCCGGCCGTAGGTGCCGGTTCTGCCTCCTCCGAAGAGGTCACCAAACATGCTTCCCAAATCATCGCCGTCAAAATGGAAANTCTGCCCACCACTCTGGTGGAAACCCCCAAAACCAGCCCCCTGCCCTCTTTGCTTGGCAAACTGGTCGGCGTGCTGCCATTGATCGCCGTACTGGTCGTATTTCTTCCTATTTTCCTTATCGGAGAGGACCTCGTGAGCCTCATTTATTTCCTTGAATTTGGCTTCCGCGGACTTGTCGCCGGGATTAACGTCGGGATGGTGCTTTCGGGCCAAGCGTCGATAAGCCCGCTTTATATCCTTTTCGCTGGCGTCCCGTTTGATCCCTAAAAGACTGTAATAATCCTTGTTTGCCATCTCACTTCTTAGATACCATTGTACACTATTTTGCAAAATAGACCAATAGTAGTATTAGGAAAGTTAGCAAAGTATTATGAACTTACTCAATGAAATGCATCTTGGCTCCGAAAGAGATATTGCTGGCAACTCGTGATTGCGAGGGTCTAATTAAAGAAAAGCGAGTAGGCAATAAGGGCCCTTCGCGAGTCGGAGTTTGGTATGAGCCTATAACTCCCGAACTTTAAGCTGTTCTAGCGGCGGGACACATCTGCAGGCATAGATCACATAGAATGGAGCGGCCGTCCTTGTCAACGGGGGAAAGGTTGGAGAGGCAAGGTGAGGTATTTGTCATACGGTAGGCTTCGAGGATGTTTACTGGACACGCGTCGACACAAATGGAACATTGGTCGCAAACCGGGTTCTCCTTGTCAGGCAGGCCGGAATCCTCGACAGGTTCGAGCGGGGCGTCCGTGGTGACCGCCGCAAAGCGGAGGCGGGGGCCGAATTTAGGATGGAGCACCACCGAGCTTTTGCCCCGCCTGCCCAACCCGGTGCGAATCGCCTCCTCTTTCAGGTTGATCTGCCTCTCAAGTGGGTAGCCGTAACGGCCGACTGGATCGGCGGAGAACCCCCTGTCGTGGATGAAAGCCAGCAGGGTTTCCAGCCTGGGTCCCATGTGCTTCTTAAAACCCGGTAATTGGAAGCCACCGCCCAAATGCCCGAACTCGTCAAGGTCGCGATCTGGTCTGGACTCGAGCCCCAGAATCAGCAGTTTGTCACCTTTGGACGATTGGCTGACACCGGTAACATCAAACAGTGAGGCGGCCTTATCGGTTATTTGGGCGGCTATCGTCATTCTTTCGTTCCATGAACAGGTTTTGGTCTAATCTTAATGGAACCCAGCTTTTCTTACAAATCCGGCAGCTCATCCAGTACCTGTTTCATATTCTGACGGTACTCCTGAAAGGCGACTCGTCCCTCGTCGGTGATGTTGAGCAGGGTATGAGGTTTCTTTCCCAGAAATTCTTTCTTGACCGCTACGTAACCAGCGGTCTCTAACTTGCTCAAGTGCGATGACAAGTTGCCCCAGGTCAGCCCGTTCTGGCGCATCAGGAAAAGGAAGTCGGCGCTTTCCCCCACGTAGAGGTGGGCCATTATCGTAAACCGGCTCGGCTCGTGGATCAGCTTGTCGATTCCGCTAATCGGCTCCTGCTCCTGGTTGTCAGTCTTGTCGGGGGTCATCGAGCCTCTTCCTCTACTTGTTTGGGGTTTTTCCGCAGGAATCGGACCAGCGTGACCAGACCGGAAAGAATTATTACGCTCCCAGGGATGATGAAACTGAAGGGCAGAGGCGTAGGTGAAGTTGTCCTTCAGGGTCAGCAGACTGGAGTTTATATTCCCAGTCACATCTCGTGGGGCTGGAGAATAATAGGGGTTCTGGGGCATATCTACCCCGAATATCTCTGTATATACCGCATTAGTTGGCTCGTAGTATTGCTGGTAGAAGTCCATTATCGCATCGGCTAGTTTGACTTCGTTCTCCGTAATGTTATCCCTGATAGCTTGAAGGGCATCGGCGTTCCAGCCGTTACCTATCTCTAATGACGCTTCAAGGGTCGGGTCACGCATCAGCATATACGCCTGAATTAGCTGGTCTCTGGGCATCACCAGATGAACGGTAGTATTTACCTCATCGGGGAATCTTTCCTGATGTGATTCGGTCAGGTCGAATGTCCCCAAGTCCACTTCCTCATCAAGTGCGTTTATGATGTCGTTTAACTGGCGTGAGTTCTGTGTTCCGAATATCTCTGCCGCCACCTTCTGAAAGTCCTCTAGATTACGTGATTCAAAAAACTCCTGGCTTATTTAGCATTCACATTCTCGCCGGGGCTTTACTTGAGGAACTTAGATTTAACGGAATTAGCGACCCGAGTATAGACGACTTCAAGAACATCTTGTGCGACTTTGGTGACAATATTTCGCCAGATTATTGGATAAACGATAATGCTGATGGCGCGGCTATGGCTGGTTCTATGAAGGGATTTAACTTGATTGCTGAAGACATGATCGAAAGACTTACAGATGTTGGAAAATTAACAGTGTAGTGACATATTTATTGTAAAGTGATATAGTGTGGCGTAGAAAAACAAAGACTGCGCCACACTACATAGTTGACATCGTGAAAGAAATGGAAAATGACCAGTACGGTATCCTCATACATTCATTCAATAAGAATATTCGTGAGCAAGTAAGGGTTTCAATAAATGAATACATGGGGAAGAAATATCTGGATATCCGCGTCTTTTATAAAAAGGATGATCGTTATTTGCCTTCGAAGAAAGGCGTGACCATTCCGGAGGAACACTATCCGGACCTACTTGAAGGGATTGTACTTCTTGGTGAAACTCAAGGATATGATCTTCAATCGGACGATTAATTGAAGTTGCCCATCGCATCAGGTGCATTATTTAGGGTGAATGGATAGCTGGTTCAAACCATTCACCCTTTTTCTGTCTGGATATATCCTTCTACCAATAATGGGAGAATTGTTCATGCGACTCCAACAATGTCTGGAGGACCAAGTTTGAAAAAAGACACCAGATTAGTAACATGAGTTTCGCAACAAGCTCGTATCGGCTGGTCTGATTTAGATAATAGAATTAGCAGGCTAACTGCGTGTCCTCTCGGATTCCTGGCTTCTCCGGATGACCAAACTTTCGAACCGCAGACATAAAGAGTATAATGCGGAGTAGGTTTGAAAAGTACAAGATAGGGGTAGAGTGATTAGAAGTTGGGCTTCACCAAAGCGGAATTTTCCAGCCTGGCGATAAACGGTGATACTCTGAATTGGGAGCAGTGCCATGATGTGCTGAATTACCCCGATGAAGATATCATGTTGCTCCTTCACATGGCTTACAAAGTTCGGCACAAGTATTTTGGCAATCATGTTCACGTTCAGGTACTGAGAAATGCTAAAAGCGGTTATTGCTCTGAAGACTGCCGCTACTGTTCCCAATCAAGTATTTCAGAGGCTGCTATCGAAAAATATTCCCTGGTTTCCAAATCTTCGCTGGTGGAGGAAGCCCAAATGGCTCAACAGATCAAGGCAACCCGGTTTTGTATTTCCACTAGCGGCAGCAGACCGAGCGACAGTGAAATTGAAGAGTTAGCTGATATTATTCGGGCCGTTAAGGAGAGTACCTGTCTCCCTCTCTGCGCTTCACTCGGCCTTCTCACCGTTGCCCAGATCGAGATACTGAAAACGGCCGGTCTGGATAGGGTTAATCACAATCTGAATACCAGCCGTCGT
>NYYM01000079.1 GCA_002685815.1 Dehalococcoidales bacterium | reverse complement strand
TTGATTGCCCTGAAAAGTCCTTCATCAAGTGACTCCGGTACCTCTAGTATACGGCCCGTCTTGTTATCTTCAAGGGCTGTCAGGGGTGTGTCGGTGGCGGGAAAGACCACGAAATCAGAGCCGGCTCTGGCAATCTGTTTCAGGCCGGCCCGGCTGATACCCCGCAGCCCCACGCCCCAAGCGATATTAGGAAGAGTCTTGGAAATCTCCTGAAGGGCTTCGGCTCCGGTGCCCGGTTTGGATATACGCAACAGTCCGGCATCGGCCCCGGCGGCCCGACCGGCCAGACTCCCGGCACTCTCGGCAGCAAAACTGACAACGAGTTGCATTTTGGGCTTGTCCGAAGCCGGTTGTCTTGAGGTGAAACCCATGGGCTGAGGGCTGCCCCGGGAAATCCGATTTAGTTTATCAATAAGGATACTCATTCTCTCTCCATATGATAGCCAGCGGAGGGATTCGAACCCGCGGCCTGCGCTTTACGAAAGCGCTGCTCTACCAACTGAGCTACGCTGGCCTGATGGATAAAGTATAGCTGAATTCAGGGAGATGAGCAATTCCTGAAAGGCCGACGATCATTTTGTTGACGCTTAAATAGGCTTGTGCTAGTATGAAAGCACTTCGACCGGCAGATGATTGCCGGGATCTTACCGAAATCCCCTTTGTGTATTCACTGACTGTCTAGTACCATCTATTCATTATTTGTACTCGGGTTAAAGAATTATGCGGGTAGAGAAAGAGCTAGCCGAGGTATCTCCGGAGAAAGATATGCTCCTGACGATAGGGGTTTTTGACGGGGTGCACCTTGGCCACAAATACCTGATCTCACAGCTAAAGGAACTGGCCGATGAGTTGGATTTGCTCAGCGGAGTGCTGACTTTCCGGCAAAATCCCCGAGAGGTGCTTTCACCGGGGACCAGTCTGCCCTACCTGACCAATCTGGCTGAAAAGGTTGACCTGCTCAAGAATGAGAGAGTCGGGGAGGTCATTCCCCTGTCCTTTACTCGTGAGTTGGCCGACCTGACCGCCAGACAGTTTGCCGGTCTGTTGAAGAAGTACCTCAGAATGAGCTGCCTGCTGGTCGGCCCTGATTTTGTCTTGGGTAAGGACAGGGAAGGTAATGTTGATGCCCTCAGGGTGCTGGGCGAAGATATGGGTTTTAGCCTGGTCGTGGTATCTCCCCTGAAGACAGACGATGAAGTGGTAAGCAGCACTGCTATCAGGGATGCCTTGGCTAAGGGCGATATGAAAAGGGTGACTAGTCTGACCGGGCGTCCTTTCAGACTTCAGGGCAGGGTGATTACTGGGGCGGGCCGGGGTGGTGGTTTAGGCTTCCCGACAGCTAATCTGGAGGTAGAGTCGGAGCAGGCTCTCCCCGGAGACGGCGTTTACGCTACCTGGGCCTACATTAATGATGAAACCTACCAGGCGGTGACTAATGTCGGTAAGAATCCCACTTTTGATGGACAGGTGCGTACTGTGGAGACGTATGTGTTAAACTATCGGGGCAACCTGTACGGAAGCGAGTTGAAAATCGAGGTCATGGAGCGGCTGCGGGGCGAGAAGAAATTTGACGGCGTGGAAGAGCTGAAAAAGCAGATGGCCGAGGATGTAAAAGAGGGAGAAGCTATACTGAGTTCTTCAGGCAGGAAACCGGGATGAATGTTGACTATTTGCTCAAACCAGAGGTTTATGTTCCGTTCGGGTCTGGACGGATTCAGCTACGGAACAGGTACGGAGGTATCCGGAATTGGAGTCCATAGATAAGCAAGTTAGCGTCTTAATGCGTGGTTCCGAATTTGGTGACCAGCAGACAAAAGGGATGATGACTGAGGAACTGCGCCAGCGGCTCGTTGAAGCCAGTAATGAAGGGCGCCCCCTCAGGGTATATTGTGGCTTTGATGTGACGGCTCCTGATATCCACTTGGGCCATACTATACCTATGCGGAAGCTGCGCCAGTTTCAGGATTTCGGCCACGAGGTGACTTTTGTTATAGGTACTTTTACGACACTGATAGGCGATCCCAGCGACCGGGACGAAGCACGTTCTGCTTCGATTGCAGAGCAGATCGAGCAGAATGCCAGGACTTACACCGAGCAAGCCTTCAAAATCCTGGACCGAAACAAGACCTTCGTACGTTTTAACCAGGAGTGGCTGAGTAAGTTGACTTTTGCCGACGTTATCAAGATGGCTTCTAATTTTACGGTGCAGCAGTTTCTAGCCCGTGACAGGCTGCGTAATCGATGGGAAATGAACAAGCCTCTGTGGTTGAGTGAGTTATTATACCCCCTGGCTCAGGGTTATGACGCGGTTCACCTGCGTGCCGATGTTCAACTCGGAGGTACGGAACAATTATTCAACCTGATGGCCGCGCGCAAACTTCAGGAGGTCTTCGGGCAAAAGCCACAGATATGCATTACTTTTCCTGTTCTGGTGGGTATTGATGGCACTCAGAGGATGAGCAAAAGCCTGGGGAACTACATCGGTGTTTACGAGCCACCGGAGGAGATATACGGCAAGGTAATGTCTATTACGGATAGTTTGATCATGGACTACTTTGAGCTGTTGACCAACGTGCCCGCGAAAGAGTTGGCCGAGTTGCGACAAGCCCTGGCTGATGACTCCGTTAATCCGATGGAGCTTAAAAAGCGACTGGCCAGCGATATTGTAACCCAGCTTGATGGTCCAGAAGCGTCCACTCAGGCGGAAGAGCATTTCTCTAAAACGGTCCAGAAAAAAGAGACACCGGATGAGATAGAAGAAAAACCTGTCTCCTTTAGAGAATTGATTTATCCTGACGGAAATGTGAATGTTGGGCGTCTGTTAACCGAGATAGGACTCGCAAAGAGCGTCAGCGAGGCAAACCGGCTTATTGGACAGGGCGGAACTGTAATCGATGATAGAGTGGTGACAAACCGTATGGTGCCGAGTGAATGGGTTGAAAGTGGCAGCATAATAAAAGTCGGCAAACGGCGCTTTGCTAAAGTTATCAATTCGGATATACTAAGTAGCGAGCAGTAGAGGAGTAAAATGGAAGAATTACGCATACCGGGTCCGACCCCTTGCCCCCCCGAAGTCCTCCAGGCAATGGCCAGGCAGATGATAAACCACCGGGGAGAGGAATTTCAGGGGATACTGATGGGTGTGACCGATAACCTGAAGCAGTTATTCCAGACCAAAAACGACCTTTATATCCTCACCGCCTCGGGCACGGGCGGGCTGGAGGCGGCCATCGTCAATGTGCTGTCGCCGGACGACAAGGTACTGTCCGTGTCCATTGGCGCCTTTGGAGACCGCTTTGCCACTATGGCCGAGAGATTTGGGGCTGAGGTGACCCGTCTCAGTTTTGAATGGGGCAAGCCGGCTGACCCCGATGAGGTGCGCAGAGCCCTTCAGAAAGACTCGAAAATAAAAGCGGTGCTGGTAACTCATAATGAGACATCCACCGGGGTTACCAATGACTTGGGGGCAATAAGTCTGGTGGTCAAGGAATTTAACAAGCTGCTGCTGGTCGACGCTATCAGCAGTCTGGGTTCAATTAACTTGCCGGTAGATGAATGGCATTGCGATATCGCCGTTACCGGTTCTCAGAAAGGCTGGATGGTGCCGCCGGGCCTGGCGATGATAAGTGTCAGCCAGGACGCCTGGCAGGCCTACGCTGAGTCTAAAATGCCCCGTTTTTACTGGGATATTGGGCAGGCCAAGAGCTATCTGGAGAGGAACCAGACGCCCTGGACGCCGGCTGTTTCCGTAGTATTCGCCCTGGCCGTATCCCTGGAAATGATTCTGAAAGAAGGCCTGGCTGAAATTGTCGCCCGTCATGCCCGGGTTGCCCAGTGTGCCCGGGAGGGAGTAAAATCCCTGGGATTGTCCCTTTTCGCCGACGAGGATTTCGCCTCTAACACGGTTACGGCGGTGGATTCTACCAACGGGCTTGATCCCAAAAAATTACTGCAGGTACTCAGGGAAAAACATCAGATCGTGCTGGGTGGTGGACAGCAGAAACTGGATGGCCGGATATTCCGTATCGGGCATCTGGGCTGGGTAAACGAGAGTGACATTGAAAAAGTGATAACGGCCCTGAAAGTGGCCCTGCCCGAAGCGGGTTTTGTGGCCGCACGATAGCTTTTCAGTTTTGACGAATAGAGGTTTTAGTGAGTTAGTTTATGAGAGTTTTAGTGTCCGACCCTATCGGGCAAGAAGGTATAGAAATTCTGCGCGGCAATGCCGAGGTTGATATTAAGTCGGATCTCAAGCCTGACGAGCTAGTCTCCATTATCGGTGACTATGAAGCTCTGGTGGTGCGTAGTCAGACCCGTGTAACGGCTGAGGTGCTGGAAGCCGGCAAAAAGTTGCAGGTTGTCGCCCGGGCCGGTGTGGGTACGGATAATATCGATGTAGACGTGGCGACGCGGCGGGGAATACTGGTGGTTAACGCTCCCACCAGTAATACCATCTCGGCTACGGAGCATACCATTGCCCTGATGCTGGCCTTGGCCCGTCATGTTGCCCAGGCCAATGCCAGCCTGAAAGCGGGTGAATGGCGTCGAAATGATTTTGTGGGCACTGAGGTCAGAAATAAAGTCCTGGGTATTGTTGGTCTGGGTAATGTTGGCTCAGAGGTAGCCAGACGAGCCCTGGGTCTGGAGATGGAACTTATTGCTTACGACCCGTACATTGCTGAAGACTACGCCCGTAACTTCCAGGTGGAACTTGTCACCCTGGACGAGCTGCTCAAGAGATCGGACTTTATCACCTTCCATGCTCCGCTCACCAAACTAACCAAAGAAATAATCGGAGAAAAAGAACTGTCTCTGGTTAAACCGACGGTTCGTATCATCAATACGGCCCGGGGGGGGCTGATTAACGAAGAAGCGCTGGTCGAGGCAATCAGGGCTAAAAAGGTGGGTGGGGCTGCTTTTGATGTCTTTGACACCGAGCCCATTATCAGCAGCATCCTTTTTGAAGAAGATAACATCATCGTTACCCCTCATCTGGGAGCTTCCACCGCTGAGGCCCAAGCTATGGTGGCCGAAGATATTGCCGAGCAGATCATCGATGTGTTCAATGGAGAGCCGGCCCGATACGCGGTCAACGCTCCCTTTATCTCGGCTGAAACAATGTCGGGGCTGTCGCCGTTTATCAGGGCGGCCGGGGCGGCCGGTAAGTTGGCCAGTCAACTGATCGATGGGAAGACAAGTTCTGTTCAAATCAAGTACGATGGCGAGATTTCGCACTACGATACAAACGCTCTCAAGGCGGCGGTGCTGGGAGGTTTACTTGATCAGATAAGTGAAGAACGGGTTAATCTGGTGAATGCCAACATCGTGGCTGCTAGGCGGGGTATGAAGATAGTGGAGCAGAAAGACACTATTTGCGAGAATTATACCAACTTGATTACCGCGGAAATCAGCACCGGTAGTGAAAGCGTCGTCGTGGCTACGACCGTGATTCGGGGTGAAACCCATATCGTGCGGGTCAATGACTACTGGATTGATATTTACCCCTGCGAGGGATATTTCCTGTTCTGCGATCACCTGGACCGGCCCGGACTTCTTGGGTCTGTCGGCAAGATAACCGGAGATGCCAATATCAATATCAGCGCCATGCATGTCGGCCGTCTCAAGCCCAGAGGACAGGCCCTGATGATACTGTTACTGGACGAAGCCCTGCCTGAGAAACACCGCCAGCAATTACTGGCTCTGACGGATATGTACTCCACCAGAATGGTAAAGCTATAACCGGCAGCCTTGAGCCGTTCTATACCAGCCGGTTGATGACTAGTCCTGAGGGCGCCTTGGGGTAGAAGTAGGTTGACTTTCGGGGCATCTTGTCACCGGCATCGGCAACGGCTTTGATCCCTTCCGGCTTGACCTGTCTAAAGAGCAAGGCCAGTTGGTATTCCTGGTCTAAAACCCTGCCTACCGCCTCGGTGATATCGTAACTGTAGGTGAGACCGGTCTCTTCCTTTTCACTGGTCAGCTCCAGCAGCTTTTCCAGGATAATATGGTCAATAATGCTGACATCCAGCTTCTTGTACAGCTCAGAATGGAAGCTGGGCATCAACTGACCGGCTGCATCCGGGTCACGTAACCTCAGACCGAAGAGGTAGTTTTTGGCCGGGCCAAAAAGGATTATGCTGATCTCATTTGTTCCCCCGAGCAGGTCGTCGACCTGTTGCCCGACGTCGGGCAGATTCAAGGGCAGCTTTTCTATTTCAAAGAATGCCTCCAGCTTGACCATCAACCCATCGAGTATGGATTTTGGAATACCGCGCACCAGCCGGTGAGGAGCCAGAACAACCAGACCGGGGTCACCAAAATCCACCAGTTCCATCATCACAAAGTTAAAGGCTTCATCCTCCGAGGCTGATGGCGCATTGGTACCTTTCTCAAGCTGGTAAGTAAGAGCGCTCTCATAACGATGGTGCCCGTCAGCGATATAAAGCGACTGCCCGGCCAGGCTGCGGCTTATCCGGTTAATCATTTCTCCATCAGTAATAGCCTGGACGATATGACTTTCCCCGTCGACGGTCTTTGAGCTGATCAGGGGTTTGCCTGGTTCCTGGTCGGCCAGCAGCGAACAGATCTGTTGTTCCCGGTCTTCGAAAAGGGCCAGAATCGGGCTGGTGTTTACCTGCAGAGCCCAAAGCAGGCTCAAACGGTCACCCCTGGCTACGGTCAGGGTGCCTTCGTGGGGACGGATGACCATCTTGTCCCATTGCTCTAATCTCACCCGAGCGACCAGACTGCGGCGTCGGCAGTCCCCGCCCTGGTACCTGAAATAGTGATCGTGGAGATAGAAAGTTGGAACCGGGTCAGTGAGGAGGACGCCCTGTTTAAGCCAATCCTCCATGGTAGCCGCCGAACGGGTATATCTATTGTCGGCCGGCGTGTCCTGGGGTAACTCCCGGCCGAATTCCAGGCGGATAAAATTGTACTGGCTGCGAAGATAGAGTTCCTGAAGGTGCTGGGGGCTGATAATATCATAAGGGGGGCAGATAGCCGTTGACCAGTCTTTAATCAGCGACTCATTGTAGTGCAGGCCCGGGAAGGGACGAATATCAGCCACGCGTACCTACTTCTCTTTCTGGATGCTTCTGTCACCCTTACTATTCTAGTCTACCCTATGCCGGAGAAAGGGCGCAAGAGATTCTGACAGTCTTTTTAGCCGGTTGGAGAGACAGAGCGATTGGGATGTTTCAGGGAAGTCAGCACCTAATTCTTGGAACTGCTCCATCCGCTTTAATGTTTCTCTCTGATCCCCCCGGGGAGGTAGACGGATGGGGTTGATGGTGAGTCCTTATGTTATAATATGGGCGTCATTATGGAAGATTTAGCCGGAATAAGCGAAAGAATTGGGCAACTGAAAGCTCAGATCAATCATCATAACTATCGCTATCACGCGCTGGACAGTTCTGAGGTCAGTGATGCCGAATATGATGCGTTGATGAGAGAGTTGAAACAGCTGGAAGAGCAATATCCCCGGTTTCTTACTGTGGACTCGCCCAGTCAACGGGTGGGGGCTGAACCGGTGGCGGCCTTCGGTGTGGTGGAACATCCTCTCCCTTTACTATCCCTGGGTAATGCTTTCTCCCGGGATGAGCTGGAAGCCTGGTCTACCCGTACCTCAAAGCTGATAGAAGGTGAGCAGTTGAAGTTCACCTGTGAGCATAAGATTGACGGACTGGCCGTGGCCCTGACCTATGTTGACGGACAATTATCCACCGGGGCTACCCGGGGTGACGGCTTCCGGGGTGAGAATATCACCCAGAATCTGAGGACTGTCAGAAGTGTACCCCTGTCGGTGGGCAAGGGAGCCCCGTCCCGGTTTGAGGCGAGAGGCGAGGTCTTCTTGCCCAAGGCGGGTTTTCAGAGGCTGAACCAGGACAGGGAAGCGGAAGGGCAGCCCCTATTTGCTAACCCGAGAAACGCGGCCGCCGGCTCGGTACGTCAGCTTGATCCCCGTATCACGGCTAGACGTCCCCTGGACATCTACATTTACGCGCTGGGCCCTGTCGAAGGCGGGACGATCCCTGAAAGTCACTGGGAGACTCTGGAATATCTCAAGACGCTGGGTTTTAAGGTGAACCCCAATAACGCCCTGCTGGCCGATATTGACCGTGTGGAAGAGTATTACAAAGACTGGTTGGATAAGAAAGAAGATCTGCCTTATGAAGCCGACGGGGTTGTGGTGAAAATTGACTCCTTTATCCTCCAGCAGCGATTGGGCAATGTCGGTCATGAACCCAGGTGGGCGATAGCCTACAAGTTTCCGGCCGTGCAGGGCACCACTCGTTTGAACAGTATCGAAATCAGCGTTGGCAGGACGGGCACCCTCAATCCGGTGGCTGTGTTGGAACCGGTGCGTCTGGGAGGGGTAACCATCAAGCAGGCCGCTCTCCACAATGAAGACGACATCCGACGTAAGGACATCCGCGAGGGCGACCGTGTCTTAATCCAGAGGGCCGGTGAGGTGATACCGGAGATAGTGGGGCCGACTCCCGAAAGTAGGGAGAACCCTGACCGGGAAGAAGAATTCAGCTTGCTGGGGAAGGTGAAGAATGATAGGGGGGAACCGATCTGCCCGGTATGCGGTTCAGCAGTGATCAAACCAGAAGGGGAAGTGATGTATTACTGCTCCAATGCCGCCTGTCCCGCCCAGGTGCAGCAACGGATAGAACACTTCGTTTCCCGGGGGGCGATGGACATTAGGGGCATCGGCCAGGCTCAGATTACCGCGCTGTTGAGTGAGGGGTTGATTGAAGATGTGTCCGGCCTGTACTCTCTCAAAGACAAAAGAGAACAATTGCTTGAGCTGGAGAGGATGGCCGAGAAGAGCGTGGATAATCAGTTGAAAGCCATCGACAACAGCAAAGACAGGTCGCTGGAGAGGCTTATCTCAGCCCTGGGTATTCGCCATGTCGGCAGTGAAATGGCCCAGGTGCTGGCCCAGGAATTCATCGACCTTGATGATCTGGGAAACGCTTCGAGAGAGAAACTCATTTCTATTGACTCGGTAGGTCCCAAGATTGCCGATAGCATTATCGCCTTCTTCGGCCAGGAGGAGAACAATAGAATTATCCGGAGATTGAAGGAAACGGGGGTTAATCCAAAGGCAGAGAAAGCCGAGTCAGAAAAACTGCTTCTGTCCGGTACGGAGTTTGTCATCACCGGGCGGCTGGAATCCTTCGGTCGTCAGGAAGCGGCCGAAAAAATAAAAGCCCTCGGCGGCACGGCCAAGGACAATGTTACCCGGAATACCAGATACCTGGTGGTGGGGGAAGATCCGGGGGCCGGCAAGTTGAAGCAGGCGGATAAACTGAAAACCGAACGCATTGACGAAACGGCATTCTTGGGAAAAATAGGAGAAGGATAATAGACATTCTGGGCATCTTCCGGAGGAAAAGAACGGACGTTAGACTGGTTGTCGGCCTTGGTAATCCGGGCCGGGAGCATGAAAAGAATCGTCATAACCTGGGATTCATGTGCCTCAACTACTTTGCCCGGAGTCAGGGTATCAGGTTTGACAAAAGACAGGGAGGAGCCCGCACCGGCGCAGGGGAAGTGGATGGCACCAGTCTGATTGTGGCCCGGCCCCAGACTTATATGAACCGGAGTGGGCAGGCGGTTGACCGGCTGATGGGGAAGTTCCAGGTCAGTCCTGACAACCTGCTGGTCATCCATGATGACCTTGACCTGTCCCTGGGTAAAATCCGCCTCCGTCAGGGGGGTGGTTCGGGGGGACACAAAGGGGTGGATTCTGTGGCCTCCGAACTGGGCAGCCGGGACTTCTTGCGCCTCAGAGTAGGTATTGGGCGACCGCCGGCGGATGAGGGCTCAACTGAAACTGATGAAGCTGATATTATTGACTACGTGCTGGGTGATTTTACCGCCGGGGAAAGGCAGACTGTTGATGAGTTCCTTCCCCAGGTGAGTGAAGCCATTGTCTGCCTCTTTAGCCAGGGCCTGACGGTCGCGATGAACAAGTACAATTAGGAAATTCCGTGGAGCGTGTGAAAATAAATGTTGGTACAACCGATTGAGTGGCTTAGCAACAAGGTAAGAATGCTTGACCAGACCCGGCTGCCACAGGAAGAAGTTTATCTGGAGACGGGCGATTATCAGGAGATAGCATCAGCCATTAGAGAATTGAAAATAAGGGGAGCCCCGGCCATTGGAGTAGCCGGAGGTTACGCCATCGCTCTGGGCGCTCTGGCGATTGAATCAAGCTCAAAGGATGATTTTTTGGAGAAATTCCGCCAGGTCAGCCGCACCATTGCCGGTACTCGGCCCACGGCCCGAAATCTCTTTCAGGCCGTGGAACGGATGGACCGCGTGGCTGAAGCCGGTCGAGAGGTGGAGGAGACCAAAAAGGGGCTGGTCGAGGAAGCGGTGAAAATTCACTCGGAAGAGGCTGAGGCTACCGGAAAGCTGAGCCGTTTCGGGGCTGAGCTGATCAAGGACGGGTTTACCATCCTGACTCACTGTAACGCCGGGCCCTTGGCTACCACCGGCTATGGTACCGCCCTGGGAGTGATTATCCAGGCCGGAGAGCAGGGCAAGAAGATAAAGGTCTTTGCCGATGAGACCCGCCCTCTCCTCCAGGGGGCCCGCCTGACCACCTGGGAGCTGATGAAAGCCGGTATTCCGGTTACTCTGATGACGGACTCTATGGCCGGTTATTTTCTCAGCCGGGGTGAGATTGACTGTGTTATCGTCGGGGCCGACCGCATAGCTGCCAACGGCGACACCGCTAATAAGATCGGCACCTACAGCCTGGCGGTGCTGGCTAAAGAAAATAACGTCCCTTTTTACGTAGCCGCTCCCACTACCACCATTGACGCCTCCCTCGAAACGGGGGCTGAAATTCCCATTGAGCAGCGTAAAGGTGAAGAAGTGACTCATATGATGGGGGTCCGCATGACCTCTGACTGTGAAGTGGCCAATCCCGCCTTTGACGTTACCCCCCACCGTTACATTACGGCCATCATCACCGAGGGTGGTATAATCAGGCAGCCCTATGGGGAGGGGATTAGGAATCTGTTTGGTAAGTAGTTTAGAGGAAGAATGTATAAAGAACATCCTAGTTTTCTCAAACCACAAGGGAACAAAGTAATAACCTGGCAATATTATATGGACTTTACAAAATTCGTTAGCTTGCTCGAGCAAAGCGAACTCTTCTTTGCCAGAACAGACAAACTAGGCGATATATTTGAAGGTGCGTACCGAAGGAAAATGTCCAACAGAGAGCAATCAAATACCAAGAAATGTTCGAGCAGCTTCCCAGGTCTGTTCGCCGGGACCTGAATCTCGGGAATAGAGATAAAGTCTCGAGTCAGTTATTCAAGAAATTACAGTACCACATATTCATAAATAGCTGGCATGAGAGCCAGCACGAATCGGCGGCAATGTGGAGGCTCTATCTGAAAAGTAATGAAGGTATAGCCATACAGTCGACATTTGGGCGACTGAAGGACTGCTTCAAACAAAGTACGCTGATATCTACATTGGAGAAGTTCATTACAGGGATTATTCGACAGAGAAGACCCCCGAAAACAACTTCTTCGCTCCTTTTCTTCACAAAAGGAAGAGTTTTGAATATGAGAAGGAAGTAAGAGCTTTGTTTATCGAATTTACAAAGACTAAGGAGGGACTACCAAATCTTTCTAATCAGCCCTCCTCGGATGGGATAGGTGTACCCGTGGACTTGGAGACACTGGTCGCGAATATTTATGTCGCACCGGAAAATCCGGAATGATTTGTCAGATTGGTCAAGTCCGTAACAAAGAAATATGGATTGAATAAACCCGTAAAACAGTCGGCTTTAGACGTGAAGCCACTATATTAAGTACTATTTGGAGGACATTAATGCCTGAAGCTAAAATTGGGGTTATCGGGGGGAGCGGGCTGTATGACATCGAGGGGATGACGGATATTGAGGAAGTTGACATAAATACCCCTTTCGGCAAGCCGAGCCAGGCTATTCTTACGGGTAGGCTGGAGGGAGTGGGGATTGCCTTTCTGCCTCGGCACGGCACGGGGCACCATATTTCTCCGGGAGAACTGCCGTCCCGGGCCAATATTTACGCTCTCAAATCATTGGGCGTGGAGCAGATTATCGCCGTCTGCTCGGCGGGCAGTTTTAAGAAAGAGATAGAACCGGGGCAACTGCTTATTCCCGACCAGCTAATCGACCGTACCCGTAACACGGTCAATTCCTTCTTTGGTGAAGGAATAGTGGCCCATGTTCCTCTTGCCGACCCCTTCTGCCCGGCATTGAGCCGGGTTTTATATCAGGCGGCTAAGGAAGTCGGGGCCAGTGTCCATGAGAATGGCACTATGGTGGTTATGCAGGGTCCAGCTTTCTCTACCCGGGCCGAGTCTAGGCTCTACCGCTCATGGGGGGCTGACATTATCGGCATGACGGCATTGCCTGAGGCTAAATTAGCTAGAGAAGCCGAAATCTGCTACTCTGTTATTAGCTGTGTTACCGATTACGATAGCTGGTGGGAGCCCGGTGAGCCGGTTACGGTGGATGTCATTCTCAATACCATGCGTCATAACGTTGATACTGCCCGGAACATTATCAAACTGGCCGTCAGTCGGATAGGGGAAGCTCGTGATTGCGGCTGCGACACGGCCTTGGCCACGGCAATCATTACCGCTCCGGATGCCATGCCGCCGGAGCAACTGGAAAAACTGGGCCTGATTATCGGCAAGTACATAAAGTAACATGGCTGGTAGACTTCANCCCCATTTATCCCCCTCTCTAGGAAGGAAAGAGGAGGACAGGTTGAATTCAACAAAGGAAGACTAATATTGCCTGATACAAAGTTTGGCTGTTTGCCGACCATTATTGGTAGTATGCCTCAAACCGATCCCTCAGCGGCCTGCTCTCAAATTACCCATTACTTGAAGGACATCCCTGCTTGGCCTCAACTGCCCAAGCGCTCCTTCCTGGAAAATATGTACGTCCAGTACAGTGAGGGCTTTCCCGGGGTGGTGATCGAGATGGAGGGGGAAAGAATCTACGTCGACCGCTCTCAGGATGTGAGCGCTCTTTTGGAGCGCTTGTATACCGCTTATTTGGAGAATAATGCTGATGAATTTCCCATCAGTGAGGAATACGCCGCCGGTCTGGAGGCTTTTCTTGGCCTGGATGACATATCGCCCCGTGCGATGAAAGGCCAGGTGACCGGGCCGGTCAGTTGGGGACTGACGGTTACCGACAAGGACAAACGGTCCATAATCTACGATGATGTCCTGGGTGACGCCGCTGCCAAACTGCTTAGGCTTAAGGCGAGCTGGCAGGAGAAGAAGCTGAGTAAAATCTCCAGCAACACCATCATCTTTGTCGATGAGCCGTATATGACATCCTTTGGCTCTGCTTTTGTCTCAATATCTAGGGAGAAGGTTATCAGTCTGTTGAATGAGGTCTTTGGCGGTATTAGCGGCCTTAAGGGAGTTCATTGCTGTGGTAACACGGACTGGTCGGTTCTGCTCGATACCAACGCAGACATTTTGAATTTTGACACCTATAATTTTGCCGAGTCACTGACCCTGTTCCCGGCAGAGGTGAAAAAATTCCTTGAGAGGGGCGGTGCGGTCGCCTGGGGGATCGTTCCCAACGAAGCTGAAGTCCTGGCCGGAGAAACGGTGGCCAGTCTGAAAGAACGTTTAGAGGAAGCGATAGCTCCTTTTACAAGGAACGGAATCCCATTCAGTCAGTTGATTGAACAGGGACTGCTTACTCCCAGTTGCTCGTTAACCACTCTGTCAGAGGAGGCGTCAGCCCGAGCTCTGGAACTACTGACTGATCTGTCAGCGGCCATAAGAAAGCGTTATCTTTAAGAAAGGGTACGGCGAAAAGTACATGAACAAAGCAAAGAGAATTGCAATTCAGAAGCACCGCAAAAAGAGGAAGAAGCTGGAAGAAAAGAACAAGGCGGGGAAACTCTAAGCCCGCCCTGTTGCCCCTGGCGCCAGGCTCCCACGGAGCCGGTGTGCTTGCTCAGCGGCAGATCGGCACTCGGCACCAGCCGGGGCCGACTTGGCATGGGTAAATTTGGCGGTTTCCATGCTGAGGAAGTATAATATACTGTTCACCGGATGGGATGGCCGGCGGTTATACCAGGTGGGGACGGAAGGAAAATCTATTCAGCCGAATTTCCGGGTTGGGCCTGTGATAGAATATTGACTCAAGCTTGGAATTATCCTGGTGAGTATGAGATATAAGCAAAATGGGCAGGCCGTCTGGCGAAGATGCAAGAAAGCACCCTTTACACGGGCAATTTAACGGAGATGTGCCCTGGCTGGATGGCTGTAAAGAGTACCAGCGGGAGACTTGTCTGGACTGCCCGACAGCTTTAGAGGATTGTCCCGCTGAGAACCCTCGGCTGCATAAGGGCGGCTGGCCGAAGGATTGAGTTAAGGAGCAGATGTTGCAAGAAGAATTGCCGGTGATGCTGAAAGAGACTATCGTCCAGCAATGCCAGAACTGGAACAACGTATTTTCCGAAAACCCTGACGCCTTTGGTGAGGCTCCCAGCCAATCAGCTCAAAAAGCGGTAGGCTTGTTCAAGAATGAGGGCGTGGAGACGGTCCTGGAGTTGGGAGGAGGAGCGGGGCGAGATACTATCTACCTGGCTCAAAATGGTTTCCGAGTTTCAGTGCTGGATTTTTGTGACAGTTCGGTTGAAACAATAACCCGGAAAGCCCAGGCATCCGGCTTGTCTCAGTCCGTTAGCGCGATGCGCCACGATGTGAGAAATACTATTCCCTTTGGTGATGAATCTTTTGACGCCTGCTATTCCTTTGGTCTATATTGCGGGGCGCTGCTTACTACTGAACTAGAATTTCTTTCCGATGAAATCAGGCGTGTACTGAAACCGGGGGAGCTCAATGTCTACTCGGTCCGGACTACCGAAGACCCCCGCTACGGAACGGGCACCCATCGGGGGGGAGATATGTATGAGGTTGGTCCATTTATCGTTCATTTCTTCAGCAAGGAGAAGGTGGAGCACTTGGCGAAAGGATTTGAGATAATCGACATTGATGAATTTGAAGAGGGTGATCTTCCCCGTAGACTGTTCCGGGTAACACTTAGAAAGAAATGAGAGGAGTTCTGTGGAGAATAGAGAACAGATGTTAGAGGAGATTGATGAGGAGGTAGCCGATGGCAACTGAGAACCATGATATCAAAGATCTTTCTCTGGCTGAGGATGGCAGAAAGAAGATTGAGTGGGCTGCCCGTGAGATGCCGGTGGTCAAGCTGATCAGCGAGAGATTCGCCAGGGAGAAGCCTTTTAACGGAATCCGGATTGCCGCTTGCCAACACGTCACCACGGAGACGGCCAATCTGGCTTTGGCCTTACAGGCAGGAGGGGCTGAGGCTATCGTCTGCGCCTCCAACCCGCTGAGCACCCAGGACGATACGGCCGCCGCTCTGGTGGAGTACGGTATTCCTACTTATGCCATAAAGGGAGAGGATGAAGTAACCTATTACAAGCACATCAACATCTCCCTAGACAGTAGACCCCATCTGACGATAGATGATGGGGCCGATATGGGTAGTACCATTCATTCTAAGAGGACCGACTTGATCCAGAACGTAATCGGTTGTACTGAGGAAACCACCACCGGGGTAATCAGATATCGTAGTCTGGATAACGAGGGAAAGCTGAAATATCCCGTCATCGCGGTAAACGATGCCCAGACCAAGTCGCTTTTTGATAACCGTTACGGCACCGGGCAAAGTACTATTGATGGTATCACCCGGGCGACCAATATCCTCTGGGCGGGGAAGACGGTGGTTATCTGCGGTTACGGCTGGTGCGGACGCGGTGTCGCCATGAGGGCAAAAGGACTGGGGGCCCACGTTGTTGTAATCGAGGTGGAACCGGTGCGGGCTCTTGAGGCGACAATGGAGGGTTTCCAGGTTATGCCTCTGCTAGAGGCAGCCAAAGAAGGCGATATTTTCATCACATTAACCGGTGATAAATATGTAATTGATGAGGCCCACATCAACGTAATGAAGGACGGGGCAATAATGGCTAACAGCGGCCATTTTACCGCCGAAATTAATATACCGGCCCTGGAAGGTATGTCCGGGGGCAAACGGGGAATCCGTCCCTTTGTCGATGAATATGCCATAAAAGATGGCCGCCACCTGTATCTGTTGGGTGAGGGTAGATTGATTAACCTGGCGGCGGCTGAAGGACACCCCGCCAGTGTTATGGATATGAGCTTCGCCAACCAGGCCCTTTGCCTGGAGTACTTGGTGAAGAACGGGGGAAAACTGGAAGACAAGGTCTACACGGTGCCTGTGGATATCGATAAGCAGGTGGCCAGACTAAAACTGGACTCGATGGGTATTAAGATTGACACCCTTACCCCCGAGCAAGAACGCTACCTGACCAGTTGGCAGGAAGGAACATAAAAAGGAGAAAATATGGCAGATAGTTTTAGCAGTTCACCGAAATACCTACTTACCTCTGAATCAGTCACCGAGGGACACCCGGACAAACTCTGTGACCAGATATCAGACGCTATCCTGGATGCTATTATGNCCCAGGACCCGATGGGACGGGTTGCCTGCGAGGTGGCGNCAACCACCGGCATGGTAATNGTGCTGGGAGAGATTACCACAAATTGCTATGTGGATATTCCAAATTTGGTGCGGGGAGTGATCAAAGATATCGGTTATGACTCTCCGCATTACGGGTTTGATTTTGAGTCATGCGGGGTGCTTAACGGCATCACGGCCCAGTCCGTTGATATAGACCGGGGCGTTAGCAAGTCGCAGGAGGCCAAAGGAGACAACGCTGCCGACGAGTTCGATGAGATTGGGGCCGGCGACCAGGGGATGATGTTCGGCTTTGCCTGTAACGAGACCCCGGAGCATATGCCGNTGCCGATAGCCCTGTCACACAGACTTTGTCAGCGTCTGACCCAGGTAAGAAAGGACAAGACCCTGCCTTACCTCCGCCCTGACGGAAAATCACAGGTTTCCATTGAATACAGTATGGGAAAACCAAAGCGGGTTACCAATGTGGTTATCGCTGCTCAGCATGACCCCGATATCGATCCCGACCAGATAAGGAAGGACATAATTGAAAAGGTTATCAAGGTAATTGTGCCGGCCTCCCTCATAGATGATGAGACCGAGTTCTTTGTTAACGCCACGGGACGTTTCGTCATCGGCGGGCCCGTCTGCGATACCGGGTTTACCGGACGCAAGATTCTGGTTGATACCTACGGCGGCATTGCCCGCCATGGGGGTGGGGCCTTTTCCGGCAAGGACCCGACCAAAGTTGACCGCTCGGCTGCCTACGCCGCCCGGCACATCGCCAGGAACATGGTGGCCGCCGGCTTGGCTGATCGCCTTGAAGTACAGCTCTCTTATGTTATCGGAGTTGCTCATCCTCTCTCCGTATCGGTGGAGACCTTCGGCACCAGTGAGCTTGATGAGGAAGCCCTCGTTGCCTTGATAAGGAAACACTTTGACCTTAGGCCGGGGGCCATTATCAAGAACTTTGAACTGCGCCGTCCCATTTTCAGGCAGACGGCTGCTTACGGTCACTTCGGACGAGGTGACCTTGACCTGCCCTGGGAGAACCTGGATAAGGTGGAGGCCTTGAAAAAAGAGGGACAGGGGTAAGGAATAGGTTAGATCCGACTACAGTACAATCTTACTAGCCTAGTAGGAGGACACGATGGAGTGGCTGCTACCGGCGTTATTTGGTTTCATAGGGGTGTTTCTTGGTGGGATATTCTCATACTGGGGTATAAAGAAGCAAGTAGAACATTCTGATGAGCGATTTGAAAAGGGACTTGCGAGGCAGAGCGAGGTAGGTAATCGACAGAGACGATGGGAAGTTAGAAGTGAACCTCTGCTTAAACTAAGGTCTGAGTTGGTTATTATGGCGACTAAACAAGATAAAGTGGCCTCCTCTGCGCATAAACTGCATACTAGATTCGGTATGACAGAAGAAGAGGCAAGAACGAATTACAAGAGAATGCTGACGAAATTAACACCTACATAGGTAGCGGTAATTTTGAGAAGACCCTATTTATGCAATACGATAGAGAACTCATAGACAAAGTGGAGGAGATGATTAAGGATTATTGAGTGTCTTTTTCCGAAGCTATAGACTACAAAGATCTGAAAGCAGAAGTACTTGGAGAAGCCATGGAGGTCTTTAATAGAAACAAAACTAGGATTATTGAAGTTCAAGAACTAATTAACAATCGACTAGAGGAATTGTAGTCAATAAACAGAGCATCAAGAGGGACGGAGCTCCTTCAAAACAGTTCCTCCCCCTCTCTTTTGAAGAACAGGGGGATACAGGGGGTGAGGTAGATTACTAATACTAACCCCATAAAATTCGGCACTGACGGCTGGCGGGCCATCATTGCCGAGGGCTTTACCTTTGATAACGTGAGGGTTTGCGCCCAGGCGGTGGCCGATTACCTGAAACAGTCAGGTCTGGCCGACCGGGGACTGATTATTGGTTTTGACACCCGCTTTGCCTCTGAGGACTTCGCCGCGGCTTCAGCCGAGGTGGTCGCCGCTAACGGAATTAAGGTATATTTGTGTCCTGAGGCTACTCCGACACCGGTGATTAGCTTTGGCACCATGTCCCGGAAGGCGGGTGGGGCCGTTATCATTACCGCCAGCCATAATCCGGGCATCTGGAACGGCTTTAAGTTCAAGACACAGGACGGGGCCGGAGCTCCCGATGAGGTCACCGCCGCGATAGAGAAGAATATTAGCGGTATTCTCGATAGCGGTCAGGTAGAGCGAGTGCCGCTGGCTGAGGCCCTCGATAAGGATTTGATAGAATATCTTGACTTGGCTCCCAGCTATTTGGAGCATCTGGCAGGGCTGGTTGATTTGGATAGTCTGCGCCGGGCCGGGATAAAGGTCGTCATTGACTCCATGTACGGAGCCGGTATCGGTTATCTCAAAAGATTACTCGGTGACGGGGACATCGAGTTGGTAGAAATAAACGATGAACGTAATCCCCTGTTTCCCGGTATCAGGCCTGAACCGATTGCGGCTAACCTGGGCAGGCTCTCGGCTACCATTAGGGAGCAGGCAGCCGGAGTGGGCGTAGCTACCGATGGCGATGCCGACCGCCTGGGTATCATGGACGAAAACGGGAGGTTCCTGACTACCCTTCAGGTCATGGCTCTGCTCTGCCTCTACCTGCTTGAGTTGAGGGGAGAGCGGGGTATCGTGGTCAAGACGGTCAACGGCAGCAGCATGCTTTCC
Organism: Dehalococcoidales bacterium; assembly: GCA_002685815.1. Classification (GTDB taxonomy): domain Bacteria; phylum Chloroflexota; class Dehalococcoidia; order Dehalococcoidales; family UBA2162. The sequence goes on along the minus strand of NYYM01000079.1, from coordinate 1,979 downwards.
CGTCTGGCTGAAATGTTTGATGTCCCGGTGCGGGAGACACCGGTAGGTTTCAAGCACGTGGCTCCGATAATGCTGGCTGAAAATGTGCTCATCGGCGGAGAAGAAAGCGGTGGCTATGGCTTCCGCGGTCACGCCCCCGAAAGGGATGGTATCCTGGCGGCCCTCTACTTTCTTGACTTGATGGTAAAGACGGGTAAAAGTCCGTCACAACTGGTTGACTATCTGTACACCAAAGTGGGGCCCCATCATTATGACCGGGTGGACGTAGAGTTTCCCGAACCGGAACGCCAGACGATAATCGAGCGCCTGAAGCAGCATCCCCCCAAGGAGATTGACGGGGTAGAGGTAATAAAGTTCGAGACTGCCGATGGTTTTCGCTTTATCTTGGCCGATACTACCTGGCTGCTGATTAGATTTTCGGGGACTGAGCCGTTACTGCGTGTTTACGCTGAAAGCAGCAGTCCGGCTCGGGTAGAAAGATTGCTTCGGACGGGTAGAGACCTGGCTGGGGTCTAGCTCACCAGAAACTTCAAGGGATGACAGAGTATGGACGCAGAGTTACCCCGAAAAATTGAAAAACCGTGGGGGCACGAGTTAATCTTTGCCCAAACGGAGAAATATGCCGGGAAACTTCTCTTTGTAAAGAAGGGCTACCGTCTCAGCCTCCACTACCATGATGAAAAAGATGAGACGTTCTACTGTCTTGAAGGTCAGGCTATCGTCGAAACTGAAGGGACCAGCGGTGAGATGGTAAAAACGGATATCACGAACGGTCAGTGCTACCGCGTGGCGCCGAAGAGCAAACACCGGTTGCAGGCCACGGAAGACACCACCCTGTTTGAAGTTTCAACCCCTGAACTTGACGATGTGGTCAGGCTGGATGACGATTTCGGCAGGGTACAACCGGGCGGCAAATAGTTTGACAGGGCTGACCTCGCTTGATAGACTCTAGAGAGAAACTGGAGTAATACATTCCGGTTCTGGAGACAAAACGGCCCCGTGGTGTAGCGGCCTAACATGCCACCCTGTCACGGTGGAGATCAGGGGTTCGAATCCCCTCGGGGTCGCACCTGCAACGTATAGTTAGATTTGCCTGTATATTGCAGATCGAAGAAAGGCTTAAATTCTGGCCGTGGCGTAACTGCCAAGACCTTTTTGTCCTTGATCCACACCGTTTCGAAGAGGCAACTCGCAAGACAATTCTTTTGCTTTTGCGAAGTTACCTTCCAACCCAGGACTATATTTCTTAGAAACTTAGCAAGGTTCTTGAGCACGTCAACTCCAGGCTCCATTGATGTGATTTGGGGTAGTTCTCTTTGTATGGCGACGTACTCGATGAGGTATTGCTCCCTTGATTTGTGTCCCCACTGATAAAGCTCCTCGATTCTTTCCAATCGAGTTTCAAGTGTAGCTTTCTTCTTCCTAAGATCATTGGGAAAATCCAGTTCTTTGTGGGCTGCTAAGATCTCTCTTGATAATCCTTTGGTATTTGGAAAGTAGCAAGATACGCATTCAATTGATTCTCGTAAATGTCTATGAAAGTAGAAGGTTGCGTACAGTCCTCTATTTTGACTCTCCCATTGCAAATCAGCCTTACCCTTCCCTTTCCTTTATATGACCTCAATGTATTGCCCCATTGGGCACACCTTGCTATACTCCGCTAGGTATTTGGCTACTATTCTGGTTCGCCCGAGCAATTCTATCAGGTGGGCCTGAGCTAGGTAACCTGGCCATCACCTTTAGCACCCCGACAATCCTCTACGCAGGTTTTCAGATTTGACTTGCCATTCGAGCGTTTGCAGCATGAACTGGAGGAGTATTGTGGTTTCCACTGGAAGGCATAACTTTATCCGGCAGCTATTGACAAGCTCTAGGTAGAGACTTATACTCAAGTTCCAAAGTACGGCGGGAAACCGCAATGTAAGGAGGTCATTATGTCCGGATATTTGATAGCGAATTACACAGTCACCGACCCGGAG
>NYYM01000078.1 GCA_002685815.1 Dehalococcoidales bacterium | reverse complement strand
GGCCAGCTTTCCAACGAACTCTTCACTGCGCCCCTGTTCAATCATGTGGCTGGGATGCTCACCGATCTCGGCGACCATAAACTCGGCCCGGAGCAGACCGATACCGTCAACATCACGGGAGGCTACCCTGTCAACTACCTCCGGTTGGGCCAGATTTGCCAGTAACTTAGTCTTGGTGACAACTTCACCTTTGGCCCGTATTTTTACATCGGTGGCAATTTCTATCTTGCCGGCGTAGACTTTACCGTTGGAACCATCAACCGTTATAACCTGCCCGTCGTTAAGGGTGGTGGTGGCACTCTTACTGCCAACAATACAGGGAATACCCAGTTCACGGCTAACGATGGCGGCGTGAGCGGTCCTTCCTCCACGGTCGGTGACGATGGCCGAGGCCCGTTTCATTGCCGGAACAAAGTCAGGGGTGGTCATTTCAGCCACCAGAATATCACCCTCCAGCACCCTATCTATCTGTGATGGGTCAGGCACAATCCTGACCGGACCGGATGCAACACCGGGACTGGCCGGGGCGCCGGAGAGGAGTACCGGAGCATCGATATCGTGGGTAGTACCCGGGGCATTGCCAATAGTGGTTACAGGACGGGTCTGCACAATAAAGATTTCTCCATCCGCTTTTGCCCACTCAACATCCTGAGGGGACTGGTAATGGTCTTCCAGGCGCTTGCCCACCGTGGCCAGAAGAACTATGTCACTATCGGATATTTTTTGCCTATTCTGTTCTTCTGGAGTAAGCAGCACCTTGATATTGTCTTCGCCACCGGGGTCACCATTGCTTTTGATCAGCTTCCATTCCTGCATCTTGATTTCTTTATCGATGATGGTCATAGCCTCTTTATTGACCGTGTAATGGTCAGGAGTTACGTCTCCGGAAACAAGCATCTCACCGAGCCCCACGACAGCCTCTATGGTAATCTTTTCATGGTTGCTGGTGGTGGGTTCCACGGTGAACATGACTCCGGAAGACTCCGACTGTACCATTTTCTGTACAGGCACGGCGATACCTACTGAAAAGTGGTCAAAGCCCTGTTCTTCGCGATAAAAGATAGCCCTGGCTTCAAAGAGAGATGCCCAGCACTTTTGAACAGCTTCTACTACCTCTTTTTGGCCCTGAACATTAAGGAAGGTAGCTTGCTGACCGGCAAAGGAGGCATCAGGCAGATCTTCAGCGGTGGCGGAGGAACGCACCGCGACATAGCTTTGGCCCATTTCCAGGTAGGCCCGCTCAATTTCCCTGGCGGTTTCCGGAGGAATGTCGGCCTTCTTAATTAATTCCTGAACCTGCAGAGCAGTCTCTTGCAGTCGCCGGCTATCATGGACGTCCACCGGCTCAAGTAAAGAGACAATGCTATCGTGGATACCTGCTTTCTCAATAAAGTCAAAATAAGCACCGGCGGTGACGATAAAACCAGGAGGAACCGGTATCCCGGCATTAGTCATTTCCCCGAGGTTGGCACCTTTACCACCGACCAATGGTATATCATTCTTATTAACTTCTGCAAACCAGACAACTACCTTGTTGCCATCACGCATATTTTCCGCTCCTTCCTAGTTGTGGTTAAAAATTTTACCTGCTTATTATAACACAAATTTGGCGATTTGATAAGAAAAACAGGGACGGATTTGGGATACATCTCGGTTGACAGTGTTAAACATGTAAGTTAGAATTAAACTGTCGCGGGACGAGTGGCGGAGGTGTGACGGAGGTCTGAATATGATAGAGATGGTCATCGACAGCATCCGGGTCAGCCTGATGAATTACCAGCGAGTGGTGATTCTGAAAGAGAAAGAGGGTGAGCGCTACCTGCCTATCTGGATCGGTCACGCCGAGGCAGACGCCATAGCCATAAAGCTGCAAGGGGTGAGTGTCACCAGACCTCTGACTCACGATTTGTTGCGATCAGTCATCGAGGCTCTAGGTGCCAACATCAAGAACATTCTGGTGAACGACCTCAAGAACGACAATTTTTTCGCCATGATCGCCCTTAACGTAGACGGAGGGCAAATTGAAGTTGACTCTCGACCGAGTGATGCACTGGCACTAGCGGTGAGGGTGGAGGTACCAATCTATGTTGACGAATCTGTTATGGACAAGGCAAGTATTCTGCTAGATAAGGACACGGGAAAGCCCATTTTTGACGACACTGAGAAACTCGACAAGGACGGCAACAAGATCAGCGAGGAAGAGTTGAAAAATCTGTCGGCTTTTCGTGAGGTCATAGATACAATTGATTGGGAAGACTTTGACAAGAGCAAGTCTTGAAGCAGCAGATCAGGCACCCTGAATAGTCCGGCAATAGAGCCCTACGGTCTAGTTCCGTAGGGCTTCCTCATGAAGGCCGTGCCCTGTTTTTCAGACGCCAGATACCATGGAGCCACTGTCCATTTGAGCCGGGGGAAAGGCTTGACCTGAACAGGCAGATTTGATATGCTATCCGTGGTATGAGCAGATGGGTAGCAGCTGCGAGGTTGTTGGGGGTGGGGTGGTTTATTGGAATCTGCATCATCCTGGGCGTGGTCGGTGGACTGTGGCTTGATAACAAATTCATCACCAGTCCTGTCCTGGTGATATTTGGCTTAATCTTGGGAGTTATCATTGCTTTTTACGGTGTCTATCGGATGATTCTTCCCAATATCAACAAGAGACAACACGGGGGGGGATAGCTAGTGCCTAAACAGGGCCGCCCTGGTTTCAAGAAGCCCCTTATTATCGTGGGGGTAATCGCCCTTTTCCTGGTTGGCTTCTTGGCCGGTCCTGTGGGCAAAAGTATTTTCGGTGATGTGGGGCTGCCAAACTGGCTCAGTGTTTCTCAGCCGCACCCAGAACTCCCGCCCGAGGTAGTGTTCCACCTCTTTGGCTTCCCAATTACCAACACCGTTATTAGCGCCTGGCTCACGATCATTGTAGTGGCGGGCTTTTCTTTCGCTGTTACCCGCCGTCTAAGACTTATTCCGAAAAAGTTGCAAGCGTTACTGGAGTTTATCCTTGGGTCATTGATGGACCTGTGTCAGAATGTGGCCGGTGACCAAAACGGGCGCCGTTTCTTTCCCATAGTTGCCACGATTTTTCTCTTTGCGATGTTTAACGGATGGCTAAGTCTGTTCCCCGGATTCGGTTCCATACTGGTCCATACGGCTGAGGGGGAGGTGCACCTGTTACGGTCGGCAAATACCGATATTAATCTGCCTCTGTCCATAGCCATTGTGTCATTTCTGGCAGTTGGTTTCTTCGGATTCAAGTCATTGGGACCGGGCTACCTGACAAAATTTATTAATGTGGGACAGTTCCTGGCCGGGCTAGGCCAGCTTGGACGGGGTAAACTCGGTGCCGGTATGAACGGAATCTTCCTCGGTGCAATTAACATGTTTATCGGCCTAATTCATCTATTGAGCGAGTTCGTTCGCATTGTCAGTTTCACGTTGCGTCTTTTTGGCAATATGACGGCCGGTGAGATATTACTGCTAATGGTAACTTTCCTGGTCCCTTTTCTGGCAGCGTTGCCTTTTTACGGGCTTGAATTACTGGTCGGTTTCGTTCAGGCGCTCATTTTTGGCATGTTGACCCTGATATTTCTGACTCTGGCTGTGGTTTCCCACGGGGATGAGAGTCACTAATATAGACCACAAAATCATTTGGAGGAGGTAGACAATGACCCCGGAAGTAATGAAAATGTTGGCAGTAGGGATGGCGGCCGGTTTAGGTATGTTAGGACCNGCGCTGGCTATCGGTCTGATTGGTTATGCCGCCCTGACCGGAATCGCCCGTAATCCCGAAGCAAGCGGCCCCATATTGACCAATATGATATTGGTAACCGCTTTTGCCGAGGCTATCGGAATTTATGTCCTGATCATATCCATCATCTTAGCAATGGTTGTGTAGAGAATTAGTAAGGAGAAATTATGGAACAGCAAGGAATACCTATTTCTATAACGATTATCTTTTCNNNAGNGNTANTANGNACAGTATTACTGGTTGGGATAATATTCATCGCCATGTTCGGCCAAGGTACGGGATAACACTCTAAGGGGGGNGAAAGGATGGAAGGTCTGGGGGCCCTCGGCATAAATTTACCAATGCTGATAGCACAAATTGTGAATTTTTCTATTCTCTTCGGGGTGCTCTATCTGGTTGCTTACAAGCCGGTTATCAGGATACTTGATGAACGCTCCGCGAAAATCAAGGAGAGTATGGAGCAGACAGAATCCATCAAGGAGCAGGTAGAACGGGCCGACGAGGAGACCAAAAAACAGATTGAGGCCGCCAGTAAAGAAGGGCAGGAAATAGTGGCCCGGGCGGTCCGTGGGGGAGAAGAAGTCCGGCAACAGGCCCAACAGGAAGCCCGGGGTGAAGCCGAAGCTCTGATCACCAGGGCGAGAGCGGAGATTCAGCGGGGGCGAGATGACGCGATCGATGAACTGCGCAAGGAATTTGCCGAGCTGACCATATTAGCAGCCGGAAAGGTCATTGACCAGTCGCTGGATGAGGAAGGGCACCGCCAACTCATCGACAAGACTTTGGACGAAAGCACCACCCTGAAAAAGGGCTAGACCAGTTCAGAAAAGGGGGATATGGTGGTAAGAACGGTTGATGCCAGGCGATATTCACAGGCAGTGTTTCAAATCGCCGTGGAGAGAGACGAACTAGACAACTGGCAGTCTGACCTGAACAAGATTGCCGGTCTAGCTGATGATGCGGCTTTCACTGCCCTGATCGAGCATCCCAAGCTGCCTCTTTCTGACAAAACAAGACTCCTTTCCGAACGGCTTGGGGCGATAAATCCTCTAGCCCTGAATCTAGCTTTTCTGCTGGCGGATAGAGACAGTTTAAGCATCGCGGGTGAGATTTCCGAGGAATACCAGCGTCTGCTGGATGGCCACCGTGGTATTGAACAGGCTGATGTTATCACGGCCGTTCCCCTTGCCGACGAGGATAGGACAAAACTAGAGGAGCGTCTGGGGGCGATGGTCAATAAAACGGTGATTGTTAAGTCCGAGGTAGATTCCAGCTTGCTGGGTGGGATTGTAGCCAGAATTGGCGGCAAGTTGCTGGACGGGAGCACTCTCAGCCGGTTAGAGGCTTTAAAGAGAGAGATTGCCGGAACCGCAGATTGAGTGGCCAGCGGGCTCGGTTANTAAACAATTCTTTTGGTGATTGAGATGGAGGTAGCTTAGATGGCAACAAAAGGCCAGGATATTGTGTCTGTTATTAAACAGCAGATTGAGCAATTTGGCACGGCAACGACTATGGTTGATGTCGGTACTGTGATTGAAATTGGTGATGGTATAGCCCGGATTCACGGGCTGGCCTCAGCCAAGTACAACGAGCTACTCCAGTTTCCTCACGAAATCGTAGGAATAGCTATGAACTTGGAAGAGGGCAGTGTTGCTGCCGTCATCCTGGGTGACTACAGCGTCCTGAAAGAAGGGGATGAGGTACGCTGCACAGGCCAGATTGCCGAGGTGCCGGTGGGTGAGGGATTGATCGGACGGGTAATTGACCCATTGGGCCGTCCCCTAGATGGCAAAGGCGCCATAAAGAGCAAAGAGAACCGGCCCCTGGAAAGAATCGCCCCGAACGTGGCTGTACGTCAGTCGGTAAACAGTCCGGTGCAGACCGGTATCAAGGCAGTGGACAGCATGATTCCTATAGGCAGGGGACAGCGAGANCTGATTATCGGCGACCGTTCAACGGGGAAAACCGCTATCACCATCGACACCATCATCAACCAGAAGGGCGGGGACTTGATCTGCATCTACGTCGCCATTGGTCAGAAGGCATCCAAGGTAGCCCGACTTGTCGCCACGCTGGAAGAATACGGAGCTATGGAGCATACAGTTGTGATAGCGGCGAATGCATCTGATTCGGTTGCCCTGCAGTATCTCGCCCCTTACGCCGGCTGTGCCATCGGAGAAGAATTCATGGAGGAGGGCAAAGATTCCCTGGCTGTCTATGATGACCTTTCCAAGCATGCCTGGGCCTACCGCCAGCTTTCACTTTTGCTGCGCCGCCCTCCAGGGCGGGAGGCATATCCCGGCGATGTTTTCTATCTGCATAGCCGGTTGCTTGAGAGAGCCGCAAAGTACGATGATGACCATGGAGGTGGTTCACTCACCGCCCTGCCAATTATCGAAACGCAGGCGGGAGATGTATCCGCTTATATCCCAACCAATGTTATTTCCATTACCGACGGACAGATCTATCTGGAGTCGGACTTGTTTAATGCCGGGCAGAGGCCAGCCCTGAACGTTGGCTTGTCAGTTTCCCGAGTGGGCGGTTCCGCTCAGACTCGAGCGATGAGGAAGGTGGCCGGCAGGCTCAGGCTGGAACTGGCCCAATACCGTGAACTAGCTGCTTTCGCCCAGTTTGGCACGTCCGAACTAGACCAGGCAACCAGAGACCAACTTGAGCGAGGGCGACGGATTACCGAAGTTTTGAAGCAGGGCCAGTATAGCCCGATGGACACCGAGAAGCAGGTAATGATTCTGTATGCAGCCATAAACGGCTACCTTGACGATGTTGAGGTAGACGAACTAGCTGCTTTTGAGGCTGACTTCCATCAATTCATGGGGACTAGTCACCCTGAGATAGGTGGAGCTATCGCCAAGGAAAAAAATATTAGCCCCGAGACGGAAGAGGCCTTGAAGACAGCTGTGACCGGTTTCAAGCAGGGCAGAACATAAGCAGATGAGGTTACAGAGTGGCTGATATTCGGTTAATCCGGCGCCGGATAAAGGGTGTTCAAAGCATAGCCAAGATTACCCGAGCTATGGAGATGATCGCTACGTCAAAGATGAAGCGGACGCAGGAGCGCGGTCTGGCCGGGCGCCCTTACTCTGAAAAAATCCGTCAGGTAATAGCCGACCTAGCCGCTTCTCCTCAGACTGGAAGAACGCTACACCCTTTACTGCAGCGCCGGCCGGTAACCAAAATAGCTATATTGTATATCACTCCCGATCGCGGATTGTGCGGTGGGCTAATCGCCAACCTGAACCGCGCGACGGGCAGTTTTATAACGGATCAGGAGGTCCCGGTTAGTCTGGTCTGTGTTGGGAACAAGGGACTGGATTTCATGAGACGCTCCAGCCGTGATATCCGGGCCGAGTTCAGCTGGCTGGGCGACCGACCCAGTTATCTGAATATCCTGCCCATATCCCGGATCATTATTGATGATTACGCCAACGGAGAAATAGATGCCGCTTATGTGGCCTACTCTCAGTTCGTCTCTACGATGGCCCAACGGGCGGTGGTGCAGCCATTGGTGCCAGTGGAACCGGCGGAGATACCGGCCAGCCAAAATGTTGATTTCATCTACGAACCAAACGCAGAGAGAGTTCTTCAAGAACTTTTGCCAAGATTTATTGAGATGCAGGTCTATCAGGCTATTCTAGAAGCCATTGCCAGTGAGCAATCGGCCAGGATGGTGGCCATGCGGAACGCCACCGAGAACGCCGGAGAACTGGGTAGTGAACTAACACTGATGTATAACAAGGCCCGCCAGGAGTCCATCACCAAGGAACTTCTTGATATCACCGGCGGGGTTGAGGCTCTGAGCGAATAAGGGAGATCATCGGTACTGATGATCTCCCCATAAATCAAGGGGAGAGACAGGTTCAGAACCACTCCAAATAAGAGAACTAGCGAGGTAAGGAAATGGCCAAAGGTAAAGTGGTTCAGGTAATTGGGACGGTGGTTGATATTGAATTTCCGCCGGACGAGCTTCCAGGAATTTTCAACGCTATTGAGATTACCACAGAGGGCGGCAAGGCCGTTTTTGAAGCTCAGGAACATATAGGCAACAACTGGGTGCGTTGTCTGGCCATGTCACCGACAGAGGGGTTGGAACGGGGCGCCGAAGCCGTGGATACGGGAGACCCACTTAGCGTGCCGGTAGGCAGACCAACTCTGGGACGGCTGTTTAACGTGCTGGGCGAGCCTCTGGACGATCTGGGTGAGGTCAAGACCGAAGAGCACTGGCCAACTCACCGTTCTTCGCCCCCACTCGAGGAGCAGGCAACAACGACCGAGATGCTGGAAACCGGGCTCAAGGTTATCGACCTGATTGCCCCGTTTACTAAAGGTGGTAAGGTAGGCGTCTTTGGAGGTGCCGGAGTAGGAAAAACGGTTATTATCCAGGAGCTGATTCGCAATATTGCCACCGAGCACGGAGGCTTTTCGGTTTTTGCCGGAATAGGGGAAAGGTCACGTGAGGGTAACGACATGTGGCGAGAGATGAGAGAATCGGGAGTAATAGACAAGACGGTGCTCGTCTTCGGGCAGATGAACGAACCTCCGGCGGTTCGGCTGCGAATTGGACTGACCGGACTGACTATGGCGGAATATTTCCGAGATGTGGAGGGCCAGGACGTGTTGCTGTTTATCGACAATATCTACCGCTACACCCTGGCGGGTATGGAGGTATCGGCGCTATTGGGAAGAATGCCTTCGGCGGTGGGTTATCAGCCTACCCTGGCCACGGAGGTCGGTGAACTAGAGGAAAGAATTACATCAACGCGCAAGGGCTCTATAACCTCGTTTCAGGCCATCTATGTCCCGGCTGACGATTATACGGATCCCGGAGTGGCGACCACTTTCGGCCACCTGGACGGGATTGTTGCTCTGGAGAGGTCTATCATGGAGCAGGGCCTGTACCCGGCGGTTGATCCGCTGACTTCGACCTCGCGCATACTCGACCCCAACATCGTGGGTGAGGAGCACAGCCAGGTAGCCCGAGGAGTTCAACAGGTGTTAGAACGCTACAAGAACCTCCAGGACGTGATCGCCATTCTTGGAATTGAAGAACTGAGCGATG
>NYYM01000077.1 GCA_002685815.1 Dehalococcoidales bacterium | reverse complement strand
GCTTCATTTGCTAAAGAGAAACCTCCAAATCCACTAAAAGATAGGTCTCCGTCTCCGAGTCTAGCCCAAAGGAAACCCCGTCATCTGATGAATGGGGTATTGACTAAAGTATATTCATAGTTTATAATGCAGTTGCAAATGAAAGGCATTAGTAAAAACCGTACAACCTTAAATGCAACCGGGATGAGGGCAACTAATCAGCGGGCATTAATTCTTGATATTATTCGTAAGGAGCAGGGGCATCTGGACGCTGATGAAGTCTATCGTCAGGCCCGTAAAAAGCTGCCTCTGCTTAGCCTATCTACGGTCTACCGGACCCTACGGCTATTCAAGAAATTAGACTTAGTCGAGGAAATTCATTTTGATGAAGCCCACCACCACTATGAGGCAAAACAAGCCACCGAACATCATCATCTGTTCTGCCTCGGCTGTGGTAAGGTTGTAGAATTTACCTACCCCCTATCGCACCACGTGAAGCGGAATATCGCCGAAGCCGAAGACTTTGATATTATAGAAATTGAGATGCGTATGACTGGCTTTTGCCCCAAGTGTTGCCAAGATAGGCAATAATTTTTTGTTATACCTATTGCAAATAAGAAGCATTTGTAATTAGAATTTAATAGGGAGGAATTCAGTAATGGTTAGCTGGCGGAAAATAATAAATACCATTAGTTTAGGCGCATTTGGAGATGGTTGTCATGAAAAAGTTAAACTCACCGATAGAGACGGCCTGAGAAAAATAGGTATCGTTGGTAATCCGAATGTCGGCAAGAGTGTCATTTTCAATAATCTCACCGGCGCTCATGTCACCGTCTCCAATTACCCTGGCACCACAGTGGATGTGGCCCGGGGTAAGGCTAAAATTGAAGGTAGCGAATTCGAGGTAGTGGACACCCCGGGTATGTACTCCTTCCTCCCAATAACCGAAGAGGAACGAGTAGCCAGGCTACTTCTGCTTACTGAAGAGCCTGAAGTAATCCTACATGTCGTGGATACCAGAAATCTGGAACGAATGCTGCCCCTGACTCTACAGCTTATTGAAGCCGGACTGCCCGTTATTCTCAACCTCAATATGATGGACGAGACCGAGTCGGCCGGCGTTACAGTCGATATCGACAAACTAGAAACAGAACTGACCGTCCCGATTGTCCCTACTGTAGCTACTTCCGGTCGGGGAATGGATGCATTACGAAAGAGAATAATAGAATATGCCAGAAATTAAATCTTTGCAGACAGATTATGACGGACCAATAGAATCAGCCTTAAGCAGTATCTCAAAACTGCTGAGGGGTCACTATGGCATCTCGAAGAGAATGGTCGCTTTACTGCTGCTCCAAGAGGATGCGGAAATTGAGCGCCAGGTCAAAGAACAGGAAGACGAAAACTACAAATCAATACAAAATATTCTCCCTGAGGTAAAGTCCAACTACGGGCACCCTCTCAGCTACATCATTGCTATGACCCGGCAGCAAAAAGTAAACAATGTACTGGACTCGGTTATTGCCACTCGGGACAAAAGCGACAAAGGATTCGCCGAGCTGCTTAGCCGAGCGATGATGAACCCTCTTTCCGGAATTATTATACTTTTTGGTGTTCTCTATTTTGGGCTGTACCAGTTTGTAGGGGTTTTCGGGGCGGGTACCTTGGTTGATTTTATTGAAAGCATCGTCTTCGGGGAGTGGATTAACCCCTGGGTATCAGGCATCGCAAATACAATTATCCCGTTTCAGATACTGCGAGACCTTTTTGTTGGTGAATACGGGCTGGTCACCCTGGGACTCAGCTACGCCATCGCCATAATCTTGCCTATTGTAGGTACTTTTTTCATTATATTCTCTATCATCGAAGATAGTGGCTATCTACCACGTCTGGCCATGCTAATTGACCGGATTTTTAAAGCAATCGGGCTCAGCGGCCGAGCAGTAATACCCATGGTGTTGGGATTCGGCTGCGATACTATGGCCACAATCGTTACCCGGACTCAGGAAACCAGACGAGAAAGAATCATCACCACTCTGCTGCTGGCCCTGGCTATTCCCTGCTCAGCGCAACTGGGAGTCATTCTGGCCATTCTTTCGGGTGACGGATGGTCTCTCTCCATCTGGGTAGGAGTAATAACCTTGGTATTTTTATTGGTTGGTTTTGTGGCCTCAAAAGCTATTCCCGGAAGAGGCCCCAGCTTCTATATGGAGGTACCACCTCTCAGGTTACCCAAGCTGTCGAACGTGTTGACTAAGACATATTCCCGTTTACAGTGGTACTTTTTTGAGGTACTACCTTTTTTCCTTTACGCCAGCGTCTTTCTCTGGCTAGGAGACCTAACCGGAGTGCTGGATATTATCACCAGCTGGCTCGAGCCTGTAGTTGTATTAATCGGCCTACCTCCGGAAGCTTCTATAGCCTTCCTATACGGCTTCTTTAGAAGAGATTTTGGCGCCGCTGGACTGTATGACCTTAACACTGCAGGCGCTCTGGTGGGGGTGCCACTAGTGGTAGCCGCTGTCACCATAACCCTCTTTATTCCTTGCATTGCGCAGTTCGGAGTAATGCTGAAGGAAAGAGGGATAAAAACAGCCATAGCTATTACCCTCTTCGTCTTCCCTTTCGCTTTCGCCGTTGGCTATCTAGTTAACCTAATATTAACTACCTTGGGAGTAGCGCTATGAAGTGTCCTTTTTGTGGCAGAGAATTCCAGGAATCTGAGGCTAATACTACTTGTAGCGGATGCTTGATAACCAGAAACTGTCATATGAAGAAATGCCCGAACTGTGGCTATGAAATACCTGAAGAACCGAAATTAATTAAGGCCTTCAAGGCCTGGAAGGAAGGTAAAAATGGAATTAGAAGAAAAAGCTGAAGAGGTATTAGAATCACTTTGGATCCACCACGAGGATACCGGCAATAATTATCTCCCGATTGATGAAGTGGAAATAAGCTACAGAGAAGGAATTGAACAACTGGTAAAAGTCAGCTATGTGACTCTATCCGAAGATATTGTGCAGTTAACTGATAAGGGGCGTCCTTTTGCCAGAAATGTTGTTAGACGACACCGTCTGGCCGAGCGACTGCTGGCAGATGTCATGGGCACTGGAGACCAGCTTATGCATGAAAAAGCCTGCAAATTTGAGCACCTACTGGACCGGGGACTAGATGAAAATATCTGCAGCCTGCTGGGACATCCCAAGGTATGTCCCCATGGTAAGCCCATCCCTCCTGGTAATTGCTGCCAACTACAGCACCACCAGGGACAACGGGTTGTCTCCCCGCTATCGCAACTTAGCCCCGGACAGACGGGACGGGTAGCATATATCTACGCACCTGAGGTCGAGCAGCTTCAGAAACTGACTGCAATGGGCATCCTGCCCGGAGCGCCCATAACATTGGCCCAAAATTTTCCTTCCTATGTTTTCCATATCAGGGAAACGCAGTTTGCCGTAGACGAGGAAATTGCTCAAAGCATTTACGTGCGCTTAGTAAACCCGGAAAACATCGGGGAAGCGGAAGCGGTTGAAAGGCCGCGCCGCAATCAGACAATAGGTAAACTGGCACAGCGCCTCGGACTCAGGTAGTTACAAGTTACTTGACACCGGAAAAATGCTTTACTCCGCAAAAGAATTACTCTGGCTTCGATTCTCCCATAATCTTTAGTTGGATTGTAGCCTTTACTATCTACCAGGAATGAAATCCAGATTATCTAGCGCACCCTAATTCTTTCACTTCTAACCATTGAGCCAACCAACCGTTCCGCAACAAGCTCAAAGTTTGTCTTTGTCCTCAGCCGTACGATATAATTTGAAATCATCATTGCAGTCTTTTAGTTAAGGGAGAATCGTGGGCTGGTTTTACTATATCGCCAGGTTAGTAGTAAAATTCATATTATTCTCGGTAACTCGCTGGAAGGTAGAGGGCAAAGCGAACATTCCTAGGCAAGGTCCGCTATTGATAGTGGCCAATCATCTTAATCTGGCTGATCCCCCCGTCGTCAGCGTCAGTCTTAACCGGACGGCGATGTTCATGGCTAAGGAAGAGTTATTTCGTTCTAAATTCTCCAACTATTTCATACGGAGTTTTGGGGCCTTCCCGGTCCATCGGGGACGGTTGGACCGGCAGGCTCTGCGCCAAGCGGAGAACGTTCTGAACGAAGGTATGGCTCTGGTTATGTTTCCAGAATCAAAAAGGAGCCCAAATGCTCAACTGCAAGCCGGCTTACCGGGGTCTGCTCTGATAGCTGTGCACAGCTGCGCTCCCATTCTCCCGATAGGCATTAGCGGAACAGAAAAGATGAGGGGTCCGTTCTGGATCTTGCGCCGTCCCCGGATAACAGTTAATATTGGTCGCCCCTTTCAGCTACCAACGGTTGGCCGCAGGGTAAACAGGACAGAGCTTACCGGGCTGACCAGCCTTATTATGCAGCACATAGCCGAACTTCTCCCTGTCGAGTTCCAGGGGAATTACGCGAAGCAAGGAAAGACAGATGCCATTGAAAATTGAAAAGGTGACAGCCACCGGCTTTTGCGTCGGGGTCAAACGGGCTATCGATACTTTGGAAAGAATAGCCCAGGAGCGGGGTCAGGTTGAAACACTTAGGGAGGTCGTCCACAACCGGCAGGTGATGCAAGGGTTGAGCGATAAAGGGATTAAGGTAGCCAACAGCATCGATGAAATACGGGGTACTACGGTAGCCATCAGTGCTCACGGAGTGGGGCCACAACTGGAGCAGCAGATAAAAGCCCGGGACATTGAAACAATAAACCTTACCTGCTCTTTTGTTAGACGGGCTCAACGGGCCGCCCGAAAGCTCGCTGAGGCCGGATTCTTCGTCATCGTTTACGGAGATGCCAAACATCCGGAGGTGAGGGGAATCCTCGGCTGGGCTGATGACAGGGGAATCGCCACTATTGATATCGAGTCCATAACCTCGCTTGATCCTTTGCCGCGCCGCCTGGGGGTCCTGTCTCAGACCACTCAAGTACCGATCTATTTCCGGGACTTTGTAAAGAAACTGGTTGACGTTTCCCTGGTAAAAGACACTGAGTTGCACGTGATTGATACAATTTGTCACGATATTCTGAAACGCCAGCAGGAGGCTTTGGAGCTGGCTGGCAGAGTGGACCTGATGCTTATTATCGGCAGTCGTACCAGCGCCAACACCAACCACCTTGCCGAACTATGCGCCACGGCCACAAAGACCTATCAGATTGAAACGGCGGAAGAGATCCGGGCATCTTGGCTGGAAGAGCACCACCACGTGGGTGTAACCAGCGGTACATCAACATCCGAGCAGACGATCGAAGAAGTAATCGCCGCTCTGAGATTGCTCTAGAATGTGGCCGCTAAGCGCCAGTCTTCTTGTATTTCTCCAGTAACTCGTTCCGGCCATTTCCGGCGACAACTTCAGCCAGATCCCCTGAGTGAATGCAGCGGGCTGGGCAGGCAGCAACGCAGGCCGGATTCATTCCCCGGTCCAGACGGGAGAAACAGAGGTCGCATTTCTCGGCCAGTGCCTTCTCTTGGTCGAACTGCATCACACCGAGGGGGCAGCCGTCCAGGCAGGCCATGCAACCGGTACACAGTTCTTCATCAATCAGAACGATACCATCTTCGCGTTTTGTAATAGCGTCCACCGGGCAAACTTCCCGACATCCTGGGTTGACACAATGCAGGCAGTGGGCAACGTCATATCTTAGTTGTTGTCTGCCTTCAATTTCACGGGGACCCCTGGTACTCACTTTAATCCAGCTTAGCCCGACGGACAGGCCATGTTCTTGCTTGCAGGCCACCTCGCAAGCATCGCAGCCAATGCAATCAGCGGTATTAACAGCCAGAGTATATTCCATCCTACGATCCCTTTCAGCAACAAATATCTTCACACCCGGACTCTCAGGTCAACGGACAAATACGGGTCATAACCTAGTTGGTCATCATCGGTGCAAGAAATCTATGTCTGATATATTATAGCTCATAACTCGTTTTCATTTCTAATTCGGACATTGCTCGGCAAGAAAACGTCGTACATGAAAACGAGTTAACAGCCGGCACCGGGCGGGTAACCATAGAATTTGAGGAAATCCCAGGTTTTCTGCTATTATAGGGTAACTTTCGCCGGATTGTGGGGCTGCGCTGCATTTATTTGTCCACCGCAACCACTGATAAGCGCCTGTTGGAGTAAAAGGGAGGAAAGCTTGGACTATTTCTTGAGTGAAGAACAAAAGGAAATTAAGGAACTGGCCAGAAGAATCGCCGAAGAGAGGATTCTACCTGTGCGGGCCGAGCTTGATGAAAGTGAAGATTTCCCCTGGGATATTATGAAAGACCTGGCCGATAGCGATATGTTTCGCGTCTTTATCCCTGAAGAGTACGAAGGGCTCGGAGGAGGTGTCCTTGACCTCTGCCTGGTAGTGGAAGAATTAAGTCGTGTCTGCAGCGGAATAGCCCTTTGTTACGCAGCTACCTCCTTGGGCACAGTTGCTCTGGTCAATTTCGGCTCTGAGGAGCTGAAGCAGAAACACCTGCCTGATGTGGCTTCGGGAAAAAAACTGGCCGCTTTTGCTGTAACCGAGGCTACAGCCGGTAGTGACGCCGGGGCAATCAGAACGACGGCTGATAAAGTAAGCGGCGGCTACGTACTCAATGGCGCCAAGCAGTTCATCAGCAATGGTGGCGACGCTGAGATATACACCGTTATTGCCCTGACTGACAAAAGCCGGGGAGCCCGCGGGGCCAGCGCCATACTGGTGGAGAAGGACACCCCCGGTTTCACCTTTGGCAAGAAGGAAAAAAAGATGGGCATTCGAGCCTCTTCGACCCGAGAACTGGTTTTTAAAGATTGCTTCGTCCCGGAAGGGAATCTCATCGGCAAGGAAGGGACGGGATTCATACTGACCCTGAAGGTTTTTGACCAGTCGCGGCCCGGTATCGGAGCTCAGGCACTCGGCATAGCCCAGGGAGCCCTGGAAACGGCTGTAGACTATGCACGAACCCGTATCCAGTTCGGACACGCAATTATTGCTTTACCCGTAGTCCGCTATAAACTGGCCGATATGGCTATACAGGTGGAGGCAGCCAGAGCTCTGACTTACGCGACTGCCAAGGCAATCGACAGCGGAGCTAAGAATATGGGCGAAGCCTCGGCTATGTGCAAAGTCTTCGCCTCGGACGTAGCCATGAAGGTTACTACTGAAGCCGTGCAGGTGCTGGGTGGTGTTGGTTACATGCGTGACTATCCGGCTGAAAAAATGATGAGAGATGCCAAGATTACCCAGATATATGAAGGTACTAACGAGGTTCTAAGAGACACCATCGCGCTTGANCTCAGGAAGAGAAAGACAAGACGAAATTGAATTCTCGAACTGAGCGGGAGAGACAACGGCGTTAATGGATATACTGGTTTGTCTGAAGCAGGTGCCCGGTACTACCAAAGTAAATATCAACCCTGAAACCAATACTCTGGTAAGACAGGGTATCGAGAGTATCATCAACCCTTTTGACTCCTATGCTCTCGAAGAAGGGGTCCGGCTCAAGGAGTGGTACGGAGGAAAGGTCACCGCTATCAGTATGGGGCCGCCTCAGGCTGAAGAGACCTTGAAGGAAGCCATCAGTTGCGGCGCCGATGAAGCCATCCTGATTGGAGACCGGGCCTTCGCTGGTTCCGATACACTGGCTACCTCCTACACGCTGTCAAGAGCGATCGAGAAAATTGAGCACTATGATCTGATAATTTGCGGCCGGCAGACAATAGATGGAGACACGGCCCAGGTGGGGCCGGAGTTAGCCGAGTTACTGGAGATACCCTTCATTTCCTATGTCAGCGAGGTCGAAGAGATAGCCAATGGACGGATGCGGGTGCAGCGGGCCATCGAAGAGGGACACGAAGAAATTGAGTCGCCCCTTCCGGCCTTGATTACCGTAGCTAAGGAAATAAACGTTCCCCGCCTCCCTTCCCTCAGGGGACGGTCCAGGGCCAAGAGTGCCGTTATCCCGACTTGGGACGCCGAGACACTCAATGTCGACCCGGACAGGGTCGGACTTACCGGCTCTCCCACCAGGGTTATCAAGATATTTCTTCCCCAAAGAACTCGCGACGGCGAACTTCTTCAAGGAAGCCAGGAAGAACAGGTGGAAAGCCTGATCAACAAACTCAAGAAGGATAGCCTAATCTAGGCACAGTAAGAAGTATGGGAATCAGGATTGACCTCGATAAGTGCAGCGGCTGTGGCAGCTGCATAACAGTCTGCCCCTTCGGGATAATGGAGCTGATTGATGACAAGGCCCACATTAACGATGGCTGCACACTCTGCGCTGCCTGCCAGGAAGTTTGTGCCTATGACGCCGTAATCATTGAGGAAGCCGAAGAAGCGGCGCCGGTGGCCGATGGCCACAACGGCATCTGGGTATTCGCCGAGCAACGCGACGGCCAACTAAAAAGTGTCGGCTACGAGTTGCTATCCAGGGGTAGGGAACTAGCCGACACCCTGAAGACGGAATTGTCCGCCATCTGCCTGGGTCACAATATCAGCGAGGTCGAACAATTAATCTCCTACGGAGCCGATAAGGTCTACCTTATCGATGACCCGGCTCTGGGAAACCATGAAGAAGATTTGTACGCTGGAGAACTGCTCAGACTGATACAGGAACGCAAACCGGAGATAGTTCTCATCGGGGCCACTTCTCTGGGACGCTCTTTTATTCCCAGAGTGGCGGCTCTCCTGAAAACCGG
>NYYM01000076.1 GCA_002685815.1 Dehalococcoidales bacterium | reverse complement strand
CCGCAACTGATGGTGGTGATGGTGCAGAAAGAGGTGGCTGAGGAGGTTGTGGCCAAACCAGGCCGGATGAGTCTGCTGAGTATCGGCATTCAGCTTTATGGGGCTCCCGAGATAGCCGGTTATGTGGCGGCCTCCTCTTTCTATCCGACTCCTGAGGTAGACTCGGCGATACTGAAAGTGGTGCCTCATCCGCAGCCGTTGGTAGGACCGGGCGACCGGGAGAGCTTTTTCACCCTTGTCCGGGCTGGTTTTAGCGCTTCCCGTAAACAACTAGCCAACTCGCTGGCCCAGGGTCTGGGAATATCAAAGACGGAGACGTTAGCCTTGCTGGCCAGGGCGGAGATAACCCCTCAGCGACGGGCCGAGACTCTCAGTATCGAGGAATGGGAGCACCTGCGGCGGATATACAGCGAGGGCGAGGATTAGCTATGCTGACCGTTATGGCCCCGGCTAAGATAAATCTGACCCTTGAAGTATTGGCCAAACGCGGGGACGGCTTTCATGAAATCCGCAGCCTGATCCAGACGATCAGCCTGTCCGATGTTCTGCGCTTCCGGTTGAGTCGGGAGGTTGCTTTCAAATCGGATATGGCCGATTGGACGACCGAGAAGAGCCTGGTGTCCAAAGCGGTTGTCCTAGTGCAGCAGGCTACGGCCTGCTGCAAAGGAGCGACCATCGAGGTCGATAAGCGCATTCCTCTGCTTTCGGGGTTGGGGGGGGACAGCAGTGACGCAGCGGCTGTCCTGAAGGGACTGAACCGGCTCTGGGAATTGGACTTACCCCTGGAAAGACTGCTTGAGTTGGCCCAAGAGTTAGGTTCGGATGTCTCTTTCTTTCTTCAGGGAGGGACGGCTCTGATGGAAGGGAGGGGCGAAATAGTTACTCCCCTGGCACCTCTAGCCCAACGGTGGGTGGTGCTAGCGGTGCCTCCGGTGTCCAAGCTGCCCGGCAAGACAAAACAGCTTTACCAGAGCCTGGGAGCCAATCACCTTACCGACGGGCAGATTACCGCGAGGCTGGCCGATGAAATAAGGGCGAGTAAACAGTTCAATCCGTCGCTTTTGTTCAACACTTTTGAGAATGTGGCTTTTAGCCGTTTTTCGGGGCTGGAGACGGCCCGGCAGCATTTCATTAAGATGGGGGCTCATGATGTTCACCTAGCCGGTTCGGGTCCGGCTCTGTTCACCCTGGTGGAGGAAAAAGCCAGGGCTGAGGATCTCTATTCTCTTCTCCTGAAACAAAGAATGGAGCCCTATCTGGCCGAGACGGTCGATGGACAAGGCAGCATAAGCGACCTATACTGAGCAACAGAGGTCGAATTGTGGACGGTGGGGAAATAATATCCAGTGAAGGAGGGGAAACAATGGCCTATGAAACAGAGAAGAATTTGCAGGAAGTTTTCGCCGGGGAAAGCCAGGCTAACCGCAAATACACTTTTTTTGCCGAGAAAGCGGATAAAGAAGGCCATCCCGAGATAGCGAGACTGTTCCGGGCTACCGCTGAAGCCGAGACGGTTCATGCCCGTAACCACCTGAATGCTCTGGATGCTATCGGTTCAACCAAGGACAACCTGATGGCGGCTTCCGTCGGAGAGCGCTATGAGTTCACCAAGATGTATCCGGGCTTTATTGAGCGGGCGGTCCAGGAAGAGAACGAGAACGCTCAACTCAGTTTTGGACTGGCTAACCGGGTTGAACAGATCCACTTTGGTTACTTCGAGGAAACGCTCAAGGCTCTTAACGAAGGTGGGGAGCTAAAGGACGAGACCTATTTTGTCTGCCAGTTTTGCGGTAATACCGTGGCCGGAGAGGCCCCCGAAAAATGCCCCATCTGCGGTATGCCCCACAGCCAGTTCAAGCAAATAGATTAAGGACGAGGATTCGGGGCCGCATATTGCAGCCGGGAGAAGGAGTTTTCAGCAGACTGTCAACTGTCTTGATAGGTCAGGACCCTGAGTATGCCAATGGTGGCCCCTTTATCATCGGTGGTGGTGGTGTCACTGACGGAAATGACCTGCTTGATATTGTTTTCTGAGATAAACTTGTTGACCTGCTCGTCAAGCCCGGTGAGTTCCTGCCTGGTGTGAAATATCTTGAGTTCAGTAGAAAAAGTTATGACTTTTACCATCTTTCTCTCCTCCCGATACTAAAATTATATTTGGGTGTGCGATAATAGTCAATGCCAGTCCAGCGAGGGGAATCTAACATAGTTGCACGATTAGATGAAATCATGGTGAGATATAGCGGTTTGCAGAGTGCTGCGGATACAGACGAATGGAGGTTTTTAGGATGTCACAAAATCAAGTCTACGGCTACGCAGGTAAGATTCTCAGAGTCGATCTTACCAACGAAATTATTACCGAGGAGGTACTGGACGAGGCCGAACTAAGAAAATGGGTTGGAGGAGTCGGTCTGGGGGCCAAGTATCTTTATGATGAAGTACCACCGGGAGTTGAATGGGACGACCCTGAAAACCGGATGATTGTGAGTTGCGGCCCTCTGGGAGGGACACGAATGGCCGGATCCGGTACCCTCTCAATCAGTACCAAGGGGTGCCTGACCAACGGGGCTACTTCTACCCAGGCCAACGGTTTTATGGGAGCCTACATGAAGTTTTCCGGTTATGATGCCGTTATTTTTCAGGGTGCGGCCAAACGTTGGGTCTATCTCTACATGCACGATAATATGGCCGAATTGAGAGACGCTGGGGACCTGGTAGGGAAGGACACCTGGGAGACCGAGGATGCGGTCAAGGAGGAACTGGGTTACAGCGAGAAAGGGATGAGCGTCTTCTGCATCGGCCCGGCCGGAGAAAACCTGGTAAAATTCGCCGGTGTTTTTGGAGATAAGGACCACTGCGCGGGGCATAACGGGGTCGGGGCCGTAATGGGCACCAAGAAACTCAAGGCTTTCTGCGCCGCTCGGGGCGATGCGTCTGTGGCCGTGAATTCCCCGGGGCAGCTTTCCAAAGTGGTCAAGTCAATCTGGGACAATATCCAGACCACTCCTAACGGACAACGGATTTTTAATTGGGGGACGGGGGGTGATTACGCGGGAGGGGAACAACGGGTGACGGCCGGTACCCTGCCGATCAAGAACTACACTACCAGTCTCTATCCAGAAAGCCGTCTGATGACCAACCAGTATGCCCGGGAACACTGGCAGGCCAAGTGGAATCCTTGCTGGGCCTGCCGGATGCGCCATTGCCACCTGATCACGTTCACAGATGGGCCCTACAAGGGACAGACAGTCGAAGAACCGGAGTACGAACTGTACGCCGCCATGGGACCCCTTGTGGGAAACACCGATCCGGCAGAAGCTCTGATTCTGGCTAACCTGCTGACACTGCTGGGACTGGAAGGGAACGAGGCGGGTTTCCTGTTGTCCATGGTGATCGAACTCTACGAAAAGGGAGTTCTTACCCAGGAGAATACCGANGGTTTGGACTTGAAATGGGGGAGTACCAAGGCGATGCGGACACTCCTTGAGCGGATAGCCAACCGGGAAGGCGGCTTCGCNAATATGCTGGCCGAGGGTACGCTACGGGNTGCAGAGTGTCTGGGTCCGGAAGCGCAGGCCTGCGGTATCTATGCGATGAAAGGCCATTCTCCCCGAGGTCACGATCATCGGGCAATGTGGCGTGAGATGTTTGATACGGCTACTTCTGACATTGCGACGTATGAGTCCGGTTACCTGGGGCCTGCCCACCCTGATATCAGTCCTCTGGGTGACCGTTTTTCTCCCGAGGAAGTGTCAAGCCACACGGCTAAGTCAAAAGGAGTGCGCCAGTTTCAGGATNCTATCGGTACCTGCATCTTCTGNAACCGGGGAGCTCTGGGGGAGGGACTGGAGGCATTTAACGCGGCCACGGGCTGGGGTTTCACTCCCAAAGAAGCTCAGGATGTCGGTTTCAGAGTAGCCAACCTGATGAGAGCTTTTAACCTGAGGCACGGAGTCAGCATTGATTTGGAATATCCATCACAGCGATGGAGTTCGGCTCCCAGCGATGGTCCGGCCCAGGGCATTAGTATCGACGAGCACTGGGACAGTATGCTGGACATCTACTACAAGGAAATGGGTTGGGATAGAGAAACGGGGCGGCCGCTGCCTGAGACCTTGACAGAGCTTGGACTTGAGAATGTAATCGGTGATCTTTACGAATGATCGGGATCCNGCCTAACGGACCCCGGTTTGTATCTCTCGAANATGATAGGGGAGGAAGAATGTGAAAGGCGTTACCCNTGGCTAGGGTCCGGTTAGAGATTCTGCCCTGGATCAGCGATATTCTCGACAACCGGTCGGCGGGACAGGTCGTCCTGGAGGAGGCAGTCGATGAAGGGGCTACCGTTGGCGACCTGGTCAGAAGGCTGGGTAGGGAGAATCAGGCCTTCGGTGATGTCATGTTTGATACTGAGACAGACAGGCTAAGTGGCTACGTGATGATTGTTCTTAATGAGCAGATTGTGGANGCGTTTGATGGTCTGGAGACGGGCGTAAAGGANGGCGATGTCATCAAGCTGCTCCCCGTCATCGCCGGAGGATAGCTGCCGGGACCGATAGTNAATCCATTGAGCGTCAGNTCCCTCTTTCTTAAGAAGGCCTCTCCGGCTTTCTTCTCAGCTATTTCTCCGCCGGCCGAGGTGGTGGTTGGCGGAGCTCCAATCTATGGAAAGCCTCTCCTAACTCGTATTCTTCGTTTTCAGCTTGGGCCCGGTAACGCTCCCGCATGCGTTCCNNCCGCTCTGGGGACGGGTCTCCAAACTGGCTCTTGTGGCAGTTCCGGGCAGCCACTTTTGCTTCGTAGGTATCGGTAATATCGGACCAGAAGTTTGGCGCCTCCGAACCCCAGAGTAGNACCTCTTTGACGTGGTGAAGTTCAAGTCCTTCTTTGAAGTATAGATTGGGGAAAGCGTACAGATTCCTGGCATAGAGGGAAATGGCGTTCAGCACCACCTGCCCGGTATTACGGTGATCAGGGTGCACCGTGTAGCGCCGCTGGGGTTNTGTGGTAACTACGACCTCAGGCTGGTNCCTTCTTATCAGGCGGGTAATCTCTTCTCTAAACTCAGGAGTGTCCGCCAGAGTCTGATCCGGGTGGTCTAGGAAGATAACTTNCCGTACCATCAGTAATTCGGCAGCGGCCCGTTGTTCGGCATCCCTGGTTATTACCAGGTCTTCGGGTTTTATGTTTGGGTCGTTGGTACCTTTGTCTCCATTGGTGCAAACTACCAGAATGACGTCCTTACCTTCATCCGCCCAGCGAACCATAGTTCCGCCTACGCCGCCCTCGGCGTCATCCGGATGGGGGGAAAACACGAGTGCATAAGCCGGTTCAGGCATTGGCTGATCCTCCTTGACCTGTGATGGTGATTTAACNTCTTACGATATATCTCACCCTGATACAATTTGGCGCCGTGAAATAGAGCAGAATCGGTTAACCAGAGATTCTTGCTGACGCAGGTGGTATGAGNTAAATACCAAGAATACAGCAGTATGCAACAGAAACAGATTGATAAACGCCTGTTACTGCCTGAGTTAGCGTTGTAATCCCTTCCCTGGCTCTGTTTAAGTTTAACGTGTTATTAAACTCATACTATTATTAAGTCAATAGTANTACGAAAGCACTNGTATTGGTAAGCAAATAGTCCAATGCCCGTTGTGGAGATGGCAAATTTGGTGGAAACAAACGAAGCGGACAAGAAATTTCAGAAAGAACTGAATGCCGGTACGGCGGCAGTTGTCCTTCTGAGCATACTGGACAGTGCAGAGAAGCCAATNTATGGTTATCAGATTACCAAGCACATCGAGANCTCGGTCGAAGATATGCCGATGACACAGGGGGCGCTGTATCCGGTACTGAGATCTCTTGAGGGCAGNAGGCTGCTGGAAAGTGAAGTGGAGCCTTCTGTATCAGGACTGCNCCGGCGATATTATAAGATAACAGAGACCGGCCATGAGGCCCTGAAGAGGTGGGCGGAAATATGGTCTCAGACAAAAGTATTTGTGGATACTATTTTGGAAGGAGAGGGCGATGATACCGAGTATTAATGAATATCTGGAACAACTCAAGAAAGAACTGGCCGGCTTGACGGTCGATGATGCCAGCNTCAGGCTTTCCGGGGCCAGTGGGGGCAGCGTAAAGGTGGACGGATGTCTGGGCAACGGTAATGACAAGTAATGGTCGTGCCTTTTGTTTCCTCAGACGNAGCACTGGAGAGCGGCACTTATTGGTGAGAGGGTTTCGGGGCTCGTCAATACTACCTGATCAGGCTCAAGTGTCCGGTTCTAGAATTGCCCAAGTTCGTTGACTGTCAACATTACCCAAATCACCCCAATCAGGAGTACTCCAACTACTACATATTGAATAACTTTATACATCATCGTTCCCAATATCTCTTTTCATTCCAAGCNGAATCCCGGCCGTGGTAAAAGCCAGCCTTGATGGCTATTGTTTGCGATAACCCAGAAGCCNGATGGTGCCTGTGATACCAACNCCTGATATTCCCTCCGGCAAATGAAATCNACTTCAGGATGTCCGTTCGCTAAGCCAGCCGATACTCTTATTTTAGTATTTCCGGGACTGAATAGCAAACAAAACATCTTGNNCCTTGCCACTGCTGCGCCTGACCCGTGTTTTGTTCTGCACTGTCCTCATGCGGCGTTGTTCTCCCTCCATTTCCCGGGATTGTGTTATANTTCGCACGTATGAAATATGAAGCGGTGGTCTTTGANCTGGATGATACTCTTTTTGACAGGACCGCGGCCCANGTCCGGATTATGGGGCTGATTGTAGATCGACTTCCCGGCGTTTTTCAGCATTGTTCGAAAGAGACCGTAGCAGAAGCTTTNATAGAATCCGACCGATTATGCGTTACCGACTTTGGCGCAGGCGNACCCTCCGAAGGTCTGAGAGATAAGCGCAGCCGGGTATTTCTGCGACTTCTGAATATCAAAGAAGATTGAGCCCATGTGATTACCGATATGTATATTAAAGAATATTCGACCATCAATATTCCGATACCTGGAGTTGTCCCGATACTCAAAGAAATAAGCAAACGGGTACCGTTGGTGATCAATCCTAACGGACTACCGGANGCACAGTACCAGAAAATAAAAGCGATCGGGCTGGGTGACGTGTTTTCATCCATTGTTCTATCAGAGGAACTGGGAATTCGTAAGCCTAACTCAGGGATATTTCATCACACCGCAAGTTTGCTCGAGGTACAGCCTTCAGATTGTCTCTNCGTTGGTGATTCCTACCGGAATGACATTGTTGNGGCGAAAGCGGCAGGAATGCAGGCATGCTGGTTTAACCGTGAGATTGGGAAAAGCGGGATCAGCGGGGTACAGCCTGATTTCACAATCACTGATTTTAACAAACTCAGAGAAATCCTGGGCTTATCATGAGGCGGTTTTGGTCCAGTAATGGCAGCGGTTCCCGTCACAAAAAATGACCAGTATATCAATGTGAGNAGGAGCAGCTGGTGAGAGACAGAGATATACGCTATCNAGGTGCGATAATTAGGGATCATCAAATCCTTCTGATAAAGCACCGTGAAAACGAAGGCGGGAGAAGCTACTGGATTCTTNCCAGGGGCGGTATCGAGCCAGGCAAAACGGAAGAGGACTGCGTCATAAGAGAAATGAAGGAGGAGANTAATCTTGATGTCAGAGTCGTTTCACTTCTCCTGAACGAACCCAACCCCTCAAAAAGAATTTACCGTTCACGGAAGACCTATCTTTGCGCACCAGATATCGGTGAGGCAAATCCCGGTATCGAGTCGGAACCTGNACACGCCAGTTGGTACAGTATCGCAGAAGTAAAGTGGTTCGACCTGCGTGACGAGTTTGGTTGGGACGCGGAACTTATTGCCTCTCCATTGAGCTATGGTCAACTTCAGCGAGTGCGAGACAAACTGGGCTATCCGTCCTAGGCGCAGGCTGTCTATCTGGTTTTTTCCTCCACCATCTCCACCTCACCATGTTTATCTGTCACCTGGCCGTCGAGTTTGGCCTGGAGGAGTTGGTGGAGGATTTCTTTCATCCGGGGGCCGGGACTGATGCCCATCTTTTGGAGGTCATCGCCGGTGAGGGCAGGCCTGACATGGCGCAGCTTATTCTGATAGAGTCTGATATGGCGTTTGACGGTGGAGGAGTCGGTTGCCAGGTGGTTGGTGGTCAGGGCGGGTGCGGCGTAATCACGAAGTGCGGAGTAGATACGGCCGGGAGCCAGCCCCGGCTCAGCCAGCAATTCGAGTCCGGCTTTGAGGCGGATGGTATCNCTGAGCGTGAGGGAGTGTGACTTGCTCAGTCTGAGCCAGGAAATCAGTTTCTCGTTCTGGTCAGGGGTGAGCCGGTAGGCCAGCAGGGCGAAGTAAAGCCCGACCGGGGGTGGGCCGGGTGAGGTCTGCCGGCGTGCCTGGTTGAATTTCCGGGCCAGCCAGGTGTCGCCTTTGAGGGCAGGGTGCAGTTCGGCCAGCACCTTCAATTTGTCAGCCCGGATGATGACNTTCTCGGGGAAGGCTTCGGCAAGGACAAGCTCCAACTCGTGGCGTATCCGGTCATTGCTGATAGTTTCCAGCATGGGTACGTCCCGTTTCAGCAGACGGAGTGTTTTTGGTTCCAACTTAAAATTCAGCCGCTGCTCGTAACGCAGACCCCGCCAGATGCGGGTGGCATCGTCAATGAAGCTGCCTTCATGTAAAACGCGGAGCAGTCCCTTCTCAAGGTCGTCTCTGCCCCCGTAGAGGTCGATGATTTCCCCCCAGCGGTTGGGGATGAGCTCAATAGCCAGGGTATTGATGGTGAAGTCACGGCGGAAAAGGTCTATGTCGAGAGCGCCCGGTCTTACGGTGGGCAGGGCCCCGGGTCTGGAGTAGGTCTCGGAACGGGCGCTGGTCAGGTCAATGCTCTGTTTCTGCCACCTGAGATTAGCGGTGTGGAAATGGGGGTGGGTGGTCATCCTAGCCCCGGTAATACCGGCCAGCTGGCGGGNTAGGTCTATGGCGTCCCCGGCTACTACCAGGTCGAGATCGAGGTTACTCCGCTCCAGCAGTAGGTCACGGACCATGCCCCCGACAAGGTATATCTTCTGCCCCAGGCCGGCGGCGACCAGCCCGGCCTCCTGCATGAACTCGACCAGCCCGGCAGGTATCTGCTTTTCCATCTGGCTGGAAAGGTTATTACCTTGAAACATCTGCATTCCCGTCCGAGTTATTGTTACGAATTATAGCACAGCCTGTCAGGCCGGTCATTACGTATTGACCCACAGAATGTCAACTGATAGGATTAAGATTGCCCCAAGACCGCTATCTACCCTTAGATGANCCGGCGCGACCGCCAGCCGGAATTACCCGGGAAAGAAAGGTAAANAACTGGAAAAGACTACCGAACGCTTAGGTTCCGCTCCCCTGGGGAGACTGCTGCTCAGTCTGAGCCTGCCCGGTGTGGCTTCAATGATAACGATGGCCCTTTACAATATCATTGATACCTTCTGGGTGGCCCGNCTGGGGCACGAGGCTATCGCTGCCCTGACCGTCGTTCTGCCTTATCATATACTAGTGATAGCTGTCGCGGTGGGGAGCGGTATCGGNATCAACTCGCTGACTTCGCGTCGCTTCGGCGAGGGTAATATCGAAGCTACCAACCGGGCGGCGGGGCAGGTCTTCGCTCTGGCGGGGTTCTTCGGAGTCATCTTCCTGGGGGCGGCCGTTTTCTTCGCCCAGCCTATCCTGAGTTTAATGGGGGCAACCCCGGATATTATGAACCCGGCCGAGCAATACCTGGTGATCATCGGATTCGGCGTACCTTTCATGCTCTTTCTGATAATGGTCAACAACCTGCTGAGGGGTTCAGGGGATGCCGTGAGGCCGATGGTGTTTACGATTATGGCCCAGGTCCTTAATATCGTTCTTGACCCGATTCTGATTTTTGGCTGGGGCCCGTTCTCTGAGATGGGGGTGCAAGGTGCGGCCTTGGCTACGGTAATATCGCAAGGGCTGGGGGCGGGGATGGGTTTCTTCTATCTGATTGCCCGTAAGTCTGCCTACCGGATAAGATTGCCTTTTCTGAAGCCTAATTTTTCCGTCCTGAGGGACATTTATCGGGTCGGCTTTCCTTCGATGGTAGTAATCATGATGGAAAGCGTGATGTTTGCTTTGTTTAACTCCTTTCTTTCTGCCTTCGGGTCTCTGGCCATTGCGGGTGGCGGTCTGGCGATACGGATAGCCGACCTGGCTTTCATGCCGATTATCGGCACGGGTCACGGGCTTTTGCCAATTGTGGGTTACAGTTTTGGGGCAGGCCTGTGGAAGCGGCTTTGGAAGGCGGTGAGGCTAGCTTGCTGGGGGCTGGCGGTGGTTATGGGTGTGGCTACGATAGGGCTGGAGATCTTCGCTCCGCAGCTTATCGGTATCTTCACCAGTGACCCGGAACTGATAGCCCTGGCGGTCCCGGCGATGCGAATCATTCTGTCTTCATTAGTGATTGCGGGCCCGTTGATTATGTTTATCACCGTTTTTGAGGGACTGTCCAAGGGCAGGGACGTGCTGTTCCTTTCTCTGGCGCGGCAACTGGTCTTTTTTATTCCGTTACTGTTTGTTTTGCCCCGGTTTCTGGGGGCTAACGGTGTCTGGCTGGCGATACCGATTTCAGACTGGCTGGGATTTCTGGTGGCCGGGTCATGGCTTTTGCGGGAGTACCGGCTGCGGAAGAGGAGCGAGGCGGGGGCAGTAATTTCTGCTTCCGAGGGCGATTCAAGAACCGGGCTCTCCGGCCAAGCCAGGGACTATTGAAAGATTTGTTTTGCAGTATCATGCAACAGACAATGACCTTGCAGCCGATAGAACAGCTATTTCAGGATAGATCACACCTTCAAGCACCGCAAGGCTCAGAGGACAAACGGAGGCACAAGCAGACAGGATACTTGCTCAGGAATGCAGGATGCGGAACCACCATTCACCCTCCCGCTGTATGGATCAGCGGTGTTTGATATACGGAGATGTCCCAGGGAACCTTTTGCTCGCCCCGCTATCCTCGTCTAAATCTTGCTGACTACGTGAACGACGAATGCCATACACCCGAGCGCCACTGCAAAAGTAATTATCAGCCCCAAGAATACAGTTAGTATCATTTTGCCTCCCACCACATTTTCTGTATTTACCGCCACTACCGCATGGCCACGACTCAATTCTTCTAACTCTTTATTATCACATGTTGGTTCAATAGTCAATATACCGAATAAAGGATCGGCTGGCTGTCCTGCCTGAAAACAGGTCACAGTTCAGGGAATATAATTGACCCATTTGAAAAGATGGGGATGAAGTGGTACCATACATTCTCAAGTTCAACATGATTTATTTTTAAAAGAATGATAATTTGTATTGAATTTAAGCCTTATTAGTATTATAATCTTGGCAGCGAATAAATCCTTTTGAAAGGAGGGCAGTTGAATGGCATTTGAGACACAGAAGACAGAAGCAGAGATAGTGGCTGCAGCAGAAAAGATTGCGGGGAGTCGTATGGAGGTCTGGACCGTCGGTGTCGCCGATAACGTCGACCTGAGGCGTGAAGAGCACGGCCGTCCCACCATGTGGCATTTTTGGACTCCGGAGTCCGATGACGTAGCTAACGCCGTAATGGAACAACTCAAGGCTAAAGGGATGCAAGGCTACAGCGGTACGGATACCGGAAAAGGGAATCTGTACATAACCTGGGCCTAAACTTAGACGCAGAGTTTATTTGGACGACCGAGGGAGAAGATTCAGTGAGTCTTCTCCCCTCCTATTCTTTTGTCCGTGGGGGGACGTGGTGAGGAGAAACTCAGAATGGATATGACTGTGGGGACTGTCCAGGGTCTGCTGGCGGCGGTTTTTCTGATGGCGGGATTGGTGAAAGTGGTATAGCCGAAGGAAAAGCTAACTAAGAGGATGTCCTGGGTTGAACTTCGCGCCGAACACGATACGTTTAATCGCGATTGTGGGGCTCCTGGGGGCTATCGGAATTGTGTTACCGGCCTTAACAGGAATCCTTCCCTGGCTGACACCCCTGGCGGCGGTGGGACTGACCGCAGATCAGGTTGGGGCCGCATTGACTCACGGGCGGCGTGGCGAGTACCGGATGATCGGCATTAACGCCATTCTGGTGGCTATGGCCGTAAGAATACTCATGGTTCTCTAGTCCTCCACATTATTGATGCTTATCGGCTCCGTTGGTTTTATTATCCTGCTAAATCCCACCATGAGATAAGCCATTGTCATATTTCTTCCCGGAAGATGATTTGAATTGACCCTGTTTACCTCAACTGATAGGATTAGAAACGGGTGAGCGTAAATGGCTGTTATTGAAACAAGAAATCTAACCAAAAAATTCAAGGAACTGGTGGCGGTGGACGGGGTGAATCTGGAGATAGAAGAGGGCGAGTGCTTCGGGTTGCTCGGCCCGAATGGCTCGGGCAAGACCACCCTGATCAGGATGATTACGGCTGTCTCACCTCCGACGGGAGGGGAAATCCGGGTGCTGGGCAAAGATCTGAAGTCTCACTCCCGGCAGANGAAAGCTGCTTTGGGCGTGGTCCCTCAGATAGACAACCTGGATGATGACCTGACGGTGCTCCAGAACCTGACTACCTTTGCCCGTTATTTTGCCATCCCTACGGATGAAGCGAAACGGCGTAGTCTGGAAATTCTGGAGTTATTTCAGCTGGAAGAGAAGNGCGACAGCCACCTTAGGGAGCTATCCGGGGGGATGAAACGGCGTTTGCTGCTAGCCCGGGGCCTGATCAACCAGCCCCGGATTTTCATTCTTGACGAGCCGACGGTGGGCCTTGACCCTCAGGCCAAGCACCTGGTCTGGCGTAAGCTGTTTGACCTGAAGAGTCAGGGAGTTACCCAACTGCTGTGCACTCAGAATATGGAGGAGGCAGCTACTCTCTGTGACCGGGTAGCCATAATGCATCTGGGTAAGATAGTGAGCCAGGATAGCCCCAGGGCTCTAATTTCCAGTTATGTCGGNGATGAGGTACTGGAAATTGCCNTTGATTTCGAGGACAGGGTTAAGATTATCGAGGGACTCACCGCCAGTCAGATTGATTTTGTGGATGCGGGCAATATNATCCAGGTCTTTCACACAAGTAGAGATGATCTGGCCGGGGTGCTGGCGGATTTGCCGGCGAGATTGAGACAGAGGACAGCGACCCTCGAAGATGTTTTCTTCGGGCTGACGGGCAGGGCCTTGATCGAATGAAGATGTTCACCTGGCGTTTTGTCCGAATGTGGCAGCGCAACCGGGACGTCTTTCTGCGTCTGTGGCACGCCGAGGCACCCGGCTTTGTGGCCGAACCCGTCCTGGTGCTGCTGGCTATGGGGATGGGTCTGGGAGCATACGTGGGCATGGTGGAGGGTCAGAGTTACATCGAGTATATCGTGCCCGGTATCATCGCCAGCTACGGTATGTTTAGCGCCAGTTTCGAATGTACCTACGGCAGTTTCTTCCGAATGGAGGAAAGGAAAACCTACGATGCCATCATCGCCACTCCGCTGAATGTCGAGGATGTCATTGCCGGAGAAATCTTCTGGGGGGCGACCCGGGCCATGCTTACCGGCAGTGGGATATTAATCGTGGCCACCATTTTCCAACTGGTGCATTCACCTTGGGCGCTACTGATACCGCTGCTTTCATTCGCTGGGGGAGTGCTTTTTTCTTCTATCGCCATCCTCTACACTTCTCTGGTGCCCTCTTTTTACAGCTTTAACTACTATTTCACCCTGTTTATCACCCCGATGTTTTTCTTTAGCGGGGTGTTCTTCCCCCTATCTAATTTTCCGGAAATAGTGGGGCGCATCAGTATGGTGATACCCCTGACACCGGTGGTAATTATATCCAGAGCCCTGGTTTCAGGGAAAGTTGATGCCGGTCTTTTGGGGGCACTGGGAATTGTGGTGGTGCTGGCGGTCCTCTTTTTCTCTGTCGCCCTGATCACCATGAGGCGGCGGCTGACTGTTTAGAGACGGAGTTTGTTATCGCCAGTGGGATTCTTTCTACCTCACCCCATTTGTCACCCTCTCGAAGGGGATTGTTGTAAGGATAAGAGATTCATATATTATGAAATACTTAGAAGCGATTGTATTTCAAAGTAATTATCGGAGGGGCTTTGGATGCGGGTAGAGTTAGCAAACTGTGAGATGATCTCTGCCTGGACAGACTTCGCGCGAGAAGTAGAACCGCGGGATTAGCTGATTCCCTGGAACAGGTCCTTTTCTCTGCGGCTGTTGTTGGGGGGTGGGTATTCCCGCATGAAATAGTCCCTGGGGCCCCGAAATCTGTCAATCATCTGGATAATTCTGAATAGCCCGGGGCGTCGCCGTCCCCCGCCACCACCGCCACCCTGGCTGGCGTGGCAGGCAATAGCCCTGTTCCGAATCTCGACAGCGTGTTTCTTGATACGTACCACGGCGTGAATAGGGTACTCCACGCTCCTCGTCTTGGTAAGGTCAACATCCCCGTTACGGCCGAAATGGTGGGGGTCTTGCCCGAAAAGGGGCATCAACTTGATCATAAGGTTCATCAGTTTGCGGGGGCGTACCCCAAAATAGAGCTTGCCCGGCTGGAACGCAGAACCCGCTTCAGGGTACTGGGCGGGGTCGGCGGCAGCATAGAAGGCCTTAATCGTGGCCTGATGGGTGGCTACATGATCGGGGTGGCCGTATCCGCCGCCGGAATCATGGGTAATCACCACGTCCGGCTTTATCTCCCGGAAGATCTTGACGATTCGCCCGGCTACCTCCTCGATTGGGGCCATGGCCAGGCAATCGGGGTGCTTGTTGCCTTCGTTACCCCTCATGTCCGAATCACGATATTCCATCTCAATGACGCCGGCTAATCCCAGTGCCTGGCAGGCACACTTCAGTTCGGCTGAGCGTAATTGTTTGATGCTGTCATATCCTACCAGGTGCTCCGCATCAACGGTACCGTGCTCGCCACCGGTAGTACAGACATAATAGACTTTGGTTCCGGCAGTCGCGTACTGGGCCAGTGT
>NYYM01000075.1 GCA_002685815.1 Dehalococcoidales bacterium | reverse complement strand
ATTTAGTCTTGGTAGAGAGTTTAGCCATAACGAGCGGAACGGAAACGCCGGACATTTCGACTTCATCAGTCGCCATCACGCCATAGCCGCCCCCAGGTGAGAGGATAGCTACTCGGTTTCCGCGGGGTTGTAGCCCTACAAAAGACAACACTCGCGCCGCGTCGCAAAGTTGCTCCTCATCAAAGACACGCTGGATGCCGAACTGTCTGAAAACACCGTCGACCACGCGGTCAGGGCCAGCGAGACGTCCAGTATGAGAGGCGATCGCAGCGATAGCCGAAGTTGTGCGGCCAGCCTTAAGCACCACAACCGGTTTCTTCCGTGCTACCTCCCGTGCCGCTTCAAGAAAGTCACGGCCTCTGGACAGGGACTCGATGTACAGGGCCACACAGGTGGTGCGGGGGTCATCGCGAAAGTGGGCGAGAAAGTCGATTTCATCAAGATCAATCATATTGCCAAGACCCACAAAAGCGCGTAAACCGAAGCCGATGTTACTCTCGATGCCGAGTGCCTCCACGCCCACAGAGCCACTTTGGGCAATGAAGGCAACGCCGCCGCCCTGTCCAAGGGCACGGTTACCATGCTCCACAAAAATTGTGTCTAAGCGCTCCTGGGGAGCAAATATGCCCAGGGTGTTAGGGCCAAGGATANGNGAGCCGTACCTTGACACTACCAGTCGTAGCTTGTCCTCGAGAACCCGTCCTTCATCACCTATCTCGCTGAATCCCCCGGCCACTGGTATAATGAAGGGAATCTTATGNCGACCACAGGCCTCGGCTGCATCTACCGCCTGCTCGGCATTAGTAGCAATGACTACGAGGTCAACATCGGATGGCAGNTCATCAACACTCTTAAACACTGGTTGGCCGAGGATAGTGCTCTCTGACGGGTGCACCGGGTATATCGGACGCTCTGAACGCAGTAATGTCTCAAAAATGATCCGGCCAACGCGTGCGGCTTTTGAAGAAGCGCCAACTACAGCTACAGCGCGTGGTCCAAAAAGACCCTCAAGATTAGCTCTAGCTTCCATGACTTGCCTTCTACTAACACCATTGGTTGAGATTACCCTGTTAGCCNTCATCCGTTTCTTTACCCCCTTCCACTTAGGCTTGTTCCAATAAGGGGAATTGCACTTAGGACATACTTTAGGCTCTCTAAGTTGACGTGGTATCCAAGCATGTCCGCAACGAAAGCATGTGAACGTAGTGAACGCTAACGGCTTTTTCATAACTCACAATATATCGTTACAGCGATATATTGTCAATAATCGTTCCTTTTTTTATATTGACAATTCCCCAAAAGAGGCCTAAACTTAAATTCCACGATGCAGAAATGATTGGAAATAGAAAAGAGTAATAGTTAATGACCNAAGACCAAAAAGATAACATAATAGGCATGCAATGTGAATATTGCAATATGGAAATTAGGGATGAGCTCTGGTTTGCACCGGTGAAGAAGGAACTGCGAGGAAAGGAGTATGTCTTCTGCACCGAGAGNTGCTTTGTTCACTATATATACAATGTTCCCAAGGAGCGAGTACTGGGGCTCAAGGGATGGGGTAGTTAAAATGTCTTTAGAAGATTTGGTTGATGAAGTAATTGAAGCTGACGTCCTGATTATAGGCGGGGGGCTTGCCGGCAAGTTTGCGGCTATTGCTGCCAGTGATGGTGGGGCCAGTGTAGCCTTGTTGGAAAAAAGCACTTTACGCCGAAGTGGTCCCTACGCTGGGCTGGACCACATCCCCCACGTTGCCAATCCNGAAGTAGGCTTAGTCTCAGTCGAGGAGTTAACAAAGGCCGGTATTATGGGCATTGAGTGCCTGGTCAGACCGGGTTTGATGGAACGTTTTGCCCGTGAGACTTGGGACCGGGTACTGGACCTGGAGAAGTTCGGAATACCGGTCAGATGGCCGGATGGCAAGTATTACGTTCTCCCTTATGATTCAGGCTACCAAACTTTCCCTTACGGACCTTTTCCGGGGATGCTCTTCTATCGCGGCGCTGATTTGGGGATAAAGCTTGAGGCCCAGGTCAGGAAAAGGGGAGTGAGAGTTTTCGAGCGCACTATAGGCACGGCTCTTCTCACTCAGGATGGCTCAGTGGTGGGGGCAACCGGGCTAAATGTGAGAAATGGTAATTTCATAGTGGTCAAGGCTAAAGCAACCATAATAGCCTCAGGAAGTNCCGGTGATGGACACGCTATGGCCTATAACGTTGGCGCTGAACTCGTCAATATGGAGTTTACCAGGGGAGGCGGCGAAACAGCAAGGAATGAGCCCTTAACCTTCTCNGCNGGCGGCTTTATCATCGCTCATGGTGGTACTCCTTACGTAAACGCAAAGGGAGAGAGAGTTTTCGAACGCTGGGCGGCAGTAATTCGTGAGACGGGTCGAACCCTGAGACCCTTGACCTTAATCAAAGAATACGAGGCGGGGAATGGACCTGTCTACATAGACTTAACCGACCAACCAGAACACGTTCACAAAGAGGGCATTATTGCCCTGATGAATGAGCGACCTGTAGTCTACAAATTCAATAAGCAGCGTGGTATCGACTACAAGACAACCCTTTTCGAGTTGGGTCGTCCTACCAGAAGAGGGGGGTTAGCCTATCAGGGACTCGGAGGTGTTCTCATTGATGAAGAGTGCCGGAGCTCCGTCAGGGGTCTTTACATCGCCGGTGATAGCCAAGGTGGTGTCTGCATGTGGGGAGGTGCCACGGGAGCTTTCGTCCACGGCCATCGTTCCGGTAAGGATGCGGTTGAGTACGTGAAGACAACCGAAGAGCCAGTTGTAAACGAGAGTCAAGTAGCAGTCGAGAAGGAGAAAGTCTGTGCCCCGCTGATGCGTAAAGACGGTGTCAAGGGCCTGGAAATGGCCAATATGTTGAGGATGCTTATTGGTGACTACCTTACCAATCCCAGAAGTGAAGGTATTCTTCAGCGCGGTNTGGAAAGGCTTGAAGTGGTCAGGGATAGAGATGTACCCTTACTTTGGGCCCTTAACCCTCACGAGCTTATGCATACGGTACACGCCCGGAATCTAATTCCCTCTGCAGAGATTACCTTAAAGGCGGCCTTGGAGAGAAAAGAGAGCCGGATGATTACCTTGCATGCCAGGTATGAGTATCCGGAAAGGGATGATGATAACTGGGCAAAGGCTATCATCGCCACGAAAGACCTGACCAGTGGGGAGACCAACCTGAAGCCAACGATTCTGAAGCCTGAGAAGTACTGGAGGGATTAGAGATGCCACCAAGAATAGATTTCGAACAATGTGATGGCTGCGGCCGCTGCTATACTTACTGTCCTCAGGATGTCTACGGGTGGGATAGNGATGAAAAGAAACCGACTATCTCATACCCCGCCGAATGTACCGAATGCGGTACCTGTGAGCTCGAATGCCACATGTTATGCGTAGATGTTTATCTGCCCTACAGGCATTACAACCAGCCAAAGTTCATCGACAAACAATACTTCGTCAAAAGTTAAGGGGAGATACCTGTAATCGCTTTGAATAGTTACAAATAGTCTTCCCATCATCGCCTGGATTTATGGAGAAAGACGACGGTTATGCCCGTCTGGTACCAAATGTTCACATTGTAGTAGGTCTTCTCTGGTATCAGATGTGAGTAAAGCATTAAATCAACTGAAAGACCGGACAATAGGACTAAAGGAGATTTCCTGTAGCGGGAGATTTGATATGGCGATATCAACAAAGGGTCATTCGGAGATTTGGGATGATAGCTGGGTGCGGACGACCTGTGGGGGCTGCTATGCTACCTGCACTATCCGTGCCCATCGGGTCAACGGTATCATAATGGAGGTTGAAGGTGAGCCTGATAATGATTTTGGCCCANGGGGAGGGATATGTGCTAAAGCACCGGCTATGATACAGGCATTTTACGATCCCAACCGCATCAACTATCCGGTGAAAAGGACTAACCCGGATAAGGGAGTCTTCGCAGACCCCAGGTGGCANAGGATTTCTTGGGATGAAGCCCTGGATGAGATAGCCGAACGGCTGAAGGTAATCCNCTCTGAGAACCCCAAGGAGCTAATGCACGGAGGAACACCAGCGCCNGGNACAGCCTCCAACCTGGCCTTGGGTTTTGCCGTCTTTGGCGCCATTTTTGGTACCATGAACTGGTACATTGGCGGTGCCGGCCTCCACTGCGGAAACGGCTCTCATATGGGAGCTGGACTATTCCATGCCTCCTGGTCTATCGTGCCGGACTGGAAATATACCAACTACGTCATTCAGTTTGGCTCCAACAAGGGTACGGGGTCAGGCCACTCCTTTGGCTTCAATGCCAGACTAGCCGCTGAGGCCAGGNCTGGGAGCATGAAGAACATCGTCTTCGATCCGGTATGNAACTTTGGGGGTGGAAAGGCAACGGAATGGCTGTCCCTCCGTCCGGGTACCGATGCAGTGATAGCCCTNGCGATGGCAAACATTATTCTGAACGAGTTGGAAATATATGATGTCGACTTTATAAAGACCAGGACAAACGGACCTTACCTCGTTGGGCCAGACCTTCTTTACGTTAGAGAGGAGCAAACCGGTAAGCCAATGCTCTGGGATGAAAAGGAAGACAAAGCCAAGGTCTGGGATGATCCCGGCATCGCTGAGGAGACGGATGTAGCCCTCTTNGGAAACTATGAGGTTAATGGGGTCAAATGCCAGCCGTCGTTTCAGCTTCTGCGGGAACATCTGAAACAATATACCTCGGAAGTGGCCTCCGAGGTCAGCACCGTGCCAGCGGCTACCATCCGCCGCATTGCCACCGAGTTCGCCCAAGCGGCCAGAGTGGGCAGCACCATTGAAATCCAGGGGGAGAGCCTCCCCTATCGTCCGGTGTCAGCCATTATGTTCCGTGGCGGTCAGGGGCATACCAACTCTGGGCATACTTATTTTGCTGTTTGCCTCCTTAATGCCATTGTTGGGGCGATGGATGTCCCCGGTGGCACCATTGGCTGGCCTCCGGTTAGTCTGGGCTACCCGGAGACCGGAAGATTCGTTATTATGCCCTATGCCGATCCCAAGGAGGGCATGCTGACTACCGGCACCTGGATGGAGCATAAAGGCTGGCCGGTAGAGNAGTCCCGCGTTCCCACTGACATAACGCTGAAGGAGCTGGTGCCAACTGCCTCATTTTCCCCTCACCCAGCGACTTCGGACTTTCAGCAGTACTGGGATAATATGGGACGACCATATGAGATAAGAATGGCTCTGGTCTACGGAGCCAACTTTGCCCGCAGCGTACAGAACCGGGAGATAATGGCTGACCTCTTTAAGAAAATCCCGTTTATAGTATCAATTAATACCATCCACAATGAGTTCACCGAGAGCTTTGCCGACATAGTCCTTCCTGATACTCATGCTCTGGAAAGTTGGGGGCTTTTTGAGCATCATGCTCCCTTCTTTACCTGGCCAATAGGTCTTGAGGGTTGGTACTTCCCTATTCGCCAACCAGTGGTCGAACCCCAGTATG
The DNA here is from genome assembly GCA_002685815.1 of Dehalococcoidales bacterium. Classification (GTDB taxonomy): domain Bacteria; phylum Chloroflexota; class Dehalococcoidia; order Dehalococcoidales; family UBA2162. The sequence goes on along the minus strand of NYYM01000075.1, from coordinate 7,630 downwards.
AACGAAGACAGGTAATCGAGATTTTATGGGACCTGGCTGACCGGATCGGCATAAGAGAGGAAATAAACCAGTATTATAACGTTTACTTCTCTAGCTTCGGTGGTGAAGCATTGGTCGGGGGAGACATCGCAGCTATGAAAGGAGCCTTGGGAATAGATAAAGATAAACTTACCGAGATAGTAAGACCGGATGAGAAGATCACCTACACTGAATTGATTGACCGGGTGCTCAAGTTCTATTTCGGAGAAGAGCACGGTATAGAGTATATTAAGCAACACGGCACCATTCACTGGCCCAAGCAGGTGAAAGAGGCTTACTGGAGGCCGTTCATCAAGGCACGAGTGCCTATCTACGCAGAGCACCTGGCTGAGCTAAAGCCTCACGTGATGAAGAATGCAAAACCGGCTGGAATTGAGCTTGACTGGGAACAGTTCACACCTTTGATAAGCTACTTTGAGCCACAGGTGGCTAAAGAGATAAGTCCGGAGTACGACCTTTACTGTTTCTCCTACCGGGATATACTCCACGCCGGGTCCGGAACCATGGAGATACCCTGGCTGGATGAAGCCAGCAAGCTCAATCCGTACACCTATTATGTCACCATGAACGCGAAAGCAGCCACGGAGAGGGGGNTAAAAGACGATGACCTCATCTGTATCGAATCCAGTTACGGGCGCAAGGTGACGGGATTTCTACAAACCATGCAGGGACAGCACCCTCAAACGGTAGCCATCGCGGCTTGCTCCGGCGGATGGGCTAAAGGACAACCCGTTGCCTACGGTAAGGGAACTAACTTTAATGTGCTGCTGGAATCTGATTTTGCACATGCTTGTCCGGTCTGTTTTAATCAGGAGACGGCGGCAGCGGTTAAAATCTATAAGATTGACCGGCGGATAGAATATGACGGGGCCGAAAAACCGCCGACATGGAGACCTTCATAAGATGGGTGATACTGGCATAAGCGCTTCATACATAGACGACGGAGTTTGATAGATTTGAAAGAAATCAGGTTTCACGGCAGGGCTGGGCAAGGGGCACGCTTGGCTTCAGAGATACTGGCTGAAGCCCTTGTACTTGAAGGGAAGTCTGTTTCAGCTTTCCCCATGTTTGGTGCCGAAAGGAGAGGAGCGCCTGTTTCCGCCTTTCTCCGTTTTGACGATAACATAGTCAGAGAGACGACTCAGGTATACGAGCCGGACTGCCTGGTGATTATAGATGCAAAGCAGATAAAGCCAGACACCTTCCGAGGCATAAAACCGGGCGGTATTGCCGTCCTGAATACGGTAAGGCTGGAGATTGAAAAACCGCACCAGAATGTCGAGTTTGCCGGCTTTGTCGATGCTACGGGTATCGCCCTTGAGCTAATCGGCCGGGCGATAGTCAACACCTGTATGCTGGGTGTCTTCGTCAGGACCACGCAATGGGTGAAGCTCGATTCTGTTCTGGCCGGCCTCGNGCAGCACTTTACCGGCGACATGCTGGAAAAGAACGCCGCTTCATTGAAGAGAGGCTTNGATGAAGCCAGAATTATTAGCTTTAAGGCGGAAGAATGATAAAATTTAGCAGCAACACTGAAGGACCGTGGGCCGATTCTAAAACATTACACATTCTCCCCACGGGAGAGTGGCGTTTCCAGAGGCCNGTTACCAAGACAGATAAGTGCTCCCGGTGCGGCTGGTGTTACATTTTTTGCCCGGTCGGCTGCATCGAGGAAAAGAGGGGCTACTTTGTGGCTAACTTGGACTACTGCAAAGGTTGCAGTATCTGCGCCAAAGAATGTCCCTCAGATGCCATTATGATGGTCAGGGAGGAGGTGTGATTTTTGCCTCCTATAGAAGCTGAAACCAGGGTACTTGAAGGAAACGGAGCCGTAGCCTATGGCGTCACGCTATGTCGGCCGGATGTTATTGCCGCCTTTCCCATCACACCGGCGACCTCCGTGNTGGAGAACCTCTACCGTTTTAGCGCCCAAGGGTTGCTGGATGCGGAACTGGTGGAGGTAGAAGGGGAGAATTCAGCCCTCAGCGTGGTAATGGGGGCCTCAGCTGCCGGAGCACGCACCTTCACAGCCACTTCTTCCATGGGGCTGGTGTTCATGTTTGACGCCTATCTGTCAGCCTCGGGAAGCCGCTTGCCTATAGTGATGCCCCTGGCGATGAGAGAACAACCCCAACCTCTGGCCCTGGCTGCCGGTACCTCTGATGCTCTTAGCGTCAAGGACGGGGGTTGGATACAGATATATGTAGAGTCCTGTCAGGAAATTCTGGATTCTATAATTATGGCTTACCGACTGGCTGAAGATTCCGAAATCCTGCTTCCTGTCAATATCTGCTATCTTGGTTTTTACCTTTCCTACCTGTCTCAAAAAGTAGAAATTCCGTCACAAGAGGATGTTGACGCCTTTCTNGCCCCCCTTAACGATATGAAGCGGGTTACCCTGAATCTTGAAGAGCCGCTCACTTTTCCCGCCGAGATTGCTCCGGGTGACAGGCTATTCATGGAGTACCGNTTAAAGCACAGTAACGCTCTCCAGAGAGCCAAACAGAAGCTGGACGATATAGACAGGCAGTTCGCCGCCCATTTCGGCCGGAGTTACGGCGGACAGATAGAAGAGCACCGCACCGAGGATGCCGAGATAATACTCGTCACTATGGAGAGCACCACCGGTACCGCCCGGGTGGTCATTGATAAAAAACGTGATGAAGGGCTGAAAGTAGGCCTCATCAAGATAAGGATGTTCCGTCCCTTTCCCAGGGAAAGACTGGTTGAGGCGCTGAGAGGCAAAAAGGCCATCGGGGTTATCGACAGGCACGTTTCTTTCGGCTGGAACGCCGGCCATTGTTTCGTCGAATTGAAAACCCTGATGAGTGACCTGGAAAGGCCGGTGCCGTTGCTCAGCTTCATCGATGGCGCCGCTGGCGCTGATATTACCGTNGAGCATATCGAACGAGCTATCGATTTAATAAATGACGCCGCTGATGGCAAAGCCGGTAAAGAGACCACCTGGCTGGCTCTGGAGTAGATTGGGGAGAGATAAGCTATGGCGAAACGAAAACACCTGATGATAGGTTGTGGTTCAGCTAGCCTGAGCGCCCTGGAGCAGATTAGGCGACTAAATTCCGAGGACGAGATAAGAATAGTAACCATGGAGGATTTTTCTCCCTACTCTCCTTCAGCGCTTCCCTACTTTCTGTCGGGGAAAATAGACGAGTCCGACCTGCCGATGAGGGACAAGGAATACTTTGACAGGATGAAAGCTGCCTTCGTTAGCGGCAGGAAGGTTACCCAGGTGCTGCCGGAGACCAAGCAGGTAGTTTACCAGGATGGAGAGAAAGAGAATTATGATACCCTTCTCATCGCTTCCGGTTCTGAGGCGACCAAACCTTCCTTAAGTGGATTAGAGGGAAACGACTTTCTGGGTATCCACACACTCGATGATTGCCGGAGGCTCCTTAACGAGCTGACCGGTAAGACCGATGTTACCATATTAGGTGCCGGTCTGGTCGGTGTGGAGGTAGCCGTTAGTCTGGTGGACAGGGGCCTTCGGGTTACCATTATTGAGAAAGAGCCGAGCCTCTTGCCCCTTTATTTTGACCCGGAAGCAGGAGAGATGATTAAAGGTATCTTCCTTGACCGGGGCGTCCGACTACTGACCGGCCGGACAGTGAGAGGGATTAGCCGAAAGGATGGAAAGATAGAAGTAAGCAACTCCCGGGGTGATCCTGTCATTACCGATGTTCTGGTTACCTGTGTTGGGGTTAAAGCCAGGACCTCTTTCATCACCGGGGCTGGCATTGCAGTAAACCGGGGTATACTGGTTGACCGNCGAATGAGAACCAACATTGAGGACATTTATGCCGCCGGCGATGTGGCTGAGACCCCTGAATTCTTTACCGGCAACCCCGGCTTGAATCCCATCCTGCCCAGCGCCGTGGGCCAGGGTACAATTGCCGGGAGTAACATGGCTGGTAAAGAAGCGGATTATGACGGTTGGTTGCCTATGAATATCTTGAACTTATTCGGTCACCGGGCTCTATCTATAGGGACGCTGGACGGTAACGGATTACAGATACTTACCGATAGGNATGATAGAAAAAAACAATACCGAAAGCTGGTCCTGAAAGACGGCAGGCTCGTGGGGGCTGCTTTTATTNATGTCGACGTTATTCCGGGGACTATCCAGTACCTCATCAGTAAAAGGATAAACGTGGGGCAAGNTGCCGAGCTTCTTCTCCGGAAGCCCAAGGAAACGAGCGCCCGATTTATGCTCGATGCGGAGAGGAAGGAAACCGTGTCTCTGGAAATATAGAGGAAGANTAAGATGCCAGAATTATATGATATTTTGAAGGCTCAATACGGGAAGTGCCCTCCGGACTGCTCTGCCTGCCAGGAGGCCTGCGTTGCCGAGAGAACCGGGGAGGAAGCCTGCTCCGGAATAACGGCAATCCATATCCCGGAGATGGAATTCCATAGCGTTACCAGGTGCAGCCAGTGCAGTGAGCCGGCCTGCGCTTCAATTTGTATCACGGGAGCGATAACAAAGAGCGATACCGATGGCATTGTCAGAATCGATAATGAAAGATGCCTGGGTTGCGGACTCTGCACCTTAGCCTGTCCCTATGGAGCGATGAGCTACAACCCGGACAAGCAAAAGGCTTTCAAATGCGACCTGTGTGACGGCAATCCAAAGTGCCTCAGCGCCTGTCAACACGGGGTGTTGTCCTTTTTGAAGGGCCGCAGCATAACCAGCTACTTTAGAGATGAAGATGTATTCAGCCCCGGAGTCCCCAACTGCACCGGCTGCGGCATAGAGCTGGGCATGAGGTTTACTTTCAAGGTGCTGGGTAAAGATACCTTCGTTTTCGGGGCACCCGGCTGCAGTGTGTTCCTGACCAGAGGAGTAAGTACCGAAGCTCTCTGTAAACTCCCAACCTACATGTGTCTGATGACCAATGTTCCTTCTACGGCCACCGGGGTAAGCCGCTACTACCGGCACATCGGTAAAGATATTAAAACGGTTGTCTTTATCGGTGACGGTTCGGCCGTCGATGTCGGCTTTCAGCCCCTGTCTGGCGCCGCGGAGAGAGGTGAAAACTTAATCGTTATCTGCAGCGACAACGAAGGTTACCAGGCAACCGGTAATCAGAGAAGCGGCAGCACATCTCAATTGAGCCGAACCAGTACGACTCCGGTAGGAGGTAAATGGCAAGGGAAACCCCAATCGCCGAAATATATGCCTCTTATCATGGCTTTCCATGAAATCCCCTACGTTGCTACCGCCGTTATGTCTTACCCCGAGGACTATGCCGCAAAACTGGAAAAGGCGATGGCCGTAAATAATGGCATGTCTTACATTCACCTTTTTTCCTCTTGCCCCACCGGCTGGGGAGCCAGGACCGAGGATACTATCGAAATAGGACGCCGGGCGGTTGAGACAAACTACTTCCCGCTGTGGGAGACCGAGAATGGTAAGTTCCGCTTCACCCACCAGGTGAACAAGCCAAAGCCGATAGAGGAGTTTACCAACTTTATGGGCAGGTTCTCCCACTTGAAAGAAAAGGACTTGGCAGAGCTTCAACAGTCAGTAGATGACAGGTTAGAACTGATTGACAATCTCTGCAAGATGAGTGATAAATAGAACGAGATGAGTTAAGAGGGTAGATATGACTACGTGGCATGAGTATCTGCATAAAGAAGGTCACGCGCCTGAGTGGCCATACCCGATACTTTATGAAGGAGAGCAGGAAATTGATGCTGATATCCAGGTTCTCGGTGGCGGTATTGCCGGATGCTGGGTGAAAGGGAATAACAGTCTAAGATTAAGGAATCAGCATGTTTAAAACAGGAAAAGAAGTTCGCATGGCATGCCGAGGAGGCAGGTGGCAGAAACCGACCTCAGGACTTGCTTTCGGCTACGTGCAGGCAAACCTAGTAATCCTTGATAAGGACTGGGCATGGGACTTTCTCGTCTTTACTCAGAGAAATCCAAAGCCATGTCCTGTTCTGGAGGTAGGTGACATAGGTGCCTACAAGACAAGATTCCTGGCAAATGAAGCAGATATACGAACAGACCTACCTAAATACCGGATATATGAGGACGGAGTACTAAAGGAAGAGCTTGATGATATTTCAAATCTGTGGAGCGATAATTATGTATTCTTTCTTCTAGGCTGTAGCTTTAGTTTTGAACAATCCTTATCGGAAGCTGGCATAGAGCTCAGACATATAACAGAAAACGTGAATGTTCCCGTATATGTGACCAACATAAAGTGTGCAGGTGCGGGGCGATTCCCCGATTGCCCCATGGTGGTTAGCATGCGTCCACTTTCTACTGATAATGCTAGGAAAGCGGCAGAAATAACTAAAAAGTTACCCAGCGTACATGGAGCACCAGTGCATATGGGGAATCCAGCAGAGATAGGCATTTCCGATATAGATATTCCCGATTTTGGAGAGCGGGTTACTATCAAAGAGGGTGAAATTCCTGTTTTTTGGGCATGTGGAGTAACCCCTCAGAAGGCGGCCATGGTTGCCAAACCACCCCTTATGATAACACATGCCCCCGGACATATGTTTGTAGGTGATAGAAAAAACAATGAATATCAAATTTAACTATAAGCAAGATTCCATCGCACAGTCTGCCAGATCTATAGAGCTTCTTATACAGCAAGACCCAGGTGCCAGGGGATTGGGCAAATGGGGAACAAATGGCGGCCTTTTTCCAGTGGCAGTATCACTGGCAGGTGGCAAGCATATTCTTGTTATAACCGGTTTTTACATCCTGGATGCCGGTACTATCGAAACCGATGGACCGCCCGGAGTAATAGTACTTGCAGACGCCCTGTGTAAAGCGGGGAAAACGGTTACTATCCTCACTGATAAATACGCAGAGGATATTATGAAGGCAGGAATGAAATCAATCGGCTGTGAAGCGGAACTGATGGTATTCGCAGTCGATGAAAAGATTAATCCTGACTCAATAATTCGTAGTACCACTACCCACTGCATTGCCCTGGAGAGACCCGGATTGGCAGCAGATGGATTACATCACAATTTTCGCGGTATTAACATTTCCGATTATGTTGCACCACTCGATGATGTTTTCCTCAAATGCACCAGTAAAGGAATACTCACGATAGGTATCGGTGATGGCGGTAATGAGCTGGGTATGGGCAACGTAAGTGAGGCGGTTGATAAATACATAGCTCCTCACGGGGCACTTAGCTGCAAAATACAATCAGACTATTGTATCTGTGCCGGAGTGAGCAACTGGGCAGGTTATGCTCTTACGGGGTTAATTGCTCTTCTATGCGGGAAAAACCTGATGCCCGATTTTGCTTCCCTCACATCAATCATCGATTCGATAGTAAAAGCCGGCGCCGTCGATGGGGTAACGTGCAAACAGGAAACTACGGTAGACAACTTACCCAGAACCTGGGAGGATGGTATCTACAAGCAAATATATGCTATTGCTTTTCAGCAATAGCGTACCCCTTTTGAAATCTATGCACTGATTTAGACCTGCCTAAGACTTGCCAAATCTTTCTCTAATGGCGATGATTTCAGCCCTTTTTTGTCGGGCAACCTGCCAAGCTTCTTCAATGGTAACTTTTTTAAATTTCAGTACCTG
>NYYM01000074.1 GCA_002685815.1 Dehalococcoidales bacterium | reverse complement strand
CCTTTTTGACTTCGTTTCGCGATTAAAGATGGGTCCACTTTGGAGTGTTGGCAACTGACCTACCCCCATTAGTGGTGCCATTTATTAAATCGTTACCACACTCAGAACAGCCTCATAAGCAGAGGCCCGGCTTAATCCTAATAGTTTTGCACATTCAGGTACCGAGTACGTCAATTTTTCGTTGTGGTTTACCTGAATCCTTACGATCATTTATTATACCTTTGACCGATGCTTTGCCTTCTGAAGACTTTTGAAATTCAATCATCCCACTCGGTTCTCCTCGTGATTGTTTTCTCCTGAACTGCTGTGCAGATAATCTCTAAGGCTTTGCCAATTGTGCAAGAGACTGGTACCCTAGAATCAACCATAATGAAATTTCAGGGGCTGTCTCAGGACTCCCAACCATCAATACTCATGATTGAAAACACCGGTCTTTATGCCCTAGCCGAATCTTATGATAACCATAACAGCTAGAATGGCAAGCTGAAAGACCCCTTGCAAACCTGCCAGTTTGGCATTCATCATCCCCAGCCGGGAAATTCGATCGATGTCGGGTGTATCGGACAACAACTGTTTGAAGATACGAATCTCATTGGGGAGAAGTAATCCGAACCCCTGAAGGGTGAGAAGACCGGCAATGATGAGGGCGGTAAGAACCCAGGGGCTGGTAAGCGACCAGCCCAGCCGTTGAGCCATTTCAAGCCCGGAGGTTATCGCCACTGCCGCCAACACCGGCATCAGAAAAGTCATCCTTGGTATCAGGCGCCTGAATAGGTCCGCGCGTCCTTGAGGTTCCATCCCGCCCAGCACGGGACCGAGAACAAGGCCCATGAACAAATCAATCCCCGTCCAGAGCACACCGGTCAAGATGTGCACATAGTTGAGGACTTTCAGAGAGCCGAAATTCAAGGCGAAAATCAGGGCGCCGATTGGCAGAAATACCGCAATAATAATAAAAACCGGATTAGCCGCCTGTATGATGCTCGAAATTACGCCGTTTCTTGCCACTGTGTCTTGCATTGAGCTGTCCCCAAAATAGAAATTCGAATTTCTTTAACGGATACTCTAGCTGGTTAAGTCGGGTCTGTCAACAGTCAGCATCAGAAATGAGCTTCCCCCGGGAAGAAGGTGGTTACAGGTTAAGACCGCGGGGGATGTTGTCGTTTTCAAAGACCGGCTCCCAAACGAAAGGGTCAGGTTTGGAGGATTTTTCCTTTATTTCCTTGCCGATAAGCTGGCTGATAGCCTCTGCCAGGTCTTCTGTATTTAGTGCGGCCAAATAAATGACGGAGGAGATTGCATAGTTGAACTCGAGGACAGTAACAAAATCAGGTGTAATCTCCGAAAGAACGTCAACTAGGGAGTTAGCGGATTGCCGCCCCGTTTTGTGTACCGCTTCGTGGGTTGCTGACCCGGCTGTAGCCTATATGAGAGGAACCAAAAAGGGCACCGGCCATCACTGCACAGACAGCAATTCCGGTGCCCTCATTTCATCGTTCTACTCTTACACCAACCCGATTCGGGCCGTTTCAGGAAGTTAGTTACTTCGACGGCGAATCGGATTGTCCAGCCCTGAGAGATTCGGCCAGGCCCAGTACGTTAACGAGTCGTGACTGGTCGGACATCACCAGCTTGGTATTGTCCTGCAGTGAGTCTCGGGTTACATCAAGCTGTTTGAATAACTGAGCGTTGCCGATAAAAAAGGTGTCGGCCGCTCTGGAGACGTTCTCGATTGCCTGGGCCTCACCCTCCGCTCTCAATATCGCTGCTTGCTTGTCACCCTCAGCGGTAAGTATCTCTTTTTGTCGGTCGCCTTCAGCCACCAGTATGGCGTTCTGTTTATCGCCCTCGGCCTCCAGTATCTGTTTCTCCCGGTAAGCCTCCGCTTCCAGGATAGTGGCCCGCTTCTCTCTCTCTGCTTTCATCTGCTTGCTCATCGCATCCGAGATGTCGCGGGGAGGCTCAATCTCCTTGACTTCTACCCTGGTTACTTTCACTCCCCACTTATCGGTGGCTTCATCGAGGGTTGTCGTCAAAGCAGCATTGATACGTTCCCTTGAAGTCAATGATTCATCAAGGCTCATCTCACCGACAACATTTCTGATGTTGGTCTGGGCCAACTTGCTGACGGCATTAAAGAAGTTGGCTACCTCGTACCTGACGGCCTTGGCGTCGGTAACAAAATAGTAGACGACGGCATCCACGGTTACGGTAACGTTATCCTTGGTGATGACCGGCTGGGGGGCTATATCAAGGACCGTCTCCCGCATGTCTATTTTAGAAACCAACGAATCCATAAAGGGCACCAGGAACTTGAGCCCCGGGTCCAGGGTCTCTTTGTACTTGCCCAGCCTCTCCACGATACCCTTTTCGGCCTGACGAATGACAGTAATCGACTTGCCCAGCGCAAGCGCCACCAGTACCAGAATAATTATGAGGACTACAATACCTGCATTCATTTTCAACCGCCTCCTTTGTGTTTTTCGACTATCAAGGTGCTGCCGGTGACGTTGGTGACGACTATTTCGTCACCCTCACCAATGTCTTCTTCCGCTCTGGCCNGCCAGCGCTCATTACCTAGTCTGACTCTTCCATCGACGTTTCTGGCAATGCTCTTCAGGACGACTCCCCGCCTGCCGANGATGGCATCAATATTGGTCCTTTCGCCTTTCACCACGGTCCACCGGTGGACATACCTTCTGCCGATAACCAGATAGGCGACGAGGATAAGACTGGTTACAATGAGTGAAAGCACCCAGGAATTAGACGGCCAAGTTATCAGCCCGCCTAGAACAAAAGCAGAGCCGATGAAGACCAGATCAAGGCCAGTCTCCACGCCGACGACAAGCTCCAGCAGGACGAGCAAGAGGCCGATTATGACAAACACCAGCCAGAGCCACAAATCTGGAAATCCCGCCACTATCTCGCCGTTCATATAGACCTTCCCTTTAGAGCCGTTCTGATGACACGTTGGGACTTGAGTTTAGTGCTTATTCAGAAGATTGTCAATACCCCAAACCGTTCATGCTCTTGAGTGGGCTTTGGGTCTAGTGCTACAATGAAACCGTAAGCCAGGGGGGAACGTTATGCCGCTAGATTCCATAATCGTCAAGGGTGCCCGCGAGCACAACCTGAAAAATATAGACGTGACTATCCCTCGCGATAAGCTGGTAGTCATTACCGGTGTCTCCGGCTCNGGTAAAAGCTCTCTGGCTTTTGATACCATTTATGCCGAGGGACAGCGCCGTTACGTGGAGTCCCTGTCTGCTTATGCCCGCCAGTTTCTGGGCCGGATGGAGAAGCCCGAGGTTGATTACATAGAAGGGCTGAGTCCGGCCATCTCCATTGACCAGAAGGGGCCGAGCCGGAACCCACGTTCCACCATGGGTACGGTGACAGAGATTTATGACTACCTGCGCCTGCTCTTTGCCCGGATCGGCCACCCCCACTGTCCCAAATGCGGACGGGAGATAGCCAGCCAGACGGTGCAGCAGATTGTCGATGCTATTCAGAATATTAACGAAGGCAGTCGGATTATGATTATGGCGCCGCTGGTTAAGGACCGCAAGGGCGAGTATCAAGCCATATTCGAAGATCTGCGGAAGACCGGCTATTCCAGAGTGCGGGTCGACGGGATTATCAGCGACCTGTCCGAAGAGTTTCAACTTGATAAGAAGAAGAAGCACTCCATCGATGTGGTAGTGGATAGGCTAGTAGTCGGGGAGAGCGGCGGCCAGGGCCGCATTGCGGACTCGGTAGAGACCGCCCTTAAACTCGGAACCGGGATAGTGCTGGTTTCCGTGGTGGACGGTGAAGAAATGATTTTTTCAGAGCATTTTGCCTGCGTCTACTGCGGGATTAGCCTCGGTGAGATTGCCCCCCGGACCTTCAGTTTTAACAGCCCTCACGGCGCCTGTCCCGCCTGCACCGGCCTGGGGTTCAAACACGAGATAGATCCGGAAATGGTATTGAACAAGGACCTGTCCGTCATGGAGGGCGGAATCCGCCCCTGGCAGTTTCACACCTGGTATCTCTACCGGGTAGAATCTCTGGCCAAAGCCAACGACTTTTCACTGGACAAACCGCTGAAAGAGATGAGTCCGGAACAGATTAACCTGCTGCTATATGGAGAAGGTGGCGAGGCGAGGGTTTACCGCCGCTTCGGCAAGGTAAGGCGGTATTACGAAGGCTTTGAGGGCGTTATCCCGATTATGGAACGGCAGCACCGCGATACGGAATCAGAAAACTCGCGGTCCAACATCGAGCGCTACATGATGCTAACGCCCTGCCCANTCTGTCACGGAAAACGCCTGAAGCCTGAGTCTCTGGCCGTGACCATCGACGGCAAGAATATTATGAATGTCACCGCCATGTCGGTCATGAAATCACTCACGTGGGTGGACACTATCGGTAACGGAATGCTTAGTGAANGGGAAGTCTTAATAGCTCACCAGGTTCTCAAGGAGATTCAAAACCGTTTGGGTTTTCTCAAAGACGTGGGGCTGGACTACCTCACTATAGACCGACCTTCTGCTACCCTGAGCGGCGGTGAAGCCCAGCGAATCCGCCTGGCCACTCAGATTGGCAGTGGACTGATGGGCGTGCTCTACATTTGCGATGAGCCGACGGTAGGTTTGCACCCGGCCGATGACTCCCGTCTGATTGAGACTTTAAAAAGGCTGAGAGATTTAGGTAACACCGTTCTAATCGTGGAACATGACGAAGCCATGATGCGGGCTGCCGACCACATAATAGATATGGGCCCGGGAGCCGGAGAGCACGGCGGCAAGATTGTGGCCAAGGGAACGATTGACCATATTATGGAATCAAAGGATTCACTGACCGGGCAGTACCTCAGCCTGTCAAAGCAAATTCCGATACCCCAGGAGCGCCGACAAGGCTCAGGCGAAGAGATAGTGATCAAGGGAGCCAGGCAAAACAACCTGAAGAACATAGACGTCCGCGTCCCCCTGGGTGGGTTTGTCTGCGTAACCGGGGTTTCAGGCAGCGGTAAGAGCAGCCTGATCAATGAGATTATGTATAGGAAAATAGCCCAGATGTTAAATCGATCGCGGGAAAGACCGGGTGAATGTGACGACATCAGCGGTATCGAGCACATTGACAAGGTAGTCGATATGGACCAATCNCCCATCGGTCGTACCCCCCGAAGTAATCCGGCTACCTATACGGGAACCTTTACTCCCATCCGGGAGCTTTTTGCTACCGTGCCCGAAGCCCGAATGAGGGGTTACGCTGCAGGCCGATTCTCTTTTAACGTCAAAGGGGGACGATGTGAAGCCTGCGGCGGGGAAGGGTTTATCCAGATAGAGATGCAGTTCTTGCCCGATGTGACCGTACCCTGCGAAGTGTGCCGTGGCAAGCGCTACAACCGTGAAGCTCTCGAAATTAAGTTCAGAGGCAAGAATATTGCCGAAGTGCTGGATATGACGATAGAGCAAGCTCTTGCCTTCTTTGAAAATATCCCCAAGGTAAAGAACAAGCTGGTGACGATAAGAGACGTGGGGCTGGGCTATATCCGACTCGGCCAGCCGGCTCCCACCCTTTCCGGTGGAGAAGCCCAACGGGTAAAACTGGCAACCGAACTGTCCAAACGGTCGACCGGCAAAACGCTGTACATTCTCGATGAACCAACCACCGGACTTGCCTTTGATGACGTGGCGGCCCTACTGAGAGTGCTGCACCGGCTGGTTGATGTCGGTAACACGGTAATTGTCATCGAGCACCATCTGGATGTAATGAAGACCGCCGACCACATCATCGACCTAGGTCCGGGCGCCGGCGACGATGGCGGCTATCTAGTAACCACGGGCACCCCCGAGGAAATATCCCGAGAGAAGTCTTCAGCTACCGGGCAGTATCTGAACAAGGTACTGAGCAAAGGAATCGAGTACGCCGCCAGCCACCAATAAGGTTTGTATTGACCAAAGAAGAAACATTACCACCAACCAGGGCTGAAAAGCCAGGGATCTTTTACGGCTATATCATTGTTGCCGCTGGATTTTCTATCATGACGCTAGTCCACGGGGCATTCAACAGCTTCGGCGTCTTTTTCACACCATTACTGGACGAGTTTGGTCCGACAAGAGCCTTACTGTCAGGTGCGTCTTCTCTGGCCTTCCTGGTCATGGGCTTTATGTCCGTGGTTATGGGTCTGCTGACGGACAGGTTTGGGCCCAGGAAAGTAATAACTGCTTCGGCATTGTTCTTCGGGGCCGGCCACATACTAATGTCCCAAGCCGGCAATATCTGGCAGATTTACCTCTTTTTCATCGTTATCGGCATTGGTTTAAGCGCTTCGGATGTGGTTCCCTTATCCACAGTAGTCAGGTGGTTCATCAGGAAACGGGGCGCAATGACCGGAATC
>NYYM01000073.1 GCA_002685815.1 Dehalococcoidales bacterium | reverse complement strand
GCGGAAGAACAAGGTAGCCATTTACTGGGAGGGAGAAAACGGAGAAACCAGGGTACTCAGCTATACCACCCTCTTCAATGATGTCAATCGCTTTGCCTCAGTGCTAAAGAATCTCGGCATCGGCAAAGGAGACAAGGTAGCTCTCTACATGCCGATGATTCCTGAGCTGCCCATCATGATGCTGGCTTGTGGGCGGATCGGGGCAGTGCACACGGTAGTTTTTTCCGGATTCAGCGCCCAGGCGATGAGCGATCGGGTTAACAATGTTGAAGCAAAGCTGATTGTTACAACTGACGGAGGCTACCGCCGGGGCAAAATAATCCCCCTTAAAGAGATTACCGATGAGGCCGTAAAACTATGCTCCTGTGTGGAGAAAGTGCTGGTGGTTAAGAGGACGGGCAAAGAAGTCCCCTGGACCGAGGGGCGAGATTCATGGCTTTCTTCGATGTTGGCCGAGGCCGAAAAATATGTCAGACCAGAGCCAGTCGAAGCTACGCATCCACTGTACATTCTTTATACGTCAGGGACCACGGGGAAGCCAAAGGGTATTGTTCACGGCACCGGGGGCTACCTGGTCTATAATCACTCGGCCTTCCAGTGGGTGTTTGATATTAAGGACGATTCGGTCTTCTGGTGCACTGCCGATATCGGATGGGTAACGGGCCACAGTTACATAGTCTATGCCCCGCTTTCTCACGGAGCATCTATTGTCCTGTACGAAGGAACTCCTGACTACCCGGAGATAGACAGGTGGTGGGATATTATCGAAAAATACGGAGTTACCATCTTCTATACCTCCCCGACGGCAATCCGTATGTTTATGCGCTCGGGAGAGGAGTGGTTAGAAAAGCATGACCTCTCCAGTCTGGAGCTGCTTGGTAGTGTGGGCGAACCGATAAACCCGGAGGTGTGGCGTTGGTATTACGAGAATATCGGCAAGGGGAAGAGCCCTATTGTCGATACCTGGTGGCAGACTGAGACCGGAGGGATCATGATATCGGCTACCCCGGGCATCGAGACAATGCCACTGAAGCCAGGATCGGCAACCCTGCCCCTTCCCGGTATCGATGCTTTGATAGTCGATGCCGATGGCAAAGAGGTGTCACCGGGCCAGGGTTTCCTGACTATCAGGAAACCCTGGCCCGGAATGCTGCACGGCATATACGGTGACCCGGAGCGGTACAAAGAGGCATTCTGGTCACGTTTCCCTGGCTCATATTATACCGGAGATTTCGCCATGCGGGACGAAGACGGTTATTTCTGGATGTTGGGCAGGGCAGACGAGGTACTTAAGATAGCCGGACACCGGATTGGAACGGCTGAAATAGAGAATGCGGTGATAACCCACTCCTCGGTAGCCGAAGTGGCCGTAGCCAGCAAGCCGGACGAGGTAAAAGGGGGCACCCTGGTGCTTTTTATCACCCTCAAAGAAAAACGGGAGCCATCCCAGGCCCTGAAGAAGGAAATCACCGGTCACCTACGCAAAACCATCGGGCCCATCGCCGCGCCGGATGAAATATACTTTGTGAAGTCCATACCCAAGACAAGGAGCGGCAAGATTATGCGCCGTGTCCTCAAAGCGGTAGCCTCGGGGCAGAACCTGGGTGACCTAACTACCCTTGAGGATGAAACCTCCGTCGAGGAAGTGAAAATGGCCTACGAAAAGGTCTCAGGAGAAGCCAGCGCCAGTCCGAAGGAAAGATAAGTCATGATAGAGCGTTTAGAGCAAATATATGAACGTTACCGGGAGATCGAGGAGCAGATCGCTACCCTTGAGGTGGCCACCGACCCCAAGCAGCTACAGAAACTTGCCCAGGAGAGAGCCGGTATCGAAAACGTAGCAACAAGGTACGGGGAATATAAAGCCACCTCCAGGTTATTGGCAGAAACGAAAGCGATGCTGAATGAAGATCTGGACGAAGAAATGACCGAGCTGGTCAAGCAGGAAGCGGGCGTTCTCGAGTCGCTGATGGAGAATATGCTCGAAGATCTGAAACTGGCGCTCCTGCCCAAGGACGATAACGATAACAGGGACATCATTATGGAAATCCGGGCCGGGGCGGGAGGTAATGAGGCCGGGCTGTTTGCGGCCGACCTTTTTCGCATGTACAGCCGGTACGCTCAGGCCAAGAATTGGGAAGTGGATATTATCAACGCAAATGAGAGCGGTATCGGCGGTTTTAAGGAAATTATCCTTGAGATTAAGGGTAAGGGAGCTTTCAGCAGGCTGAAATATGAAATGGGGGTCCACCGGGTGCAACGAGTACCGGTAACCGAATCTTCGGGGAGGGTTCATACCTCAACAACCACGGTAGCGGTTCTTCCCGAAGCTGACGAGGTAGAGATAGAGGTTAATCCCAATGATCTAAGAATTGATATCTTCCACAGCGGTGGGGCCGGGGGTCAAAATGTAAACAAGGTGGCTACTGCCGTGCGCATTACCCACNTTCCAACCGGCATAGTAAGCATCTGCCAGGACGAAAGGTCGCAACTGAGGAACAAGACGAAGGCGATGGCGGTGCTTCGAGCCCGGTTACTGGACATCGAACGACGCAAAAAGGAAGAGGAAATGACCACGCAACGCCGCTCCCAGGTGGGCAGTGGCGACCGCTCGGAAAAGATACGAACCTACAATTTCCCCCAGGACCGGGTTACCGATCACCGCATCGGTCTAACCCTGCGTAACCTAACCAAAGTCCTGGAAGGAGATTTTGACCAGCTTATCGATGCGCTGGCCACCGATGATCAGGCAAGGCAACTACAGGAGCAACCGGTTTGACCATAAAACAGGCTCTGAGCCAGGCCAGTGAAATTCTGGCCGCCAACCATATTGAAGACTCCCCGCTGGAATCCGGACTTCTGCTAAGGCATACCCTGAAAATAGACCGGGTCCAGTTGTACCTGGGACTAGACGGTGAGCTTAGTTCCGACCAAAGTCGGGAATTCTGGCGCCTGGTGGAACGCCGCCTTAAGCGAGAACCCACCGCTTACCTGACAGGACACCGCGAGTTCTTCGGGCTTGATTTCTATGTCGATTCGAGTGTCCTTATCCCCCGGCCAGAGAGTGAACTGCTGGTAGAGAAGGCCCTCGAAATGGCCCAGAACCACCCTCGAGCTAGCATCGCAGAAATTGGAACCGGATCGGGCGCTATTGCCATCAGCCTAGCCACAAAGCTACCCCAGGCTAGAATCTACGCCACCGATATATCAGACTCGGCTCTGAAGGTGGCTTCATTCAACTGCCTGAAACACGGGGTGGAGAACAGGGTCTGTTTGCTGGAAGGCGACCTGCTTGACCCGGTAAGCGAGCCAGTCGACTTAATAGTGGCCAATCTGCCTTACGTCAAGGAATCAGATTTGGCCCGAATGGATATGGAGAGCTTCGAGCCCCGCCTGGCCCTGAACGGTGGTGAGGACGGCCTGGACAAGATTCAGAGGCTGTGCCGGCAGATAGCCGGAAAGCTCCGCCCCAGGGGCTGCCTGTTGCTTGAAATCGGGCAGGGGCAGGGGGAAGCGGTGAGTGATTTTCTGGGCGGACTGTTCCCCTCGGCCGGGCTGGAACTGGCACCGGACCTGAGCAGAATCGACCGGGTGGTCAAGCTGACGATCGAACCGTAAACGGCCCATCAGCACCTTGACGCAGGCCTTATTAAGTGATAAAGTAATCGCTTGGGTTGAACCCACAAAATATAGACTGAGTCACGAAGAGGAGGAGACGATTGGCAGTAAACATGATTGTCTGTTGTAAGCAGGTGATTGACCCTGAGGCGCCACCGGCGAGTTTTAAGGTCGATACCGCTTCCAACAAGGTGACACCACCAGCGGGAGTGCCGCCGGTGATCAGCCCCTTTGATGAGAACGCGGTAGAGGCAGCTTTAAGGGTCAGAGACGCCCAGGGTGGGAAAATCACGGCCTTGAGTCTGGGACCCAACTTGCAACGCGATGTAGTGAAAAAGCCGCTGGCCATGGGAGCCGATGAGCTTGTCCTGCTGGAGGACGAGGCCTTTGCCGAGGGTGACAGCTACTCAATAGCTTATGCTCTAGCGATGGCCATTAAGAAGATAGGCGAATATGACCTCATCCTGTGCGGACGGCAGTCCGCCGACTGGGACGGGGGACAGGTAGGTTCAGGTATCGCCGAGCTACTGGGGATACCGAGTGTAACCCTGGCCAAGAAAATAGAAATCGGCGATGGTAAAGCTAAGATAGAGCGGGTAACGGCTGACGGGTATGAGGTGGTCGAGGTATCGCTGCCGGCCCTGGTTTCAGTCAGCAATGAGCTTGGGGAACCCCGCTACCCGGCTATTAAGGGGATTATGGCGGCCAAGCGGAAGGAGCCGGCTGTTTGGGGCCCCGGCGACATAGGAGTCGACGCTTCCCAGATCGGGGCAGAGGGAAGGAAGGCCAAGCTGGTCAAACTTTTCCAGCCGGTCAAGGAAGGCGAGTGCGAACTCATAGAAGGAGAGAGTCCGGAAGAAGCCGGGGTCAACCTGGCTTTGAGGCTGAGGGAAATTAAAGTGTTGTAACAAATAGCAAACAATTCGTGCCTGGTTAGTCCCATGAATTGTTTTTCACGTTATGTCAATGAAGGAGGTAAGTGTTTATGTCCGACAACAAGGGTGTGATGGTTTACGGTGAGGTGGCGGAGGGGAAACTGAACGCGATAACAACAGAACTGCTGGGCTGCGGCCGAAAGCTGGCCAATGACCTGGGAGAGGAATTAAGCGCCGTACTGACAGGCAGTGGTGTAAGCAGTCTGGCCCAGGAAGCGATTACCTTGGGGGCCAATAAAGTGTACGTAGTCGACGACGCGTTGCTTACGGACTACCAGACGGATACCTACGTATCAGTGATGGAGAAGGTAGTTAAGCAGGTGGCTCCCCAGATTGTTTTGCTAGGTCAAACCACTATCGGGCGTGACCTGGCACCCAGGCTGGCCTTCAGGCTGGAGACAGCGGCCACCCTGGACTGTACAGCCCTGGAGATTGACTCCGATTCAAAGCGGCTACTGCAGACCAAGCCCGTCTACGGAGGAAACGCCCAGGCCGTCTACGCCTGCGAGTCCGATCCCCAGATAGCTACGGTCAGAACCAAGGCGGTGACAGCAGCAGTGAGAGACGATTCAAGAAGCGGAGAAGTGGTCACCATTGAATCCGGCCTGGATGCCTCGCCGATAGCAACCAAAGTGCTGGAGAAGGTCAAAGAGGAAGTAGAAGGGATAAGACTGGAGGACGCTCCGGTGGTAATCGCCGGTGGTAGAGGCGTGGGCGGGCCGGAAGGTTTTGCCCAATTGGAAGAACTGGCCAAATTACTAAAAGGGGCCGTGGGGGCCAGCCGACCCGCCTGCGACAACAACTGGATAATAGAAAACGCCCAGGTAGGGCTGACGGGCAAGATTATCGCCCCAGACCTTTACCTAGCTGTAGGAATCTCAGGGGCCAGCCAGCACATGGCCGGTTGCTCCGGGGCCAAGGCCATCGTGGCCTTCAACAAGGACCCCGAGGCAAATATCTTCAAGATGGCCGACTACGGAATAGTGGGCGACTGGAAACAGACCTTTCCCGCCTTCGCCGCGAAGGTGAAGGAACTGACCTCCGGATAAGAGAAAAACGGGGCTCACGGCGACAGTCCGGTGCCAGGAAGCCTTTCCGGCCCGCTCTCATAGAAGGTATTACTCTCACAGTGGTGCGCATAGATAGATAGATAGATAGATACATCCACAAACAGCATATATCGTAGTTCAGTACTGATAATTCAGGAGGTAGCGATATTTGAAGTACTTCACCAGATCTTTCGCTTCACTTGCCGATGTGTTTAAACTGACCGACTTATTCTTTCTCAACGATTATTTCGACTGTGGCGTTCATTCCGGACCTGATCGGTAAGTCGCTCGGGACATCGATATCAATCTTGACATCATAGCTTTCTACCTCATCATCGTCTTCAAACAAAACAACCCCAACCGGCTCACCAGGGACCAGGGAGATAAAGGTAATCCGTCCCTCAAGCTCCGTCTCCGGCAATGCGTCAACGCTTATCCTGACTTTCTGTCCAGTCCTTACCCTAGCGATATCAAGCTCGTCAACGCTGACCGTTAATTTCAGGTGCCTCAAATCGATGATTTTAACAACGGGTGTCCCGGCAAAAGTCACGGGTGAAAGGAACTCTCCTTCCTTCAATCCGACGTTATAAACCGTCCCATCAAACGGAGCAACGATTGTTCCTTCCTGCAGAGCTTTCCTGGCCAGAGCCAAAGATTGTTGGGCTAGGCTTACCGTTTGTACTGCCTGCTCGACAGATTCTCTGCGTAAGCTGATGAGCTGCCCCGCTATCTCCAGATTTTGCTCTGCCAGCTCCAGGGACTGCCCGTCTACCTCTATCTGCAACCTCTTTAAGGCTACCTCTTTTACATCAAAGCCGCTTAGCATCGCATCCCGGGTGTCCCTGACNGCCTTTAGTCCAGCCTCAGCCTGAAGCACTACCTCCTGGTACTTTTCGTATCCAACGGTTCCAGCGTCGTACTTGGAGAATACCCACAGAGCCTCATCGAAATTTCTTTGGGCGACATCGACACCAGCTTCGGCTGCCCTGATATCTGAGACGGAATATGCCGTTCGTNCCAGTTCCAGAGCTATTTCAGCATTTGTTAAATTAACCTTTGCCTGGGTTACGCCTGCCTTTGCCTGGGTGATGCTAGCCTGTGCCTGGATCACAGCTATTTCTGCCGTGGTACGGGCCACCTTAGCCTGAGTCAGGGCTGCCTTGGCCTGAACTTCAGCCAATTCCAGAGTACTGGTGTCAAGCCTGGCAAGAACGTCACCCTTGCTGACCTGATCACCTTCTTTGACATATATCCTGTCCACCCTTCCGCCACTACCGAAGGTTAGTCCCATTTGGAGAGTGGCTTCTATCTTACCGTCGGTTGCTGGCTGGCAGCGTCCTCGTCACCTCCACTGCAAGCAATGGTTGATGTTAGAACCAAACCCAGCAATAGAATGCCCAAAGTACCGCGACTTTTCATTTGGTAGCCCTCACTCGTTGTTGAATATGTATGTATCAATTTCTGTAGTTTATTGGGATGTGCCCTGCATGGCCCCAGATACGAACAAGAATATTCCAAGCGCTAATAAGACAACGGCAAATATCAGCGNAGTTCTCGCGGCCGCATCATCGCTCATGTTTTTGTTCAACTTCATCTTGACCAGCTTAAGTAGTCCGGGCGATTTCTTGATTCCTCCAAAGNACCCAACGCAAACCGAGTAAACTAAACATGCAATTCCTCCCAACAGATAACCCATTCCCATAATAATCCCCATTCTCTATTGAAGAATAACGACCGTCCAACACGGGTCAACTCAATCCTTTTCTTAGTTTGGGAAGAGATGCGAAGTAGACAATCAACGACAAGCCGATTACCATGGCCGTAGAAAGAAGCACCGTTCCCCAGTCAGCCGTTTTAGACAGTATCATGGTGTTCGCTTTATATGCCCAGTAAAAAGGACTCCAGTATGCTGTCCATTGCCAGTTTTCCGCCGCCAGTTCATAGGCCGCGATTGAACCTGCTATGGGTAGAAACAGGAGTTTTACGCCTGCGGCAGCTTCCATTATGTCCTCACTGGAAATCCCCTGAAGGAAGCCGACTACCAGGCTTAGAATCATGGATGTAAGACCGACAAGATCGGCATCCTCTCCATTGGCCCTTGATATTGGTGGATCGATGGCAATCGTTTTACCCGTAGCTAGACTCATTACGTCAAGTGTTCTCAGGCAGTCGTCCGAATATCTGCGGCTTGGGCCGGTGCTTTTGGAGGCCGGGCCAGAAACATGAAGATGGATGAAACTGCAAGGAGTAACGTGATTACCGTGAGGGCGGTTTCATAGCTGCCGGTGGAGTCATATACCCATCCAAGATAAACGGGGGCCATTATTCCGAGTGGCATGGCAACTACCATAGAAGAGCCCCGGATGGAACCGATAGCCTTGCGCCCGAAGTAGCGACCCGCGATCAATGGCTGCATTATCAGATTTATCGAGAGAGTAGCGAAATATAGAACAAGGAACGGATATACCATAGCCATAGTCTGGTTTAAGACAAACAGGCCAATCCCGGTCGCCTGCAAGAGAAACGATCCGCCCAGAACGAACCGCATGTGCTGTTTGCTCACACGATCGGCCAGAAAGCCACTAAGGAACCTTGACACGGGACTGGACAAGCTGGCGATTGTCACGGTTGCTGCTGCTCTGGTTGGGCTCATCCCCATATCGGTCAGCATAGGAATGAAATGCAGCAATAGCGAATTCAGTGTTATGCCTGGGCCAATTTGAGAAAGAATCAGCATCCAATAGCTGGGCGTTCCCACTGCCTGTTTGAAGGAAAACTCTATCTCTTCAACTTCGGCAGCATATTCGACACCCCTTTCGATCATTTGATCTGTATTTTCTTTCAACTCTGCATCAACTGAAGCGCCATCAGGGAGTAGTCCGTAGTATTCAGGTCGATGGTCTCTGACAAAGAGCTTGGTGAGAATTAATCCAACAATCAGCATTACCACTCCGCCGACGACGCAGGCCGTTCGCCATCCATAGCTGGTAATGAGCCAGGTGATGATGGGCAGGGTAAAGGCCCCGGAAAGCATCATCCTTATGCCGAAGGCTAGCCCCCGTTTCTTGACAAACCAGTTGGTGATAGCTGTGTTCATCGGTACGCCTGAGGAGGCACTGAAGCCCAGTCCCATCACAACTCCCCAGATCAGATAGAATCCCCACGTCGAATTAACATAGTTCATCGCCATCAAGCCGAACCCAAGAAGGCAAATCCCGAAATAAATTACCCGCCTCGGTCCGATCCGATCAGCCAGCCATCCAACCAGCAAGCCTTCAAAACTCCCGCCAACTCGACCGATACTGCTGACAACTGAGGTGGCGGCTCGATTCATACCCAATTCTTCTGATAAAGGTTTAAAGAGGGCAGATAGTCCGAAAACCCGGTAGCCAAATCCCCAGAAATTGAGAAAACTGCCGGCAGCAACTAATCCCCAACCAATATATATCTTGGGGAATCTAATTCTCTTGGGGAATCTAATTCTCTTGGGCAAAATGACTCCTTCTTCAAGAACAGTCCCAGTTTGAAGAGACAGAATGCATCATATTGGAACTTGTCAGGGGTTTATGAACACGAGTTTAGTTGTCTACTGAAGGATTGTCAACATGAGCCAGCCTAATTACATATGGGACACTATCATCAATCACAATAACTCCCCGGGCTAACTTGGAAAACGTGGCTAACCGCGCGCCTCATACAGACTATATTAGGCACTCTGATGTTAGATGTACAAGGAGATACGTGAGGTCCGGAAGTGAGAAAGGGTTGCATCTCCCTGTTGCACGTCTATGAAGTGGATTATGAGCTCATTCGAAGACGGTCCAGCTGTCGTTTCATCTACCGGTGGAGTAGTTTCTGGTTCAGACGTTAAGGGAGCCGTAGCCTCGGAAGGTTCGGGCACAGATTCCTCAGAGGTCGTAGTCATATTCTCAGCCGCGGCACCCGATAAGGGAGAGGGAGGTGGTTTCACTGCAGGTGACCAAAGAGCGCAACCAAACGAGACTATCAGGGAGTAGAGTAATACGGCCAATATCGTCCTCTTCATCTGAGTGTAATAGTAGTTTGGAGAAGAGATATTATCAACGTTTTCTAGAATCAGCAACAATAATGCGAACCAACAATTAATACGAACATAACCTCATTGTTGACAGTTGACACAAATCCACCATTATGTTATATCTGGCATTGGGCTAGGATTTGAGTAGAATACCCGACACAATCGTCATGATGGCGGGAGAAAGTTATGGACAATGAGCGCACATACTATTCAGATGAAAAGGGAGTGAGTATCACAGGAACGAAGGCAATTCTCGGATCAGCTACTTATTCTCCGGAAAGTATCTCTTCAATCAGGATAGGAGAGAAACCGGCAAAACGGGCACCTGGTATCTGGGTCGCCAGTATCGGATCATTCTTTCTACTCGTCGGAGGGTTTTATCAGTTAGATGCGCTAGCCATCTCAGGGCTGGTCATGGTTGCGATAGGCGTCTTCGCGGCACGGGCACCCAAAGCGAAATATTACTTAAGAATCACCTCGGGGTCAGGTGAGGATACGGCTCTCTCATCGAGCAGCAAGGGATACTT
The DNA here is from genome assembly GCA_002685815.1 of Dehalococcoidales bacterium. Taxonomy (GTDB): domain Bacteria; phylum Chloroflexota; class Dehalococcoidia; order Dehalococcoidales; family UBA2162. Next base: position 3,201 of record NYYM01000073.1, on the reverse strand, counting down.
AACGATAATTGAAAACGCGCTGAGAGAAGCCATCGCCAGTCGTAACTAGGCGGACATTCCGCTGGATGCGGTAGAAGGAGATGGGCTACAAGTTTGACATCGTAGAAACGCAGTCGAGTTCAAAGAATGGGCTGGAGAATCTTGATCTACCAGCCCCTTCCTGTTTATAATACGAAACTGAAATGGCCCTTTTTGCCTTGACAAAACGCTGGCAAAGGGCTATAGTCAAATCCAAATTGACAGGATAGACCCAAAACAGAAGGAGGATAAAATGGCGGAGAAAGATAAGGTCTATAAATGCCTAAATCCCGTTGCAGTCCAGATTCCAGTGGACACGTCTCCTCTGGCACCACGTCTTAGCAGTCTTAATGGTAAGACTATCCATTTCAGTATTACCGGTGAGCCGGACATCACCATACCTCTGGAAAAACGGATGAAGGCCGATTATCCTAATGTGAACTGGACGGTGAAGAAGACATATGGCATTAATCCGCTCACTTTGTCGGATGAGGAGATGAAAACCACTGATGGTGTGGTGCTGGGGGTGTGCTGGTGAAGCGGGGCCGTGTGGAGGCAGTTGCCTTACTTAGCATATCTTGAAAAATCGGGCATTCCAACGGTGCTGATTGATTTGGCAGACCAAGTGAATATGGTAGAGGAGTGGGCGCTGGCACAGGGTGTCCCCAAGATACGATATGTGCACGCTTCGCGCACGCTGCCCGGACCGGAGGATGTCGACAACTGGATTGAGCCCGTGTTTGAAGCCTTGACTCAACCCTTGACCGAAGAAGAAAAGGGAAGCGGCAAGTGGGAGCCACCGCAAAACAGGGTACTCTTTGAAGGCACCCTTGACGAAGGGCAGACCTTTTATCAGCAGACAAAGTGGATTCCCTCGCCAGTAAATGCTCCTCTCTGCGTATACACGGACGGCCTGCCGATAATAGTACCAACCGAAGAACGAGTGCGCGAGATGCTGACAGGTACCAGCCATAAACCGGACGAACTGATAACTTACCAGTCTGACGGACAATCGCAGAGGGTGGAACGCCATATTGGTATAGGAGAGATAAGGGAGAAGGGGGCCGCGGTGCCGTTCCAGCCCTCAATTTGGAGAAGGGCTACTGTGGAACAGGTGGCCATTAATGCCGTAATGGCCGGCTGCAAGTCGGAGCATCTGCCCGTGGTGCTTGCTATTGCTGAATCAGGTTGTGGCACCAGCACAACCGGCAACGCCAGCCAATGGGTCTGCATCAGCGGTCCCATCGCCAAAGAGATAGGGATGAACAGTGGCTGCGGTATGCTTAACCCAGGGAGCCCGGCCAGTATGCCTATCGGTCGAGCTTATCAACTGATGGCGATTAACCTCGGTGGCGCTGTCCCGGGCGTAACCCGCATGGGTAGCATTGGCAATCCCTTTAATACGGGGGGCACCTGCTTTACCGAGAATGTAGACGCCCTGCCTCCAGGTTGGAAGGGGGTGAACGAAGAGAATGGCTTCAGTAATGAAGAGAGCGTTGTAATGGTCATGCAGGGGAGTGATATGCTGACCACCCCGCACGCCCCGGGTGTGTACCGGTCACTGCAAAAGAGTGGTCACGGGGGCATAGCGAGGAACCTTGATGTTAAAGGCGTGTCCGGCCCGCATAACTTCCTGGAATTCTACGCAAGGGCGGGCCTCTGGGCTTGGCGAGAGGGAAGTAAGACACTGATCCTGATCCCCGAGATGGCTCAACACCTCTATGAAATAGGCTTTAAGTCTAAAGAGGAAGTGTACGAGTGGCTCTGGAAGAGAAGCTTTGAACCGCTGGGAGATTACAGACTGCGCGGGACGAATGATTTTCCTACAAATGGTTGGATGGGGATAGAAAGAACCTCTGGGAAACACTGGAAAGAGCTGAACGATGACTATATGGTGTCGGCTGGGGGAGACTCTCCCTCTGACTACTGCATAATTGTCGGGGGAGGGGAGGAAGAATGTTCCATGATACTCATGGGCCGTCGCTTTGGCTCTAACCCCATCTACAGCATAGACGCGTGGCGGTAAGAATCTTACCAGTTATATGAACTCGTTCCATGCGGTTTCAACAAACTCAATATTGCCTCCTAGAAGATACATTAGCTCATGGCACAAGAACCCTCGAGCTTCAATGAAAGGGACTTTCTTTGGTTCAATCTTAATTTCGGCTGCTAGACGTCGCCAGCGGTTGTGTGCCCCACCGGTCATAATTGCGTTCATTAAGTCATATCGCTTTGAGATGCGGACAAACATTGCGGCAACACTTTGAGCTTTTGTTTTGTCACTTATATTGGGCATAAAAACACATCCCTCTCTTTTTATAGAGTGATAAAACGGCTCAGTACTACTCCTGCCGATAGCAGAAGACCGAGTTCCCCATGGAGTCTTGATGTAGCACGTAACGCCAGAGCAAGTTCCGTCCGCTCTCTGGCCCGCCATATTGTCTTAGATGCTCTAGTTACTTGGATTAACGCGAGCAAGGACAGCAGAATTAATGGAGTTCTAACAGTTGCTGCCAGCGTTATCATAATTAGAAATGCTGCTATTACCAATATTGTCCATTCCCAGCGTCCGAAGAGGCGGCCGAAGAGTGTCACCAGTGTTATCTTACCGACATTAATATCTTCCTCCATATCACGGAGGTCGTTGGCTACCAGTATGGCTGTAACCGTGCACCCAATTGAGAGAGAAATCCACAGGACCTCAGATGTAAAGGTAAGTGTCTGGACGTAATACGAGCCAATGACCATCACCGGACCCATGAAAATGAAAACCAACGGATGTCCTAATCCGATTGAGCTAAGTGATTTGGAACCAGCGGCGTGGAAATAGGCTACCGCTACGCTCACCAAACATATCACCAAAAGTGGCCAGCCGGTAATGCTTATCAGGAATAGGCCAATGGCAGTAGCCGTGCCGAAGCAAACTGCCGCACCCCATTTTATAGCTCGGCTTGACAGAAGACCAAGAGCAATGACCTTATATGGAGCTATCAATTTCTCGTTTCTTTCTGGACGGGCGTGGTCTGAATATTCGTCTACCAGATTAGCCCCTATCTGAACAAGTAAGCTGGCAATCATTACTAGCGTAAAGAGAAAGAGATTGAATTGTTCCTGGCGGAAAGCTAGAGCCGACCCTACCAGTACGGGGATAATGGAGGCGCTAAGGGTGAAAGGGCGTGAAGC
>NYYM01000072.1 GCA_002685815.1 Dehalococcoidales bacterium | reverse complement strand
CCGGGCAATAGTGGGGTAGAAAGGTATCTTGAGGTTGATAAGAGCAGTTCTCACCTCAGCGGTTACCTTTGAGGTCCGGTTGTTCAAGTCCTTGATGCCAGGGCTTCTGTCAGGCACAACGGTGAGAAAGGGTTTATCCTTGCACGCGTCAAGCCGGTACTGCTGCTTGAGATAATCTTCATACGCTACCCCCGGTTCTGCTCCGAATCGTCCCATTCCCGTCATGGTGATAAGCAGATCAAAATGGGAGTCCTGTGCCATCATCTCCAGCAGTAGACCAATCGAAAAGCTGTCATCCTCACGTATTGAAGAGTCAACCGGATTGCTGAGCCAGTCCCAGACTGAAACACCCTGGGTCTTCAACTTCTCTCTGAATTCCGGGGGAAAGGGGATTACTTCAAGGCCGGCTTGCTCGCATTTGTCAGCCGCCAGCACGCTGGAACCGCCCGTTCCCCCGATCACACCTACCCGCCGTCCCTTCACGGGAGGCAGAAAATAGAACGATGCTGCCAGGTCGATTAGTTCCTCAAGACTGTCTGCCGAGACAGCTCCAGCCTGATCGACCATCGCTTTCCAGGTCTGATAGGAACCGGCCAGAGAGGCAGTGTGAGAAGCGGTGGCCCTGGCTCCGGCCTCAGCCATTCCCCCTTTTAGAATAACGACCGGCTTGAGAGCGGCTGCCCGCTTCAAGGTGTCAAAGAATTTCCGCCCCTGCCTGACTCCCTCAATATACATCATAATCACCCTGGTATCCCTGTCATGGGCAAGATACTCCAGGAAGTCAGATTCGTTAAGATCAACGGCGTTACCGTAGCTGAAACATTTACTGAAATACACGCCTCGTTGTGCTGACCCCTGGATAATTTCTCGGGAGATCATTCCGCTCTGGCAGACTAGCCCGGCAGCCCCAGACTCCTTAGGGAAATCGGCGTGAAAAGCCATTCCCCATAAAGGATAATAGATGCCCATGCAGTTGGGTCCGATGAGACGAATACCGTGTCCCTGGGCGAGCTTGAGTATGCTTTGTTCCAGGTCAACGGCCTCGGGTCGTCCGGTCTCACTCAAGCGGGCCGTAAACAGGTGAACTGTCTTTACCCCCTTGTTGGCGGCATCTTCCAGCAGTGCCGGCACTGCTACTGCCGGCACACATGAGATTACATAATCAACCGGCTCCGGTATCTCTTTGAGCGAGGGATAGGCTGCCAGACCCATTATTTCCGAGTGTTTGGGGTTTATAGGATATAGGCCCCCTTTGAAATCAAATTCTAGCAGAGATTCAACAAATCCTCCGCCTCCGAAGCCTCTAGCCAGAGTGGCCCCAACGACGGCAATCGAACGGGGATGGATTATTTCTTCAATAAGGTCAAAGGACACGTTACAACCTCCGGCCATCAAGAACCCCGATTGAACTGACTCTGGGCGGCTCTTGATTACAATGTATCGAGCGGAATTCTCTGGTAGTTCATAGTTAGACTGAAGCCGGGCCCGTGGGAAACCCGATTGCATGTTGTATATTATATCCAGTGAGATTAGAGATAGCAAACAGGCCTTGTTCAAAGTGTCTCGGGCAAACTCTAATTAGACCTGAGTGTGGCGGTGGAGGTCTTGGTGGGGACATGCCAGGGGCTTGAGTATTCGTTAGGAGAGTGGCATAATCCTGCCTCAGAGAATGCCTGAGGGGGGATTTCCGACAGGGTTGCCCCCTAAGTAAATGGCAGAGACGAAATCTCAGATTACTGTTTGGGAGAGCGAAAGATCATGGCAGCGGTATTTCACGGGGCGCATAATACCAGTGTCAGGATATTCCCCATCCTGAAGTAGAACCGGCTGGGGGTCGAAGAAGAATAGCCCTCGGCCGATTATCTGGTCAGGAGTTGGAAGAGGGAGCAGAAAACGGTTTCACCAATTCAACTACTTCGCCCTCTTCAGGAAAGCGTTCTGTGGTTTCGGTGGAAAACACCACTTCGCCGTCTACGATTATTTCCAAAGTCCCTTGACCGTCGTAAAGAGGAGTGAGATCGGCCTTCACGCCATAGGCAGTATCGATTTCCTCTGCCAGCCTGGCAGAGTACGGCAGGTAGTTTCACTCGTCGCAATAGCGGATTTCAACGTCCAAAGCAATATCTCCTATCTTAGTGTTATCCTAAGTATATACCAATACAATATGGTGTCAATAGCGGAACCCAGCCCAGCAAAGTATCATGCCTGACCTTGGTGGTCTCTTCTAATTTCATAGTTTTACGCCCAGTTTTTCGGCCGCCTGTTTAGGGAAATCCGGGGTTGAGAGCAAGAGACGTCCAAAAGCAACCAAGTCTACTTTTTGATCCCGAACAATGCTATCGGCATATTCCGGTTCGGTAATGTTACCGACGCCGATAACGGGAACTTTAACCGTTTCCTTAATGCCCGTAGCCAGAGGAACATAGTATCCCTGCTGGGATTGGGACCTCTGGCCGTCCCCGCCGATGCCTCCCGAGACGTTGAAAACATCCACACCGGCCTGCTCAAGNTGGCGGGCGGCCTGTTTTCCGTCTTCACTGGTGAGGCCTCCTTCNATCATATCATCAGCCCCAAANCGGAGAAACAGAGGGGCATTTTCTCCCAGGTTGGTCTTGACTTCCTTAATCACTTCCATAGCAAAGGCAAGTCTGCCTGAAAAATCACCACCGTATTCGTCGGGGCGCCGGTTGGTATAGGGCGAAAGGAACTGGCTCAGCAGAAAGCCGTGAGCACCGTGCAACTCCACCGAATCAAAGCCGGCCTCCATCGCCCGATAGGCGGCCTGGCCGAATTTTACGACCAGAGCCTTGATTTCAGGAATACCCAGCGGTCTGGGGGCCTCAATGGCGTTAGGAAGCATAATGTCCCAGGGGCCGGATGGTTGGTTTCCCGTCGTGTTGCGGGGAATTTTAGCGCCACCATGGTTTAGCTGAATGACCACTTTTGCCCCTTCATCATGGATAGACTGGGCCAGCCTTTTGAGACCAGGAATTAGCTTGTCGTTATAAATGCCGGTTTGGCCCTTGGATAGTTTTCCTTCCTCGACAACATAGGTATGTTCGATGATTATGAGTCCCACGCCTCCCTGGGCCCGGGCCGCATAGTGCTTGAGGTGCCTGTCGGTAACCTCCCCATCTTCGAGGGCCATGCCGGTCGCCATCGGCGGCATGACGAGGCGGTTCTTGAGAGTGAGTCTTTTTATTTCTATCGGGTCGAAAAGGCCAGCCATTTCAGTCTCCTCCTTTCTAAGTGTGTTCAGTATAAAACATTATTGGCCTGTAACAGAATCAACGTTCTGAAATATGCTTTTGAGTTTTATCAGGTCGTCCGAGGGAAGGGGTGGACGGGAAAAAGACGCGATATTTTCATCCAGGTGAGCCGGGTTGCCTGTTCCAGAAAGAATGACCTGCGTCCCCGGTTCATAACGGCAGAAACGATAGGCGGCGTCTGTCAGATTTATGGCCCCACCATCATGAACCAGAAAACTGAGAGGGTCACCAAGGTTGATGTCTTGAGGGTCGACCTGCTTCTTTTCAATCAGATCCTCAATTATCTGCCGGAGCCGATCCGGCCGGCTGAACGCCATACGGACAGCAAACATAACCACGATGCCGATGTTCTTTTCCGTAGTGGCGGTAAAGAGACCGGCATTGGCCGATTGGTTGAGCATGTTGAAGCCGACCATCATAACATCCCAAATGTCATCCTGGAGAGCCCGGTGCAGCATGGTGTGTTGCGGGTCATCGTTGAACATTTCCGTAATCCCGATGAAGCGTATCTTGCCCTGTCGGCGCATCTCCTGGAGCGAGGGACCGATTTCTGATACAAGATAGTCGTAATCCCGGGGAAGCACTCCATGAAGATAGTAGATATCAAGGTATTCAGTCCCGAGACGTCTCAAGCTCTGTTCTAGGCTTTCTTCCAGCTGCCGGGGAGTGATACGCTCGGACGCCGTCTTTTTGGTTGACAGCACCAGGGAACTCCGGTCAAAATCTTTTATGGCTTTGCCTATGATTTCCTCAGTACCGTATCCCTCGGCCGTATCGATGACGTTAATCCCGGAGCCCAAGGCCCGTCGGATAATGGCGACGGATTCAACCTCAGTGTTCCCGGTTGTCTGACCGATACGGCTGGGGCCTCCACAGCCAAGACCCATTGAAGATACCGCCAATCCTGTGCGGCCGAGAGTGGTATAATCCATTGTCTATTTCCTTCCTCGATGGTGGGCACTCATCGTCGCTAGAAACAACGATGAGAGTCTGCAAGGGGCCGTTCTCATCGCGCTTAGTAATCAAGCGGGGCTGCCCCCAGGTCATTTTCCGCCTCGCTGAGCAGGTCAGCCCAGTTCCGGGGTAACTCAATCTCCAGGTTCCCCCCTTCAATGAGGTTGGGTAGCCACATTGCTCGCGAAGGATGGTCACCTCCGGCTACGACCAAACGAATACGCTCTGGGTCGGTATAGAGGGAGAATCGCTGAGGCAAATTATCTATGTCAAGGCCTTTCTCTTCGACAGCCCTGAGGATGCCGGAGCGGTGTTTGACCTCATCCAGGAGATAGAACAATTCTTCGGACAGATGCTTCTTGATTTTTTCCTTATCCCAGCCAATGCCGGCCATGTTGTTGCAAACCAGCGCAGGGTATAACAGCATTCCTTGAATTCCCGCGAGGTCAGAGGGTACGCCTGAAGTCGGCGTAGTCTTGATGACGCTGGCTGCTCGGTGAAAGCTCTCCAGCATTTCTATCTCGAAAGACGGCTCGCTTCCCGCGCCCCAGTGGGTAAATCCCCTGACGCCCCCACCCCGAATCTGAAAGAAAGTAAGGCTATTGCTTCCCCGAGAGCGGCCGTAGTGATCTTCAGCGTAGCTGGTCCATCCTGAGGGAAGGGCATCCTCGTTTTCAGCGAAACAAAGACAGCCGTGTCTCATCTCTCCATACTGGGCGATAGTGCCCATGCCCGAAGTGAGGCCGCCGACATTTTGGAGAACGAACCAGAGAGCCAGACCGATAACGGTGCCGGCGGGACGTACCGGGTCAGGCCCAAACAGGCCAAAGCCCGAACTGAGCCGAATTTGTTTTGCTACCGGGCCGTTGACCAGGATCCCGGGGTAAGCCGACATGGAACTGGTGAACATAAGATTGTCGGTGGAAATGATACTCTCACAGGCGGCAGCCAGCACTGGCAGGTGTTCGGGCCTTCCTCCGGCCATAGCCAGACAGGTGGCAAGCACTTCATAGGTAAGGATTCCGCCCTTGGGCATGATGGCCCCACTACCTCCACCGACCGTCTCCGTTGATTCGTGGTCGGTACCCGACAGCACCCAGTTGACATGGTTGGTGGTGGGGGGAGTAATAGACGTGCCGTCTCCCCATTTGTTGCGTAGAAACAATGATTGGACGTTCCGGTAGGTTTCTTCGTAGTCCCGTCCCGAAACGGTAGCCGGGTCCTGGATGATGGTCCCGGTAGTTTTGGTCCGGGGTTCCCATGAAAGGAGGCGGTCGATAACCTGGTCCATTTTTTGACTGAGGGGCGTCAGGTCACTGTTGACCAGGAACAAGGGATACTCGAAGACAACCCAGGGTACTTCGGGCGGTAGACCTTGTCCCATAAGGGAAGTGAGGGCGGCGGGCATCAGTTCCCTGCGCTGAATTATGGCCGTGGGAATGCCTAATTTCTTTAATCCGGCAGCGGCTACGCCGCTGGCTGTTGTGCACGATCCTCAGGCCGCGTTGCCGATGATGCAGGCGTCGGCTCCCCTCGCCTTGACGGCAACCGCTACCTCTTCATTGCCGATATCGGTTCCCTGAGGGAAGTCGGCATAAGGGATAAAAGTGGCGGTGGGGTACCTCTTCTTTATCTCATCTTCAATGAGGGGGAAGGTGCGGTGAGGCTGCCACTTGACGGGGTCGGCCGCCAATTGGGCAATAACTTTGCCGTCCAGGTTGCCAAGGCGTTTGGCAAAGAGGTGGTGTATCGGGTGGGCTCCAATGGGGTTGAGCACGGTGATCTCGGTTAGACTTTCCGCGCCCTTGGTCGGGGTTGTTTTGACCATAGCTGTCCGCTTTCCCATGGTTTAGTGATTAACATCATACAGNAGGNTCCCGGAAAATGAAAGTCCGGGTATCAGGCAGNCACAAGTTCACTACTTATCGATGAGGCGCGCCTTCAGACTGAGAGATGAAACGCAGAGGGAAGTCCGAAAGATAAGGAAGGGGCCGTCTACCCGANTGCCGCGGGCATTCCCATAATTTTCACCTCAGCTATTATTGATGCTAAAATGGTGCACGAAAACAGCATATAAAGGTTGGTCCTTTTATTGACCGGGAGGGGCGATTCAACGATGACTGATCATATCTATGGCAAGCCAGGTGAGATTAGCAAGTATACGGGAGGGTTGGCTGTCTCTGATATGTGGGACAGAAATGCCTCAAAATTCCCCGAGAGGATGGCAATAGAGGACGCGGAGAGTTCCCTTACCTGGAGCGAAGCGGGAGTGTGGATTGACAGAGTGGCGATTCGTCTACTGGAATTGGGCATCAAACGGGGAGAGACGATCGTCGTGCAACTGCCCAACAGCATCGAACTTCATCTGCTTCGGGTTGTTTGCGAGAAGGCGGGGATACGCTGCGTGCCTGTAACTGGTAACATGCGCCGGTCGGAAATGGANTATATCCTGGGTAAGACTAAGGCGGTTGGAGTGGTTGTCCCGGCAGAGCACAGGAGCTTCAACTATGTCGAGATGATTGAAGGGCTTTGTCCCGATCTTCCTGCCCTGAAGCATCTTTTTGTGGTCGGCAAGATTGCCCTCGAGGGTTGGACTCGTATCGAAGATTTAGCCACGCGACCTTTGGGGCACAAGTATCCAGATGACTATTTTGAGGATATAAGGTACCGGGGAGGAGAGCTTTCTTTCATCGGCCTTACTAGTGGTTCAAGCGGTCTGCCCAAGCTGCTGACGTATTCTCCGGACGTTTGTTCCGGGCCGGGTAAGTTCTACATGGAGAGCCTGCGCTTAACGGTGGACGATAAAGTGGCAGCGGTGGCCCCNGCAGCTCGAGGGCCGAATCTGCCGGTCTACTTCAGCGCACCCTGGGCGGGGGCTGGAATCTTCATGCTGCCCTGGTCAGGGCCAAAACACGCTCTGGATCTGATAGAGGAGAGAAATATTACCGTCGCTTGCCTGGTTCCTACCCAGCTGGCGATGATGCTGGAAGAAGCCCGGACCAAACCATTTGACCTGGAGTTGATGCGCATCTGGCGATCAGCCGGAGCTTTCCTCCCACCTTCTCTGATGGCCGAGGTGGAGGAAAAAATGGGNGGTATTGTTTTGAATAATTATGGCAGTATGGAGCTTGGTAACATAACATCCGTCAGTCTGGATGACCCGTTCGAGGTGAGAATGAACACGGCCGGGAAACCAATCTACGGGGTGGAGATTAAGATAACCGATGATGACGGCAGAGAGATGGAGAGCGGTAAGGTGGGTGAGATTAAAGCTAGATGTCTTTTCGCGTCGTTGGGATATTACCAGGATGATCAAACTAACCGGGAAATCTGGGGCGAGGGCGGATGGGCTTCAATAGGGGATCTCGGTCTTGTTGACGGGAGGGGAGACCTGGTTATCGTGGGGCGAAAGAAAGACGTGATTATCAGGGGGGGGCAGAATATCTATCCGCCTGAGATTGAAGCCCTGCTGATGAAGCACCCCAAAGTGCTGGATTCAGCCGTAGTGGCCATGCCTGACCCCATAATGGGGGAAAGGGTCTGTGCCTACGTGATAGCGGCAGAGGGAGAGACATTAACCTTTGAAGAGATGGTGCTGTTTCTCAAGGAACAAAAAATAGCCATGTTCAAAATACCGGAAAGATTAGAGCTATTGCCAAAATTTCCGATGGTGTCCGATGAGTACAAAGTGGATAAGAATACCTTGAGGCGAGAGGTTACTGACAAACTCAGTCGGGAGACATAGCCCATCATTCCTACTCCCCTTGGTGTCACTGTTTTCTGCCCCTGGCGTTTTGGCCTCCTCCCGAGGTATTTCGATAAGGCGGGATTCTGAGTGAGAGGGAAATTTGTGGTAGATATGTCTCAGGGTAGTGTTCGCGGGCTAGCTCGTCCGGTCTTTGGCGGTCAAATCAGCCACGTCCGAGACATTGATTTCCAGCATCCTGACGCTGGCCAGAATCCGGTCTACATTGCAGCTTACGGCTTCAAACTCCGAGGAAAGGTCTTTTAGCTCGAGGGCCGATTTCTTGATTAAGCTGATTGTTCCTGCCATCTTATCAAGGGGATAATCATTCTGCATATCTCTTACT
>NYYM01000071.1 GCA_002685815.1 Dehalococcoidales bacterium | reverse complement strand
AAAAAAAGTAACAAACGTTAGACCGCCTTTGGAGCAGGCCTAGAGAGGAAAAGAGACTTGGAGTCGCGGCGGTGAGTATCCGGTTGTGTAAAGAAGCAAGATATGCCATACGTCAGTAATAACGGGGTGAGAATCCATTACCAGGTAGAAGGGCAGGGCGCTCCTCTTATGTTGGTGCATGGAATGGGCGGCAGTATGGACTCGTGGCGTTCTCCGGGTTACGTTGAGGAGTTGAGCAAGAACCATCGCCTTATTCTGATCGATATGCGCGGATTCGGGTCCAGTGACAAACCACATGATCCAGTCGCCTACGGGTTCCAGCCCCGGATAGAAGACCTGGTGGCCGTGCTTGATGACCTTGGCATTGCCAGAACGGGCTATTTTGGCTATTCGATGGGCGGAAGGGTTGGGTTCCGAATCCCTGTTCACGCCCCAAACCGCTTCAGCTACCTGATACTCGGAGGCATGGGCTACCCCATCACGGGAACAGAAGAGAAGGAAGACGGTAATGCCATTCAAACTCAGCGGGACCTCGAGACTGCCATAAAAGTAGCCCCTGACAAACCTATGGAGTTCATTGCCGCCGTCAGGGAGAAAAGAACGGGCGTGACCCTCTCCCCGGACCGAAAGGCCATTTTGTTGGCCAATGACGCACTGGTGTTTCTCGTTTATGTCCGTGCGTCCCAGAGTATAGTCAGCCTAAAAGCAGGAGAAGTCTTACCAAATATTGGAGTGCCTTGTCTGCTTTTTGCCGGAGAAGGCGACCCTTGGTTTTCGACGGCCCAGAAATCCGCTGATCTTATCCCCGGTGCCAGATTTGTTTCTCTACCAGAGCTTGACCACGTAGAAGCTTTTCAACGGAGCGACCTTGTACTTCCTCATGTCAAAGAGTTTTTGTCCGGCATGAGTGAGGTAGAATAACGACATTATTGGTATTATCGCCGCCTTCATCAGGGCCAGATTCTGATTGTCCGTTATTTCACTCTCCAATTATTTGTGTAGATATTCATACTCTTTGCTCTTACGGAGCCGATCAGAGTAATGCCCAGCTTGTCGGCTGTTAGCAAACCCAGGCTGGTAGGGGCCGATATTGAAATAATTGTGGGGATACCTCTCTTCGCCACCTTATGCAAAATCTCTGAAGTTATTCTGCCACTGGTTATGATCAGNCGGTCGTTAGTCGTGATGTCCTCCAACAGGCANTTGCCGAAGATTTTGTCAATGGCGTTGTGTCTGCCGATATCCTCACTGAAGACTATTATCTCTTTTCCATCGGCCAGGGCAGCACTGTGGACACCGTGAGTTGACAGGTAAAGCTGAGAACGGTGTTGAAATTCGCTCACTAGGGCAAAAACCTCGCCGGGGGATATCTTCATTGCGGACTTTATCTCCGGTGTGNTTGCATCGGCATTGCTGTAAAAAGTAGCNGCCCCCCCGCAACCAGAGGCCAGCAGTCGCTTGGCAAAGAAGCCATCGTCAATCATGTTGACTCCCTTAATCTCCATGCGGGCGACGCCCATCCAATCATCGANTTCCATCTTCTTGATTTTGTCNTTNCCCCCGAGCAGGCCTTCGGAGGCAAGGAAGCCGACCGCCAGATACTGCAGATTCTTTGGTGAACAAATGAGCGTCGCCAACTCCCGGTCATTCAGGAAGATGGTAAAAAGAAATTCCTTGGCCACTTCCAGTTCGGGGTTGCTCCTGCCTTCCTTAGTAATCCGTAATACGGGGAATCTCTCCGCTNCATCCTCCATTTTTTCTCTCCCTTGCAAACTGCGGGCCTTTCCGTTCTTCTTTCAGTATAACGACTTTAGCCCCATCTGCCTAGCTTCCGTTCAAATATTCTGTTGGAGAACTACTGAACAGTCTTAAACCCGAAGCTTGTTTAGGCGGTACACTTCGTGTGATAATACGGTTAAATGAGGTTTTTACAGGCTTGACAAATCATCGGAAAAGCAATAACATTGATATAGCGTGGAACAAACGCAATAATGAATAAGCGGAATGCTGATGTTTCGTCCCAGAGCAGCAATGCTGACCCTCTACGGTGATTACGTACTCTATAGAGGGGTTGAAATTGGAATTGGCAGCCTTGTCAAGCTGTTGAGTAATTTTGACCTTTCCGAGCAGTCCGTCAGGTCGGCCGTATTAAGAATGTGCCGGGCCGGACTGCTTAAAGCAAGNCAGGATGGCCGGAAGAGTTATTACTCGCTGACNGAGGAAGGCATGGCCTTGCTGGACGAGGGGTACCGGCGGATATTTGAGCGAAAGAGTGGTGGCTGGGATGGCTGCTGGAGTGTTGTTGTATATTTTGTACCTGAGGAAAAACGCGAAGCCAGAGATAACCTGCGCCAACAGTTGACCTGGTTGGGCTACGGACCTCTGAGCACAGCTACCTGGGTCTCACCCCATGACTTGAGCGATGAGGTCGAAGGCTTGGCGCAGAAACTGAGAATCAAGGAGTATGTGCAGATCTTTCAGGCTAAGCACCTCGGTTGCGGCGATCCAAAAACTGTTATCTCACGCTGCTGGGATCTTGACCGCATCCATAAGGGCTATGCCGGTTTCATCAGCCAGCATCGCGCCCGATTGGATGAGCACCGGGGACGGATTGAGAATGGCGGGGATATCGACCCGAGNCAGTTTTTTACCGAGAGATTCAAGCTGATGCACGAATACCGTCGGCTGCCTTACTTTGACCCTGATTTACCGGAAGAGTTACTGCCTGAGGACTGGTTGCGTTTTCAGGCCAGCTCCATGTTTAATGAGTATCACGATATTCTGGCCGAAAAGGCGGAAAAATACTTTGATTCAATACTAAAAGCTTACTAGACCAAAGGGGGGGGAAAATGAGGTATGCGGAGACAGGCTACAATTTAGAAATCGACTTAANTCGGGGAAATATCGTTCGGGTAGCTACTGATCCGAAATTGACCGGGCTTTATCTTGGGGGATTAGGTACCAACGCCAAGATATTATGGGATAGAGTTCCCGCTGACACTGACCCCTTTTCTCCTGATAATCTCCTGATATTCGGTACCGGGCTNTTGTGTGGCACTCCGGCTCCCGGGGCCAACCGTACCATTGTTTCCACCTTTTCTCCTCAGACATCCCTCATGGCATATTCAATGATGGGAGGATTTTGGGCCCCGGAACTAAAGTTTGCCGGCTATGACAAATTGATCTTNAGCGGCAAATCCCCGGACCTGATTTACATATGGATCAACAATGACAAAGTAGAGATACGCGATGCTTCTCATTTGAAGGGTAAAGGTTCTCAAGAAACCGCTGAGCTCATCCGCGAGGAATTGAAAGAGCCCAAAGCCCAGTTGGCCACTATCGGCCTGGCCGGCGAAAACAAGGTCTCCTTTGCCTCCATCGAGCAGGGTAGGTCAAGTGCCAGCCGTTTGGGGATAGGGGCCGTCATGGGTGATAAAGGGGTAAAGGCGATAGCTGTTCGCGGAACAAAGGGCGTTAATACTGCCCGACCGGCCGAATTCTTCAAAATGTGCCAGGAAGTGCTGGAATACATCGAATGGCGCGGTGAAAACCCGATCAAAGGGGTTCCCCCCATCTTGGCCGGCCTTGGATCGCCCCAGGAGATGGCAATCTATGACGAAGAATGGCACACCACTAGCTTTACCTGGGGGAATGCTCGCCATCGCAGAAAAGATTTCTGGACCAAGGAAGTCGAGGAAGAATGGAGGAAGACTCAGGAAAGTGTTCGGACGCGGTTACTGAGTTGCTACAACTGCCCTATGGAATGCGGGGCGTTAATTTCCTACCCTGGGATTTCAAAATACATGATGAAATGCTACACCAAACTTACTTATACAATGGCGGCCATGTCAGATCTGGATTTTGGTTTTAGAATCGCTCAGCGTGCTACGGAATATGGTGTAGACGGATTCACGACACCCCAGGTTATGGCCTTTGCTCTTGAGCTTTATGAAGCCGGTATTTTGACCGATAANGATTTTCCGGGGATGCCGGCCGATAACGAGGGCAGATTCTTCTGGCTACTTGACAGAATTGTTCGGCGAGAGGGCATAGGAGATGTCCTCGCCAATGGCGTATATCACGCCGCCCGCCAGATTGGTAACGGGGCTGAAGAATATGACCATAATACTATCAAGAAACATGAGCAGTTGCCTCTCAAGCTGGGCATGCTGAATCCCGTTTATTTTCTGATGTACGCTACTGGCGAGAAAATAAACATCACTCAGATTGAAGGGCAGTTCCCCCAGATCCCTCTTGCTGAGAGAGAAGACAGGGAAGANTTTGTAAAAGATTGGTTCCAGGTTCCTGATGACAAGTTCAAGCAATATTTTCTGGACTGGGATCCACGGGGAGATAACTCGAATCCCTATTATCCGACCGTCGAAGCCACCTGTGAAATTGTCGACTGGCAGGAGAAGATGCATTACATTGATGATGCTGTCGGTGTGTGCGCCGGTTTGTCATCGTTTCCCCTGAAGCCTCCCTATCACATACATAATTTTCCGNNTTTGATCTCGGCGGCGACCGGGATGGAGCTTGATGAANATGGACTAACGAAAATAGCCAGGAGGAACCGCACCCTTCTCAGGGCGGTTAACATAAGAAGAGGCATGAGAAGAAGTGACGAGAAGCCTCCCGAGGACCATTGGAGAAGAAGATACCCTGAGCTTGAAACCGAGCTCCTGGATACATACTACAGATTCAAAGGCTGGAACAACGATGGCATCCCAACCAAAGAGTCATTGGAGGAATTGGATTTGAATTACATTAGCCAGGACTTCGTGGAAAGGGGTATCCTGACGGAAAACGGGCCTACTTCTTCAGGAAAGAAATCAGCCAAAGCAAAGATTAAATAAGAAAAGATGTGAAGGATTGACCTTTGACTACTGAAAACAAGACCACCGAAAATAAAAAGAAGAAAATAAAAGTAATCAAGATTGACGTTGATAAGTGCAATGGCTGCCGGGCCTGTGAGGTGGCCTGTTCTATGTTCCACGCCACGCCCCAATACAGCAGCAATGATCCGGCCAAGTCCCGTATCAAGGTGATTCATGAGCCGTTGAAAGACATATTCGTTCCTGTCCTCGCCGGTGATATTTCTACTGCTGAATGCAGTAGCCGAAACAAATATGTGATTGATGGTAAAGAACATGACGAATGCGCTTTTTGCCGTTCTTCTTGCCCTTCCAGAGATCTTTTCAAAGAACCTGATTCCGGCTTGCCTCTTAAATGCGATACTTGTGAAGACGATCCCACCCTGGAAGAGCCGATGTGCGTCCAGTGGTGCTTGAGTGACGCCCTGACCTATGAAGAAAGAGAAGAGGAGGGGGAGGAAGAAGAGAAACCGGACAAAATGGAGATAGGTCTGGAGTCGCTGGTAGATCAGTATGGGTTGGAAAAAATAGCGGGGGCCGTTGCCAGAATGGCACAGGCAGACTAGACGTCGTGGTGGGAGAAAGGAGTTAGAACAATGGGGAAAGATCTGTTGCTAAATGAAGAAGTTCAACAACTGTTGCCCAAAACCCCCGGAGACGGTAATTTTGGAGATGTAATGGTCGTTGGGGGTGGAGTCAGCGGTATTCAATCCTCCCTTGATCTTGCCAATGCCGGTTTTAAGGTATACCTGGTTGACAGACTCCCGGCACTTGGCGGCCATATGGCCCAACTTGACAAGACCTTTCCTACCAATGACTGCTCCATGTGAATACTCTCACCCAAACTGGTCGAGATCGACCGGCATCCCAATATAGAGTTGATGAGTTATACTGAAGTTGATCGGGTAGAGGGCGTGGCAGGAGACTTCAATGTCACACTGGTTAGAAAGCCCAGATACATCATTGAAGATAAATGCAGGGGTTGCACTACCTGTGTAGAATACTGTCCGGCCAAATACCCTGACCAGTTTAATCAGGGTATTTCGGACAACAAAGCCATTCATATCTACTTCGCTCAAGCAATCCCTCGTAATACCTATATCGACCCTGAAACCTGTCTCTACCTTAAGGACAAGAAATGCCGTCTTTGTCAGGGAGTATGTGAGAACAACGCCATAGATTTTAATCAGACGGCCAAGAAGGTTGAAATAAATGTCGGGGCCATAATTCTGTCTCCCGGACTTGAGCCGTTTGATCCCAAAATCCGTAACGAATTTGGCTACGGAACGTTCGAGAACGTGGTAACCAGTTTGGAATACGAACGGCTGTTGTGCGCTACCGGACCCTACGAAGGTGAGATAAGGCGCCCTTATGACGGACAGCATCCTAAAAAGATAGCCTGGCTTCAGTGCGTCGGCTCCAGACAGGTTATCCCCGGTGGTAACAGCTATTGTTCTTCCGTCTGCTGCACCTACACGCAGAAGCAAGTTATCATAACCAAAGAACATGACACGGAGGCAGAATGCACCGTATTCCATAACGATATTCGTTCCTTCGGTAAAGATTTTGAGCGGTACTACGAAAAAGCCAGCAAACTTTCCGGTGTCCGATTTATCAGGAGCTACGTATCAGTTGGCAAGGAATTGCCGGAGAGCAAGAACCTAACCATACGGTACTCCACCCCTGACGATGGCGTGAAAGAGGAAGAATTCGATATGGTGGTTCTATCCGTCGGCTTGAACCCACCGGCGGGCGNGGGAGACCTGGCTGATAAGNTTGGCCTTGAACTTAATTCTCACNGATTCTGTAAAACAAATGTCGTTAATCCTTTGGAAACCACCCGACCCGGGATTTTCGTTGGCGGGGCCTTCCGGGGCCCCATGGACATTCCTGAGTCGGTTTTCTCCGCCAGTGGAACCGCCTCCCAGTGCGGCAAGTTCCTTGANTACAGACGGGGCAAGTTGAGCCGAGAGAGGAACTATCCCCTGGAAAGGGATGTCGTTGAAGAAGAGCCAAAGATAGGTGTCTTTGTTTGTCACTGCGGGGCCAATATCGGGAGAGTGGTGAATGTTCCTTCGGCAGTTGAGTTTGCCTCCACTCTGGATAACGTTATTCTCGCTCAAGAGCAGTTGTTTTCTTGTGCCACCAATAGTGCCGGAGACATAACCGAAATGATAAAGGAAAAAGGACTAAATCGCGTGGTCGTTGCTGCCTGTTCTCCCAGGACACTGGAGCCCTTGTTCCGNGACACACTCCGCGAGGCGGGCATTAATCCCTACTACCTTGATATGGCCAATATCAGAGAGCATTGCTCCTGGGTCCACTCCAAAGAACAGGAAGATGCTACTCAGAAGGCTAAGGAAATAATTGCGATGTCCGTGGCCCGAGCTCGCCATTTGGAGTCGTTACAGGAATTTGATCTACCGGTAAACAAGGCGGCCCTGGTTGTTGGGGGAGGCTTGGCCGGCATGACCTGCGCTCTGGAGATAGCCGAGCAGGGGCATGAGGTTCACCTAGTGGAAAAGGACACAGACCTGGGAGGATTGGCCCGCAAGATACGTCATACATTGGAGGGGATGGATGTTCAAGCCCATTTGAGCGATCTTGTAGGGCGGGTTTACCGGCACCCTTCGATAAACGTATTTACCGAAGCTGAAATCACCGAGGCTGCCGGTTACGTTGGGAACTTCGTGACCACAGTAAGGTCTAAAACAGGGACTACCGAGATCGAACATGGAGCAGCCGTCATCGCCATCGGTGCTGATGTGCATACACCTACCGAGTACCTTTACGGGAATGATAATCGGGTGTTGACCCACCTTGAGTTAGAAGAGAAAATCACTGCCGGAGAAGACAGTTTGATCAATGCTCGGAGCCTGGTAATGATCCAATGCGTCGGCTGCAGAAATGAAGACAGAAATTATTGCAGCCGGATATGCTGTAGCGAGTCTGTCAAGAACGCGTTGAAACTAAAAGAACTTAATCCTGAGATGGATATCTATATTATATATCGGGATATGAGAACCTATGGCTTCANAGAGGATTACTACCGTGAAGCGGCAAATCAGGGCATAACCTTCATCCGCTATGAGCCGGATGACAAACCCCTGGTGGAGCCTGTCGAGGAGGCTGGTCGCCCTTTCCTCAGAATTACCCTGCCCGATCCCATCCTGGGTAAGACGATTGCCCTGGATGCAGATTGCCTTATTTTGGCTGCCGCCGTTATTCCCTCGGCAGGGGCCAGGGAAATAGCCGGTTTGTTCAAAGTGACCCTGGACCCGGATGATTTCTTTAAAGAAGCGCATGTCAAATTAAAGCCGGTTGAATTTGCTGCCGAAGGCGTTTATCTTTGTGGAATGGCTCATTATCCCAAGCATATGGCTGAAACGATTAGCCAAGCAAGTGGAGCCGCTGGCCGGGTACTGACCCTTCTTTCTCATGATACGGTCACCGCCTCCGGTTCTGTTTGCCAGGTGGATGAGAGTAAGTGCATTGCCTGTGGGGCCTGTATTCTTGCCTGTACTTATGGGGCTATTGAATATCAGGAGACAAAACGGGGCAAGAAAGCCGTGGTTAACTCCGTTCTCTGTAAAGGAGACGGTCTCTGCAACGCGAAATGCCCGACAAGGGCTATTTCACTTAAGCACTTCACCGATGAAGAGCTTTTAAGCCAAATTCAGACGGCCTTTCCCCAACACGCAACCGTCTTGAAGTGAACAATGAGGGGACTATTCATGAAGAAAGGAGCCCAGAATGAGTACAGCGCTTGGTTATAAGCCGGGAATACTTGGGTTCGTCTGCCATTGGTGAGGATACGGGGCTGCTGACCTGGCTGGAGTTTCCAGACTGCAATATACCACCGATATTAAGCTCATACGGGTGATGTGCACCGGAAGAGTCGACCTCGAATTTGTAATTCAGGCTTTCTTGAATGGAGCCGATGGGGTATTCATTGGTGGTTGTCGTCTTAATGAATGTAACTACACTACCGAGGGAAATTACGATGCGCTGAATATGGTGCTTCTTTGCAAAAGAATAATGGAGCACATTGGGCTGAACCCGGAGAGATTAAGAATTGAATTCATGTCTTCCGGTGAGGGAAATCTTTTTGCCGAAGTCGTTAACGGGTTTAGCAATAAGATTGGAGAGATAGGACCACTGGGCGAGAGTGAAGGAATAGGCCACGATGAATTAAAGTCAGAACTCGAGAGGATCGTGAAGCTGGTCCCCTACATTAAGGTAGAGAAAAAAGACAAACTGGAGACTCATCTTCGGGATCCCGAAGAATATGACAAACTATTTTCTCGTGAGGAAATAGACCAGTTATTTAGCGAAGTTGTATCTTACTATATTGATCCGGACAAGTGTACTGCTTGTCAGATATGTGCTCGGAAATGCCCCGTTCAGGCGATTGTAGGGGGCAAGAATCTGGTCCATATCATCGACCAGGAGAAATGCATAAAGTGTGAAGAATGCTTTAAATCCTGTCCTTCTCGATTCGACGCTATCCGGAAGATTATTTCTGAGCCGGTTCCTCCGCAAATCCTCGAAGAGAAAAGACTGATCGTCAGATAGCAACCGCAACCCCGTTACTAAACTCAGACGATATTTCCACCTAATCGCCCTCAAAGATGCGATATAGGTCCCATTATTGTGCCGAGCCGAAACGGAGTTAGGGCTGTAGGCTGTATATCCACCAAGGTAGGCCGACATCACTCTCTCAGCGGCCACTGTATCTTCAGTAGACCCCTTAGGGTTGGTAGACCTGGCATTCTTACCTTCAAGGTCGGCTTCAGTCGTCCCACGACCAGCACGGCCTTGGCCTCTATATTGTTCTCCGGCACTGCCGCATCTCTGAAAAAGTAACCTCCTCTTCATAGAGGCCCTCAACGCCCCGTCAGCAAGTGTAAAGAGAAACGCTGACCTAGTCGGGTTTTCCGAACCACTGGAACCCATAAAGGGGTCCTTGCCGTATATCTGCCACTCCTTTTCCAGTTTCTTAACAGGCTGCCCTCGCTCCTGCCTGACAGGTTTGTCGCAGGTGCTAACCCGCTACTGTCCTATCGGTCGTGGGTCCGCTGCCCCTTTTGTTCCTTTTGGACTCCCCTGCTTAACGGTTATTTATTCACGGGATCGCGTCGTGGGATACTAATTATTCCTTTGATCACGCCTTTGTAATACCTGCGTTCCGGGCTTGAGGGACTTCATTTCAGGCCTCAAGCATTTTTTACACAGAGTTTACATTTACTTAAAACTGGGATAACACTGCCCCCTTATATTGATATTAGATTGTAGCGCTGGAAAATGATGTCGCCAGCCAGCACAAAGCCGCCCGGATCATAGAAGATGAATCCAAACGCATGATAAGACAGGTAGAAGAGCTACTGGNGCTTTCCCGGATGCAGTCCGGTCAGTTGCAAATCGCCAGAGAAATCGTANATGGAAAAGAGCNCCTCTATCACTGTCTGGACGTATTCAGTCTAAGGGCGGAGGAAAAAACGGTTATCTTAAAACCAGAAATTGAACCCCTTATGCCCGTTCTCGGTGACGTCGACCGCCTTGAACAGGTCTTCTCTAACCTGCTTGATGATNCCATCAAGAATACTCCCGGTAAGGGAGAAGTAATGGTATTGGCAGTCAACCAGTCGGTCGGTACTATTGAAATCACCATTGCCGATACTGGTCCGGGAATACCACCCGAGCAATTGGGCTACGTTTTTGAACGGTTTTATCAGGCTGGCGGCTTGAGAACTGGCTACGGTCTGGGACTGGCAATCGCCAGGGAAATCGTAACCGGTCACCGCGGGGCAATCCAAGTAAGCAGTGATCCCGGCCACGGACCAGGTTTACGGTCATCTTGCCTTCAAACANCTCATCGTCAGTATGAGCCTCGGACTCAGGCGAATTAGGCAAAGCAAGCTCTAATCTAGAAGTTCTAGTAGGGAGGCCTTTTTATGGACAGCATTCTCTTCCGGGTCTACTACTTGATTTGTCTAATTATAGCGTTATTCATCCGGTTGTGGTACGGCCGGAAGCTGGGAGCATCCGCTTGGCGATGGGGAACTTGGGTTCTTTATGACTGATCCGTTATTTGGTTCGGTTACGAATTGGGTTAGGTACTTTGTTGTTCCAGCCAGTCACCGATTATTTCCGTGGCTCTGCCCTGACTTAAACCCCTGATGCTCAGGAGCTTCTTTCTGGAAGTGGTCCCTTTTTGGATAACGAGATTGCTTTTGGCTATGCCCAAAACATCGGCCAGGTACTTGACCAGTTCTTGATTGGCCTTACCGCGTACTGGCGGGGCCACGATTCTCATTGATAATACCCCTTGCTCAAATCCGAGCACCTTATTGCGGCTGGCGTCAGGCTGAACCCGAACCACCAGCTTCGCCCCTTCTTCCTTCATCGTGGCGTCATCTGTTCTCATAGTTCGGGCAGAGAAGGCTCATTTGTTATCTTATTGATCAGATAACAAGTCCGGACATTCTGCCCGCGTCGCTACTCTGATCCCCCGGTTGCCTTGTTTAGTTCCTGCCACCTTTCCTCCTCCAGACATTGACGGGCTGAAGCGCACCAATCGATACAGGAAGGTACTTTCTCACGGTGAACGATCTCTCCGCACTTCCGGCACTTGATTCTCAGTTCATCGGAGAATATCTCAACCTCGTTGCTACAGTTGGGGCACTTGTGCATAGATACACGCAGCTTTCTCGAATCCTGACCGGGACAGTTGCTAACCATATTAAGCCTCCTTTATATAGACGGCTTCAGGTTTCTAACTCACACATCTATAATATAATAAATCTGCGGTTATTGCCATTCTTGACAATCCAGTCGCAGCTTCATTAGACTGTAGTCAGGGGTGGATGATGGGTAGGCTGGTAAAATCGCTGATATTACCATCAGATATCGTCTGCCGGAGATCATTTCGGGTTCTCGGATAGGCCCTCCAACGCTCTGAATCTGGAAGAATGAACCTCAGTGACCTTGCTCTCGGGGCTTCGTACCCGGTCCCCAGCGTGTCACGTATCGAATAGAACAGGATGGGTGGAAGAAGATAATGGATAATAAAGATTTGATCCCCCCCGGCTTAACTTTCCTGGCTGACAACATTACCTCCAAACAAAACATATTGGGAGCTTCAACGGAGGAGGGCGCCAAGTGGGCAAAATGGCTCAATCTCCCCAAGGAGGCGGAAACCATATTCTTTGCCGGATGCGGCTATCAATACGCCACTGACCTGGAGTCTCTGATGTCGCTGATACGGAAGATTGACAAAAGCGCAATTAGTACCGAGATGACGATGAATCTGGCCGGTTTTCAGAAAAAACTGGGTGTTGATGCCACCGGCATCTACCGCCGCCTGATGAACCGGGGGAGTGATGACGCTCAGTCCTTGAAGGACGCCGTCAACGTGCTGCATAGTCTGGGTGTAGAGTTCGGCTATCTTGCTGATGACGAACCCTGTTGCGGAGGACTGTTGCACTACATCGGTCTGCACCAGGAATTCAACCGGAATGCCCGGCAGGTACATGACGGGATAAAATCGAAAGGTATCAAGCGCGTTATCAGCATCGTTCCCTCGTGCACGGACACTCTTCGTCATCTTATCCCAGAGAGTATTGAGGGAGACGGTCTGGAAATCAAGCATTTCTGCGAGGTAGTCCTGGAGAATATCTCGTCACGTGAGTTGCGGTTTCCCAGAAAAGTTAAAGTTACCTATCATGATCCCTGTCAACTAGCCCGCTTTCTGGGTTTGATTGAAGAACCACGCCAGATACTGAGAGCTATAGATGGTATCGAACTCATAGAACCTGAAGAGACTACCGGTGTCTGTGCTACCTGCTGCGGAGGCGGAGGAGGCTTTGAGGCAGTTTTTCCTGAGTTAAGCCAGATGCTGGCGGTAAACCGGGTGAGAGAGTTACTTGAGACCGGGGCTGATATTATCGTCACTCATTGCCCCGGGTGTATTATGCAACTGAAGACCGGGGTTAAGGAACTAAAAAGAAATGACGTTGAGGTTCTTGACCTGGTTCAAATTCTGGCTACGGCTATGGGGGTGTAAGAAAATTGTCTGTTTTTTCTGAATACAAGAAAGAAATAATGGATGCCGCTCACAATGACCGGATAAGGCTTGCTCTCTCGCGGGCTATTGGCACCTACCGGAAGAACAGGAACAATGCCCTAGAGAAGTTTCCTCACACAATCAAGATGGCCGAGGAAGTCAGGGAAATGAAAATGAAGGCCATCGGCATGATGGAGGAACTTGCCCAGCAAGCCTGTGAAGCCATTGAGTCGAATAAGGGTAAAGCCTACATTGCCAGGACTGCTGATGATGCCCTCAAGATAATTGACGATCTGGTCGGTAAGGACAAGTTAATCGTCAAAGCCAAAAGCATGACCAGTGAGGAGATCGGCGTGAGGGAGCACCTGGAAGAACAGGGGAATGAAGTATTTGAGACCGATCTAGGTGAATTCATTATTCAGAAACTTGGTCAAAAGCCTATGCACATACTTTCCCCCTCGATTCACGTCCCTAAAGAGGACGTGGCCGAATTGTTCTCTAAGATCACCGGTGAGGACATCCCTTCTGACGACATCGAAATGATGGTAGCAACTGCCCGGAAGCTGCTTAGGGAGAAATTCTTTGAAGCCCACGTCGGTATGAGCGGGGCCAATGTGGTGGCTGCCGATACCGGTACTCTCTTTCTGATTGAAAATGAGGGGAATATTCGCCTCGCAACCGGCGCCCCGCCGGTTCATATAGCTCTGGTGGGTATGGAGAAACTGGTACCAACTTTAAACGACGCCTACAAAGTTTCTGAAGTAACCTGGAGATATGCTAATTACACCGTTCCTTCCTATGTCAGTATGATATCGGGACCAAGTAAGACCGGTGACATTGAGAAGGTGATTACCTATGGAGCTCACGGTCCAAAGGAGTTTCACGTTATCTTTCTTGACGATGGCAGGACTAAACTGGCCGATGATCCCATATTGCGTCAGATATTGTATTGCCTCAGATGCGGGGCCTGCCTTTATGAATGTCCAGTCTTTGCCTTAACCGCCGGTCATTTCGGAGATAAGTACTTTGCTGGTGTCGGAGCTGTCTGGGCGGCCACGATTAGTCAGGATAAAGAAAAAGCGGCCTCCATAGCTTATACCTGTCTGACTTGCGGCCGTTGCAAAGAAAAATGTCCTGTCGAGATTGATACCCCGGAGATGATAGTTGAGCTGAGACGGCAGATGGCAGCCGACGAGTTGTCAAGCTGATGAAATGAAAGAGATAGATTGCCGGCAAGTAAGCGAAACGGTATCTACTCTCTTTCAGGAGGCCTGCCTTTGCCTTCCTGAAGACGTTCTGGCGGCTGTTGGGCAGGCTGAAAAGGATGAGGTCTCTTCTGTAGCCCGGGACGTATTGGGCAGGATACTGGAGAATGCTAAAATTGCCTCCACTGAAAAGATACCACTTTGCCAGGATACCGGTACCGCGCTCATATTGTTGGAACTCGGGCAGGAAGTCCACATAACCGGCGGTGACCTTTACAAAGCTGTGAATGAGGGAGTCCGCCAGGGGTATGGTGAAGGCTATCTACGAAAATCAATGGTGATCAAGCCTTTTTCCAGCCGGGCAAATACCGGAGATAATACCCCGGCCATGATATACACGGATATCGTCTCCGGTGACGAACTCAAAATAAGCGTAATGCCCAAGGGGGCCGGTTCCGAGAACATGACCCGCCTGACTATGTTGTTGCCGGCTCAGGGCCGTCAAGGGATAATAGATTTTGTGGTAAATACTGTGGATGAAGCTGGTGCCAACGCATGTCCCCCGCTTATCGTCGGTCTGGGCATAGGAGGGACCGCCGAG
>NYYM01000070.1 GCA_002685815.1 Dehalococcoidales bacterium | reverse complement strand
TGGCACACCAGCCTCCTGCATCAGGGTCATCACGGCGACCGGCGTATGGCTGACGGTCCACTCGTTTACCAAGTTATCAAGCTTTTCCTCGTTTTCTTTCCTCGCCAGCAGTGTGGCAAACCTGGGATCTTCAACCAGTGCCGGATTACCGATGACCTGACAAAAACTCCGCCACTCCTCGTCGGTAAATACAGCAATTGCGCACCACCTATCTTCCCCTATACAACGGTAGGCGTTATGAGGGGCGGCATTGGGGTATTTATTTCCCATCCTGTTAGCTACCCGCTTATTTACCGCATAGTCAAGGACAAGGGGTGCCATAAACTGTATGCCACCTTCATTCTGGGACATATCGAGATACAGCCCTTTACCTGTCCGGCGCCGATGTTCAAGAGCGGCTAGAATAGCGATGACATTGTAACGAGGGGCGATCCAGTCAGTGAAAGGACCTAGGCCAGCTGGTTCCCGGTCGGGCCAGCCGGCAATTTGGTTAAAACCTGATAAAGCTGCCAACGTCATCCCAAAGTTGGCATGGTTAGCATATGGTCCGGTCTGCCCCTGCATGCAGGTGCTCAGCATAATAATGTCAGGCTTAACCTTCTTCAGGTCTTCATAGCCCAGCCCTCTTCTTGTTAGTGTCCCGGCCGCATGGTTTTCCACCACAATATCAGCTTGGGCAATTAGTCGGTGGGCCAGTTCCAATCCCTTGGGNGAAGCAAAATTAAGGGTAATGGCGAGCTTGCTGGTATTGGTCACAGAATCTCGTCCACCTCCAGCGCTGCCCATTTGACTCCTCGTTTCTATTTTGATCACCTCAGCCCCGCCGTCGGAGAGAACCTTGGTCGTCAAAGGACCCGTGTAGTACAGGGTTATGTCAACAACCCTGATACCTTCAAACAGTTGTTTTTCCATCTTCCCCTCCTTTTCTTGTTAAGATTGGTCAGATGACCCCGGCTTGTTTAAACATAACCAGTTTTTCTCTTGAGATGCCTAGCTCCTCCTCGTAAACTTCTTGATTATGCTCACCGATGAGCGGAGCACGGCGTGATATCCTGGGATGCACCTCTGGTATAAAGGCAAAAGGGCCGGGGTATGTGATGGTCGTACCCAGTTCCGGGTGTTTCACTTCTTGCCAGAATTCTCTGGCGGCNAGCTGGACATTTTCCAGTAAATCGGCCGTAGTGGAGACGGGATAAAGCATAACTTTGTTCTTCACCGCTCCGTCCAGAAGCTCGGCCTTGGTGTGAGACATGAAAAACCGGGCCGTGGGCTCTTCTATCTGGTCCATCTCCTCTTGAGATATCATGGTAAAATCAGGCCTGCTCCAGTCAAACTCCTTCAAGAAATCACTCGTTACCCCTTCGTTCTCCATCCATTTGATGAGTGGCAGACTGGGTGAGACCCGGGAAGCACCCCCGTGAGACCAACTTACGTAGCCATCCTTGCAGGTCCACATCCGTGTCGAGCGATGATTGGTACNCGGACGTATTTCTTGTCCTCGCTTTGAAAGGGTTTTTCTCAGATCCCAACCGTTAGGTAGATGGGGATTATTTTGAGCAACGGCTTCCTGGACCGAAACATCAACCTGCTGTCCCTCACCGATGCTCCACCGGTGAAAGAGAGCCGTCAAGGCCCCCATGGCACCGTCTGCTCCAGCATCCATGTAGGCATGAGAATGATGACTTACCCGTATAGGGGGACGGTCAGCATCACCAAAACCCGCCATATCACCTCCCATTGCCCAAGCTACAATATCAGAGGTTTTCCAATCNTTATAAGGCCCTGTCTGCCCGAAAGGAGTGATGGAAACCAGGATAACCCCGGGATTTATCTTCTCCAAGTCAGCGTAACCCAGCCCCAGTTTGTCAAGGTACCCTGGCGGGAAGGTTTCTATCACGAAGTCCGCAGTCTTCACAAGACTCCTGAAGATTTCNCGACCGTCGGCTGTTTCGATATTGAGAGTTACCCCTCTTTTGCTGGTATTAAAGGCAAACCAGGAGAGACTCTTTTCCNGGTCCGGCTCGTCAAGGTAAAAAGGCCCTGTGTTCCGCGCCACGTCCCCGCCCGGTCTTTCTATTTTAATAACATCAGCTCCAAGGTCGCCCAATATCTTTCCGCACAACAGACCTTTTTCATCGGCCAGGTCCAAAACGCGATATGGACTGAGNATGCCATCCGTCTTATCTTCCATACTACATTACCCCCCTTCANTAAACTGGCCTAATGAAACGAGCCAAGCTGCGTGAATCTTGTGAGTAACGCCAGCCCTATCAGATTCTATCTCACCTTCTAGAGGATGACTTGTTCCTCTTTCAGTTGGGCAATATCGCTCCAGTCGTAGCCTAGCTCAAGAAGGATTTCCTCATTGTTTTGCCCCAGTTCCGGGGCAGCCGCTTTCACTGAAGCAGGGTTCTGACGGAAGGTAACCGGACTGGCTACTGTCTTCATCGGCCCTGCTGGGTGGTGCAATTCGACAAAGAAGTCGTTGGCCAGAGCTTGAGGGTCGGAGATAACCTCCTCGGGAGACTGAGCACGGGCGTAGATGAAACCGTATCCTTTCCAGGCGGCGTCCCACTCATCAGCCGTCCTAGTAGCGAACACTTCGTCCAGGATGCAAACCAGTTCTTCGGAATTTTCTCCCCGCACCCGCATATTGTTGAATCGAGGGTCATTTTCCAATTCGGGTCTTTCTATCGATTTGCAGAAGTTAGCCCAGTAGGCATCAGCCAGAAACATTCCCAGAGAAAGCCAACGGTCGTCNTTAGTGCGGTAGCGGTTCGATATTGGATTTTGCGCCTTGGTACGGTCCCGGTTGGTTCTTGGTGTACCGGCCAACGCGCCCTGGGTATCAAATGAGAGGGTCCAGACAGCAGATTGGTATAGAGACGATTCCACCTCCTGCCCCTTACCTGTTTTTTCTCGGTGCAGCAGAGCGGCCAGGATACCCACAACAGAGTGAGCTGCCCCGACAGTATCGCCCTGACCGGGACGCTGCTCGGCTGGAGCCCTGCCCGGTTCGCTTATTAAATATTGCATTCCGGAGCGAGCCCAGGATGCCACCCAGTCATAGCCTCCCATATTCTTATCCGGTCCTTCCACTCCGAACCCGCTGAGAAAAGCATAAATAAGTCTGGGATTAATCTCGCTGAGAGTAGCATAATCCAGTTTAAGCTTACTAAGTGACTCTGCCATATAGTTGGACGTGAAAACATCGGCTCCCTTGACCAACTTGTAGACTATATCTCTGCCTGCCTCTTTCTTCAGGTCCAGCGCCAGGCTTTTTTTACCCCTGTTCACGAGCTGGAACCCATACTTAACATCGACACCGCTAATCTTTGTCNTCGTAGTCGTCCCCTGGGCTCTCGTTGCTCCCCGGAAGGTCTCTCCTGCAAGAGGCTCTATNTTAATCACGTCGGCTCCCATATCAGAAAGCCAGGAAGTGGCGGCCGGAGTGGCGACCATTTGCCCCATGGAAACCACCTTTATGCCCTCAAGTATATCTGTCATCCTTCATCTCCTTTTGNTTCTGTTGACGGCCGCTTGTCTTTGTCAGTCTTGGCTCACAAACCGCCTTTTGCCGGGAACATGCTAAGCTGTCTCACCCACCGATCTATCTGCCATTGTTCCTGTGATCGTATCAGTGACCTTTTCTCGGCTGCCATTCGTCCCAAAAATTGTCTGCTTTTCTTGGTTTACCGTAACCAAACAAATCATCCCCCTTGACATAGAGAGGGTCGGCCCATCTGGCGTGGTCGGTGAGCCAACGTACGGTTCGGTGAGGCCAGGTGGACGGCTTGTTATAAGGACAGGTTGCGATGCAGGCAACGCAGGGCGCGTCTACTCTCGACCAATAGGTGCGACAAGTTTCGGCGTTAATCCGCCATTTGAGTTGCCCGNCAGCGTTTGACCTGTTATGCGGTTCAGTGCTTCGGTTATCAAACATAATCGAACGAGACGGGCAGTTATCCGCGCATTTGCCACACGCGTTACACATCTCGGTAACCCCAAAGTCAATCGGTGCGTCAGGTACCAATGGTAGATCGGTGATAACCTTGCTCAATCGTATCCGGGGACCAAACTCCGGCNTAATTAGTATGCCGTTTCTGCCGATATCACCCAGACCGGCCTGCATCGCCATGGGTATGGACAATCCGGTATCATTACCACACTCGACCGCCTGAAATCCAAGATTACGTATGAACGCGGCCAGATGGGCGTTGGTTATCGCCATTTCGGTGTAACCCATCCTGGTGGCCGCATTAGCGGCATAGGTACTGTAGTAGCTAATCAGGTCGTAGTCCATTTCGAAGGCCATAACGATAACGTATTGTAGCTCGTCCGGTACATTCTGTATCTGCGGGGAAACCTGGATCGATTCGGAGGCATACAGCCACCGTTTATCCAGACTGCAGATACCCACCAAGTCAGCCCCAAACCACCTGGCTGCCTTCTTTATCATGCGAGTAGTCTTTTCAGCGTCACTGGTATCGGTCTTTGCACCTTCCGGGGGCCTATAAACCCTGAATTGAGCCTCATCGGAAGTAGGTTTCCTGGGGTTAACGACNCTGCCCCACCTCAACGCCTCGTCTTCAAGAGTATAACCGGCCTTTTCCTTCGGCGTACCTGCCAGCGACCAGTTCTGCAGCAAATCCTTTATCTCGGGGTCCCAGTAAGGTCTTATGTACATCTGGTACATCGGGTCAAATCTTTCTACAGGACCAACAATGTATTTTTTTTCCCATTCTGCAAGGGTAGTTTTTTTCATGATCCTAGTTCGGTTACGCACCTCATGTTANCGGTTCTAAGCTATCGTAAGAGTCTTATTATATAGCATCTCGGCCTGAAGACGAAATACCTCANCAGCACTGTCCTCGGGAGACAACTACCGCGAATCTACCGCAATCCACACCCAAACCAGCTTCCAGCACATGAGAAGAATGTTCCCGGTGCCGGAGCCAGTCTGGTCGGGTGCAGACAAGTCAATTGAAGCTTAGCGCCAATAATCTATGCTGAAGGCTAAATTCGGGTCAGCACTGCGGCCGCTGAGTATCAGAGGTGTTTCTTCCTCACCACCGGCGACAATTATGCAGTTCTCGAAGGGGCTGTCCATAAGTGGGACCATGTAATCCTCGGGTAGCTCTCTCCAGTGCTTCCCCGAAGTCTTCTCTACCCCCAACCAGCCGTTGGTGGTCAAGTCAGGCCCGGCGCGGAGCATGTATTCTTTCAGGGGTTCAAAGCTATGCTCGTAGAGCCACTCGTAGACTGCATCTTTAGACTCAAATCCGTAGGCCTGCATATCTCGGGCCATCAGGACAGGCAGAACAAACGTAAAACCGCCCTGAGACGCGGCCCATAAACCGGGCAGGATATACTCCAGCCAGTTATGCAGACCGGGTTGGCCTTTTACACCGAGGCGTCTGGCCATACCCCCGTGACCGCTTTTCTGAAGTGCCCGGTATCCACCGTTAGGAAAGTTACCGGTCCTTACATAGGGACCAACTCTCGTAGCCAGCACAATGCTTTCGTCCTTCTTGAAACCATACTCTTCATTCAAGCCTTTCCAGCCTGTCGGCAGATCGTCAGCATTCTCGGCAAAGCAGACCCCACCGTTAGTAACGATGTTGCCGTTGCTGACCATGCTGCTCACTCCGGGAATAGAGCCCCCAAGGTTACGCCACATGAGGTCCGCTGCGCGCCCAATAGTTTTGCTGGGCAGGTTACCCGGGCCAAACATGCCAATGCCGTAGTTCATCCCTATCTCTTTGGCAATGGGCCCACTGATGCAAAAGCCACTGCCGCCACGTCCGTCACCGGTACCACCACCCGATGCAGCCATAGCCAGTACCACGGGAAGATGTTCCGGTCTGCACCCGGCCATCACTGCGTTAATGGCTACCTTCTCCACGGTAGCCGACCAGGCCATGGGCATAAACTCAACCGGATCACCTTTCTTCAAGGTCACTCCCCAATTTCTGGGTACATCAGTCAGGTGAACTATGAGTTCATCGGGTTTGTGGCTGGTACCGGTCAGCATCTCCTGCACCCGCTCCTCGGTAGGCACTGTAATGGGGAGTCCGTCCCCATAGATCGAGATAAGAGCATTTCGCAGCGATGGGATCTTCTCCACCTGCTGATAAAAGGCCTCGGCTTCCTCAAGAGTGCCTTCAAAAAGCACTCTCTGCTGTTGCGGGCCCTCCCAGCGACCAGTTTCCTTCTCTTTGTCGGTTAAAGGTCGGGTTAATTCTTTAACCATAGGATCAATAAAAGCTTCAACGTCTACCGGTCCGGCTATAGTACGCGAGGCATGTAGAAACCGAATATTGGGGACGCCATAGGCAAGCGCTTCATTCTTAACCAGGGAATCCTGATCTTCAAGATCAACGACCACCGTCGGGATGCCGGCCTTCTCGAGCATTGCTACATGAGGCAACTGCCTCTTTGCAGCCTGGTGTCACCAGGCTACGGCTTGTATCAACGCGTCGGCCGTCTTCATCTCCTCTTCCGACAACGGAATCGGGGCCGGCCCATAGGTCTTCTTTACTTTCCAGTTCACATTAGGGTAATCACTCTTCAGGCGTTTCTCCAATGGTATGGTGATATCCGGCTCTCCACAGATACTAAAATAGATTTCCTTACCGTCAATAGTGTTAAGACGTGGCGCAAGAGGAAATGTGTCCACAGGAGATCCGATGCCGACGGGATTTAGACACCTGTACACCTTTTCTTCTGCCATTTCTATTCTCCTTTTACCATTTTATGTTGTCTACATATTCTTTAATCAATAACTCCCGTTTTGATAAAGGTCTTCTTTTAAATATTTTACGAAAAAAATTATATATGTTAACATCTCCATCTTCTTCGTGCTTGTC
>NYYM01000069.1 GCA_002685815.1 Dehalococcoidales bacterium | reverse complement strand
CGCGGCGAAGCGGAAGTCTAAATAGGTGCCATTGGTCATCACTGCCGGGGTATATTAAGGTTGCCTTATTGCTCAGAATCGAGTAAAGTCAACCTATGGAAAAATCCCACGGCAAGACTATCTTTGTCTGCCAGCAGTGCGGCAAGGAAGAACTGAAGTGGCTGGGACGCTGCTCCGGTTGCCAGGAGTGGAACAGCTTTACGGAGCAGACAATCGTGGTCCAGGCTGCTTCCCGTCGGGTTGTTTCTTCGGATAACCGGCCCCAAGAGCTTTCCCGACTGACCGTTGAGGCGGCCGACCGTTTTTCACTGCCCATGACCGAGTTTAACCGGGTGTTGGGTGGGGGACTGGTACCCGGATCCTTGACATTGACTGGGGGGGATCCGGGTATTGGCAAATCCACTTTGCTGCTGCAGGTGGCCGCCCAGGTGGCCCAGGACCGAGGCAGCGTAGTCTATGTCTCCGGCGAGGAAACTCTGCACCAGATCAAGCTCCGGGCGGGACGTCTGGGCATAAAGGGGGATAACCTCTACCTGCTGGCCGAAACCGACCTGGGGATTATCCTGAACCAGATCGAAGAACTGTCCCCCAGTCTGGTGGTTATTGATTCCATTCAGGCCGTTTCTCTGCCCGAATTGGGTACGGCCCCGGGCAGCATCACCCAAGTGAGAGAGTGCACCATGAGACTGATGCAATGGGCCAAGCAGAGCGCGGTGCCCATCTTCATCGTGGGGCATGTCACCAAGGACGGGGCCATCGCTGGGCCCAGGGTGCTGGAACACATTGTCGATGCGGTGCTTTACCTCGAAGGTGAGCAATTCAGCGCATACCGGCTGCTGCGTTGCGTCAAGAACCGTTTTGGATCCACCAACGAGTTGGGCATTTTTGAGATGAAGGAAGAAGGTATGATCGGGGTGGACAACCCGTCGCGGGCCTTTCTGTCCCAGCGTTGGGGGGAGGCGGTGGGCTCAACGGTGGTGCCGGTGCTGGAGGGCAGCCGGCCCCTGTTGGTGGAGATTCAGGCCCTGACCAACCCGACCAGCTTCGGCCTGCCCCGGCGCACGGCCAACGGAATCGACTTCAACCGCCTGCTGCTGATTACGGCCGTGCTGACGCGGCGGATCGGCTTGAAACTGGGCACCCAGGATATCATTGTCAACGTGGCCGGAGGACTGAAGATTGGAGAGCCGGCGGCCGACCTGGGCATCGCCCTGGCTATCACCTCCAGTGCTCGTGATGTGCCTGTCGACCCGGAACTGGCCGTGATGGGGGAGGTGGGTCTGAGCGGGGAGCTGAGAGCCGTTTCCCAGCTGGACCGACGGATAAGTGAAGCAGCCCAACTTGGATTCAAGCGCTGCCTGGTACCCAAAACCGGGGCCAAGGTCAACCCCTCTGATAAAGAGATTCAGCTTATCAGAGCCAGCACCCTGAAAGAGGCGATCGGGGTGGGGCTGAGTGGGGGAAAAGCTAGTTAGTCTGAAGTTTGCCCGCTTTCAAGAATCTTGAAATCAGTAATTGTGTATCTGTGGTTACTGTCGGTCGCCGTGGGCATGTCAAAGATAATAGAAGTCGGATATCCGATACTAGGGTCATACGTAACCTTCGTAACCTTAATATCATAGGGCTTTTCGTTTACCGTGCGTATCTTCTTAAAAAGCTTAGGAACCGCGTCCAAATCTTTGAAATCGTCATCTCCCAACGAAAATATAGCTGAACCCCTGTCTACTCTTATTAGGGCCGGGTTTTCAATTACAAAAAAGCCATAGGAGCGTAGACTATATTCATAACTAGTTATGTTCTGGGTATTCCACAGATTTTCGTGGTGATTGAGGTCTCGTGCAATCAACCAGTGTTGAAAATTGCTCGACGGCCCCAGTGGCATAAACATGAAAATGGAAGACCAAACAGCAAACAAGGTGATCAGAATGAATGTGGGCACAAAAACCTTCGGACTCCTCCACTTCCTCGATGGCAGGTGTTCAAGCAGTGAGAAGGGAAGGTTTTTGACTTCGGCTGCTTCTTTACGTCTCTCTTCGTCCATATCCCATTTCATTCTCTAGCTGATGAAAGAGTAGAGCCTGATACAAGACCTTTTATTGCAGCGGAATGACGCAAATAAATCTGAGGGTCTCTTTTGACGTGTTTTTGAAGCAGTGGTGTTCCTCAGGAACGACAAAAACGACGCTGTCTCGGGAGATTTCTCTTTCTCCGGCCAGCCCTTCCACCACACCGTTGCCGGAGAGAACATAGACCTGGTGCTCCCAAGCGTGGGAATGAGATGGAGTGGAACTGCCCGGCTCAAGCTCAAAAACACGCATGCAGGAATTAGGGGCCCCGTCCGAAGCATTGATCACCTCCCGCTTGAGCACACCGGGTAGTTCGAGGGTGGCTTCAGTTTCAAGATAGTTGCTTACTTTCATGACCGGCCTCCTTGTGGCTTTTACACTCTTTCATAGCGGGCGACTGCCCTGGTACCGATACCGCCCCTCTCCTTATACTCGGCCTCCACGGCTATAGAGACGGGCTGGAGCAGTTCCACCAGGTCATCAAGAATGCGGTTGACGGCGTGTTCCTGGAGGATACCCACGCTGCGGTACGAGGTGAGGTAGTATTTAAGGGATTTAAGCTCCACCAGGGAATTTTCCGGCTGATAGCGTATTACCAGCAGTCCAAAATCAGGCAGGCCGGTCCAGGGGCAGACGGCGGTGAACTCATCCGTCTCGTAGACCACCTCGGGTGTCGAGCCGGGATAGTCAAAGGGGATGGCTTCAAGCACGGCAACGTCAATGGCGTCTTCCTGTTCGATATCAAATCGTTTTGAGGCATACCTGTCCATTTCCATCGTTGTTCCCCCTGGGCCTTATTATACTACATGGTGGTATTTTTTGTGTCCGGTGGGCATATTTTCACCTTTCCCCCCTTAGTTCCCCTCTCCTCACTGAGGAGAGGGGAAGATGTATAAATGGGTGTTGTTGCCTCCGGGTTTTGTTGTTGGTTTTAGGGTAAAGCCATCGTTAGGGCTGAAAAGAACAAACTCTTTTGAGGTGTTTTCTTAAAAAGGCTGGTGTCTATCTCGAAAGAAGCTTATTTTGGGGTGAGGCTGAGATCAGGGTGATGAGGTTGATAAACAGGCCTAATACATGTAAACTCAAATGAGGCTAAATCAGCCGGGAAGCCGGTGGGGAAGCAAAATGGATGAGCATCAAAAGACGGGAGCGGTTATAGCCGCGGCGGGTTCCAGCCAGCGGATGGGGGGAGTAGACAAGGTATTCGCTCCGTTGGGTGATAAACCGGTCCTGGCCCGGGTGGTGGATACTTTTCAGAAGTGTGATTCTATTGACCAGATTGTTATCGTCCTCAGCCAGCCAAGCCTGGAACAGGGGCGACAAATGGCGGCCGGACAGGAATGGTCCAAGGTGACAGATATCTGTTCCGGCGGCGCCCGGCGTCAGGACTCGGTGATGGCCGGACTGAACCGTCTCAAACAGTGTCACTGGGTGGTTATCCACGACGGAGCCCGTCCCCTGGTAAGCGAAGACCTGATTGAGCAAGGGCTGGAAGTGGCCAGAGGGACAGGGGCAGCCGTGGCGGCCGTGCCGGTGACCGATACCGTCAAGCTGGCGGGGGACGACCATTTTATCCAGGGGACGCCCCCGCGAGAGAACCTGTGGGCGGTACAGACGCCCCAGGTGTTCCGCTTTGAAATAATATCTGAGGCCTACGGTAAGCAAAATGATGAGGTAACCGATGATGCCAGGCTGGTTGAGCAACTGGGCTACCCGGTTAAGCTGTATATGGGTTCCTACCGGAACATTAAAATAACCAACCCTGACGACCTGGCCCTGGCCGGGGTGCTGTGGCAAGAACATGGCAGCTAAGATGAGGGTCGGCATCGGCTATGACGTTCATCCCTTTGAGCCGGGGGGCAGGCTAGTGCTTGGGGGGGTGGAGATACCGTTTGACAAGGGACTGAGCGGTTGGAGCGACGCCGACGTGCTGAGCCACGCTATCATCGATGCTCTGCTGGGGGCAGCCGCCCTGGGAGATATCGGGAGTCATTTCCCTTCCGGCGACTCGGAATTCAAGGGTATTTCCAGTCTGGTGCTGCTGAAAAGAGTCAGCGAGAGACTTGCCACAGAGGGCTGGCTGATAGATAATGTTGATGCCACAGTTGTAACCGAGCAGCCCAAGCTCAGGGATTTCATTGACCCGGTACGAGAGCTCTTGAGCCAGACGCTGGGCATCACCATCGGCCAGNTAAGTGTTAAGGCGAGTACGGCAAATCAGGTAGGTTCTATGGGACGGGGAGAGGGAGTAGCTTCCCTAGCCGTGGCTTTGATAAGAGGAGACGATAATTAATGAAAATGTACAATACACTGTCCGGACAAAAAGAGGACTTTTCACCCCAGGGTGATGAAGTAAAGATGTATGTCTGCGGTATAAATCCCTATAGTGATTCTCACATCGGTCATGCCATGTGCTACATCTTTTTTGATGTTGTGCGGCGTTACCTTGAATTCCGTGGCTACAAAGTGAAACACGTCCAGAACATTACCGACATCGAGGACAATATCATCGCCCGGGCCAACCGGCTGGATATTTCTGTCCCGGAACTGACTCAGAAATACGTCGAACGATACGACGAGGATATGGCGGCACTGAACGTCCTGCCGGCCCATGTCTATCCTCGGGCAATGGGCGAAATAGACAAAATGCTGGAGATTATCCAGGGTCTGGTGGACAAGGGATTTGCCTACCCTTCAAAAGGTAACGTCTATTTNCGGGTGAGNAATGTTCCCGACTACGGCAAACTGTCCAACCGCAACCTGGAATCGATGATGGCCGGGGTGCGTATCGAACCGGAGGAGGGTAAGGAACACCCGATGGACTTTATCCTGTGGAAGGCGGCCAAGCCGGGAGAGCCATCCTGGGAAAGCCCCTGGGGGGAAGGCAGACCGGGTTGGCACATCGAATGCAGCGCCATGTCTATGANATACCTNGGAGAGACTATCGACATTCACGGCGGGGGGCAAGACGTGTTGTTCCCTCACCATGAGAA
Organism: Dehalococcoidales bacterium; assembly: GCA_002685815.1. Taxonomy (GTDB): domain Bacteria; phylum Chloroflexota; class Dehalococcoidia; order Dehalococcoidales; family UBA2162. The sequence goes on along the minus strand of NYYM01000069.1, from coordinate 11,713 downwards.
TGAGATTGCACAGTCGGAAAGTTTTACGGGCAAAAAGCCGGTGGTGAGATACTGGCTGCATAACGGGCTGGTACAGATGGGCGAGGAGAAGATGAGCAAGTCCCTGGGCAACCTGATAACGATCAGGGAGGCACTGGAGAAGTATAGCGCCGATGCTATCCGCATCTTCAGTATCGGTTCCTACTACCGCAGTCCCCTTACCTATTCGGAGGAAATCCTGGAGGCAGCCGAGAAGGGGTCGGAAAGGCTGCGACAGGTAGCTCATAGTGCAGACGGGGGAGAGAAATCCGAGGGGCAGATAGATACCGAATCTTACCGGAACAGGTTCATCGAAGCGATGGATGACGACTTNGGGACCGCCCAGGCGCTGGCAACTCTGTTTGATTTAGCCAGGGATATGAACCGGCTCAGCGANGGGGGTATCGATACCGCCGAGGCACGAGAGACGCTGACCGAGCTGGGTGGGGCACTGGGACTGACTTTTGAAGCACCGAAAAAACCTGAACTGGACGTTGAGCCGCTGCGGGAGTTACTTCTCTCAACCAACGAAAATCGTCAAGAGGCCAAGTTAGGCGAACTGAGCCGTGACGGGCTGCCAGACGAGGCCGATTCCCTGCTGGAGTTGATAACCACGACCCGGACCGGTTTTCGTGGCGCCAAACTGTGGCAAGCAGCTGATGAAATAAGGAATAAGCTGGACGAACTAGGCATTACTCTCGAAGATACGGCTCNGGGGACAGAGTGGAAATACAAGCGCTAGTTGGTTTATTTCTTGCCGGTTATCATGGCCCACAGGGGCCCCAGGATCTTGAAACTCATCAGCCCGACCGGTAGCTCAAGCTGGATTTTCTCACTGACCGGAAAAGCGTTTATCCGGTCTACTTCCGGCTTTATACGGGCCAGTTCCTCTTCCCGATTATCTCCGGCCAGTATCTTCTCAAGGCGATGCATCATTTCCCAGCCGGCCTCGATACGCTTCTCCCCCAGATCAGCCATCTCCGGGGAAATAACTCCCCACCTGGCCTTGAGGCGGATAAGCTCGCGGATGGACTCATAGGCGCTTTCGGCAATCTCATCGCGAGTCATCCATTCCGTTTCATAGTTCAAGGAGTCCTTCCAGTTGGGTGATACCAGGGCNTGGCGGTATTCTTCCATAGTACGGAAAAGCACCTTATATCCGTAACGTTCGGGATGCTCAAAGGCGAGGCTGCCGGGGTCGAGGAAGGGGGAAATGGGAGCAATAAAGAAGAAGAGCCGCTTATCTCCCTTGAATTTTTCCAGTAGATGGCCGCAGTACTCGACGGTATCCATTACCGATTTGGTAGTCTGCTTGGGCAGTCCGGTCATGAAGAAGACATCCAGTCGTCCGCAGCCGGCATCAAGGGCGNCACTCAGCGTTTGCTCCAGGTCTTCGTTGGAGTAGTTTCGGCCCACAATCTTCCTTATCTCGGGATCGTGAGATTCAGGCGAAATCTCCAGACAGAAATTGGGAGCGACCCGCCCCATCTCTTTCAGAAGGTCGGCCGAGGTGGGCCCGAACAACTCGAAGATAATCTGATTTTTCACCGGGTCCTGGCGCAGCAGTTTCAGTATCTCGAAAGCGTAATCCTCTCCCTGCTGGCAGAGGTCGCCAAGAACAAAGAGCGGTCCCCGGCTGAAACCCTCAATCTGCTTGATATCTTTGAAGACCTGTTCCGGAGTCCGAAAGACCGGTTTGTCCCGGTGATGGATGTGCCGGAAGGCGNCGGCCGAACCCCCGCAGATGATACAACTGTGGGTGCAACCACGGCAGGTAAGCACGGCCGTAATGGGATAACGAAGCCAGTCTCTGAAGGGGATGTAGCTGATCAGGTCCCGGTAGCGGAAGACGGAGCGGATTACGCCCTCATAGTGCTTGTCCATGACATTATTNAGGTCTTCAGGGATGTTGGTGAAAGGATTTTCCTGCGTTTCGCTCCGGCTGTCTTTCCAGACCAGGTTAGGTACTGTATCAGGCGCCGTCCCGTTTCTGATGCAGTCCATCAACAGCCGGAAGGGTTCTTCAGTGGAGTCACCCCTTATCACGTAGTCGACCTCGGGGTACTGAATCAATTCTTTATAGAAATATGACGAGGAAAACCCACCGAAAACCAGTTTTGAATCGGGATGGTGTTTNTTGACCAGCCTGGCTACCTCGATGGCCCCGTGACTGTGCACCATCCAGTGCAAATCAATGCCGAAGACGGGGGCTTTCAGCCGCTTTATCATTTCCTCAGCGTCGAATTTGCTGTTCCGGACCATGCGCACGGCCAGGTTGACGATGCGCACCCGAAAGCCGGCCCGCTCCAGGTACTCGGAAATACTGGCGAGGCCTATCGGGTACATCTCGAAAACGGGGGAAGGGGGAATCATGTCACTGACCGGACCGTAAAGAACGGTTTTCTGACGGAAGTCATAGACACTGGGGGCATGCAGTAAGATCAGGTCAGTTGGCATTTACCGTCCCACCACCACTACGAACCCCCATCGAGACANAGCCACGACCAGAGACCAACTGAGTAAGGAGAAGCGGCAACTGCCTGTCCAAGGTCAATTTGTTTCCTGATGAGCTACAGCCTCATGCTCGGGCCAGCACTTCTCATGGACATAGACAGCGCATGCAGCACAGTAATAGATACGATTTCTGGCATCTTTAGTACAAACGTGGCATTTCATCAGCTAATACCTACCTCTATCGCTTAATCTTACCCCATCANGCACCCCAAAATCAAGCCGATTTCCGGGTGGGTAGTGCTCAATCTTGGNTGGGACAATATTTTGAAGAAGGAGAAACCAGTATCTGAGGAAATTTGTAAACCCACCCCCCTAACCGTTCAAAATAAAGGGAGATGTGTTTGGTTTGGAAAGGCGTAAATGGGTGAGGCTGATAAACAACCAGGAATGAGTAACAACCAAGAATGAGTGATATCCCCGGGTGTTGTTCAATCCCGGCTGTTTGGCAAGGTCAATCCTTTGATCTTACATATCGCTCTTGGCATTCTCAAATTCTTGGGTGATTCTCTCAGCTTCGGTAGAAAGCTTTTCCCACTCCTCGGTGAGCGCCTTTGTAGCCACTTCCAGTCTTTGATATTCATTAACGACCTCGACGGCTCTGGTACTATCACCGTATTGCTCCGAGCTTGACAGNAGATCTTTGGCCTGGCTTAACTGGCTGTCGTATTCAGCCAGTTTAGTCTCGATTTCAACGATCCGTTTTCTGGTCGGTGCAATCTGACGATAATACGTATTCCTCAGTTCACCTTCAGCAAGCTTACGCTTACGGCGCCCGTCTCTTCCGATATTTTCGGCAACGGCTTTTGCTTCAGGAAGCTGAGGAGCATCCGGATTGCTCCCGCGTGAAGAGTCCCTCCAGTACAGATAGCTGTCATAATCTCCCTGGAAAACGACTATTTCACCGGACCTCACATCAACGATCTTGTTGGCAATCTGCCGAATAAGTGTTTCGTCATGAGTAATGAAGCAGAGTGTCCCGCGGTAGGCCTCAAAGGCATCTGTTAACATCTCCCGTGACGGAATATCAAGGTGGTTGGTAGGCTCATCCATCAACAGGAAATTGGCTGGCTGAGTCAGCATCTTGGCTATCGCCAAACGGCTTTTCTCTCCACCTGAGAGNACCGATACCGTCTTAAAGACATCATCACCATTAAAGAGAAAGGCCCCCAACATTCCCCTCAGGCTCTGCTCCGATTCTTCTTGAGCTACCATCCGTAATTCGTCCAGGCCGTTGTTGTCGGGGGAGAGCAGTTCAAGGACGTACTGAGCGTAGTAAGCCATTCGGGCGTTGTATCCCNGTTTACGCTCTCCCTTTTCGAATGGAAGCACCCCAGCCAAGATCCTGAGCAAAGTCGTTTTGCCGGCACCATTGGGCCCTACCAGGGCCGCCTTATCTCCCCGGTTAAGGACCAGATTGAGGTCATCGTAAACAACATTNCTGCCGTACGACTTGTGGACGTGCTTGAGAGCGATAACCTCCTCTCCGATTCTCGGTGGAGTGGGGAACGAAAAATGTATCTTCCTCGTTGCCCTCGGTACCACTATTCTTTCTATCTTTTCAAGCCTCTTTACTCTGCTCTGAACCTGGGTTGCTTTGCTGGCCTTGTAACGAAACCGCTCGATGAAGCGCATTTCTTTATCTATCTTCACCTGCTGTCTTTTTGCCGCGGCCTCTTTGAACTCGAGTTCTTTCTGTCGTGCTTCTATGAAGCCGTCATAATTGCCGAAATGGANAAGAACCTCATCCGGTTCAATAGCCAGCACCTTCTTCACCACCCTGTTCAAGAAGGCTCTATCGTGAGAAGTAACCAGAACAGCCCCCTGATAGGTATTCAGGTAATGCTCGAACCAGATACAAGACTCCAGATCAAGATGATTTGTCGGCTCGTCAAGAAGCAGCAGGTCAGGATTGAGAAAGAGGAGTTTTGCAAGTTCAGCACGCATCAACCAACCTCCGCTGAAGTCANTCAGCGGACGGTTAAAGTCTGACTCCGCAAACCCCAACCCCGAGAGAATAGTCTTGGCTTCATACTCGGCATCATAGCCGCCGGCTGCCTCAAATTTATGCTGTAGTTCTCCCAATTCATGCAGTAACTCTGTCGAGTTTTCTGTTTCACGTTCGTCCGCNAATTCCTCGTAAAGAACCTTGATCCGATGTNCCAAANCCGAAATNTTGCTTGAAGAAGATGTGACATCGTCCAGCAGACAGCGTTTTGAAGCAGGTTTAATATCCTGGGCCAGATATCCGGTGGTGATGCCTTTGCCAATGCTGACACTGCCAGCGTCCGGGGTCACATTCCCGGCGATTATTTCAAAGAGCGTCGTCTTGCCCGAACCATTCGGNCCTATGATGGCTATACGCTCCCTGGCACCGATGCTAAAACTGACTCCGGTGAACAATACTCTATCAATGTAGGATTTGGATATGTTTGAAATGGTAAGCATCCTGCTCCTGCGCCTGCTCTNAGATTTCCTTCAAATTGTACGTTAAAGATAATGGCTCGTCAAAACTTGATGCAATATAATGACGTGTATTATTCTACCGGGAACTCGAATGCGAAAGGGGATTGAGGTAATCGCGGGCAGAAAGTTGTAAAATGAGGTAATATGAAAGCGAAGTCAAACGTCGAGGAGGTGACCCAAAATCGCAACTAAGAGATGGGATAAAGAAAGTTTGTATCATCTGGTCCAGGAGGAACTGGGGGATTACTTGTTTTTGGTTGTTTCCAACCACGAACCGTACGTTCACACCATGTCCGGTGAGAAAATAACGTACAACCGCCCGGTCAGCGGGCTTACCGAAGCTCTGGACCCGGTGATGCGGGCCGCCGGACAGACTTGGGTTGCCCACGGCGGTGGTGACGCCGACAAGAAGACGGTTGATTCTCACGACCGGGTGGCCGTTCCTCCGGATAAGCCGGAATACACCCTGCGAAGAGTCTGGTTGACCCAGGAAGAAGTAGAGGGATACTATCTGGGATTCTCCAATGAGGCCTTATGGCCACTGTGCCACGTTACCTTTACTCCACCCGTTTTCAAGGAATCTCACTGGAATGTTTACAAGAAAGTAAACCAGAACTTTGCCGAAGTGATTCTCGAGGAGATAGCCGGGCGAAAGGCGATAGTACTGGTGCAGGATTACCATTTTGNCTTGCTGCCCGGTTTGCTTAAAGCAGAGAATCCAGGGCTAACGGTGGGGCAGTTCTGGCACATTCCGTGGCCGAACTATGAAGTATTCCGCACNTGTCCCTGGCAGGAAGAGATACTGGAGGGTATGCTGGGTAACGATCTGATGGGCTTCCATATCCCGTCATTCTGCAATAATTTCCTGGACTCGGTTGAGTATCATTTGAAAGCCGAGGTTGACCGCAGCCAGTCCAGCATCACTTATCAGGGACAGACTACCCTGGTGCAACCTTTCCCCATCAGCGTGGACTTTGACAGTCTGTCCCAGGGTGCCAACACCGAGGCGGTTGATCAGGAGATGGAAACTCTCGGCCGTGAGCTTGATCTAGATGACAAACTTATCGGCATCGGTATGGACCGGATTGACTATACCAAAGGCATACCAGAGCGATTAATGGCGATAGACAAATTCCTTGAGGATAACCCTCACTACAGGGGGAAGGTGGTGTTTATCCAGGCAGGTATGCCCAGTCGAACTAAGATCGCGACCTACCAGAGTCTGATGCAGAGGACGGACGAGCTGGCCAACAGCATAAACAACAAGTACGGTTCCTGGAAACCGATAATCATGCTGACCAAACAAATCACTCCTTCGGCCCTGACAGCCCTGCGCCGTTTAGCCCACTTTTGCGTGGTCAGTTCTCTCCACGACGGGATGAACCTGGTGGCCAAAGAATATGTCTCGGCCAGGAATGACGGAGACGGGGTATTGATTTTGAGTAAGTTCACCGGGGCTGCTGAGGAACTGACAGATGCCCTGCAAATCAACCCTTACGACATTAACGAATTTGCCAGAAAGATAAAAGAGGCGCTGGAGATGGACGAGGCGGAGAGGCGACGCAGGATGAAATCAATGCGGGAAGTGGTGAGCGCTAACAATATCTACCGCTGGGGAGCCGAGACTGTCTCCCAGCTTATTTCTCTGGCGAAGATCTAGTGCAGCACCTGTTTCAATCGTGGGATTCATTTTCCTCAAGTATCAGAGCTGCGTCTCACATCCTGTTCCTCTCGGACTATGACGGCACTCTGACTCCCATTGCCGGCCGACCTGAAGAAGCCTTTTTATCCAGCGGAGTAAAAGAGAAACTGCGAGCCCTGGCCGAAAGACCGGCCGTCAGCACAGGTATCATCAGCGGACGCCGGCTCTCGGACGTCGAGGCCCTGGTGGGAATAGAAGGAATCTACTACGCGGGAAACCACGGACTTGAAATAGGGGGCCCCGGTTTTACCTTTGTCAACGAGGCGGCTAAGGCAACTCAAGGGGAGATGAAGAGCCTGGCCGAGCAGTTCTGCTCCGGACTGGCCGGTATCCAGGGGATCATTGTCGAGGATAAGGGCTTGAGCCTGAGTATCCACTATCGGCTGGTCAGGGAAAGAGAAGTTGAAGCAGCATCTGAAATTCTCGGTCAAATTACAGCCCCCGGACTCCGTGCGAGAAAGATTAAAGTCACCTCCGGGAAGAAAGTCTGGGAAGTAAGACCGCCGATGAGCCGGTACGAGGGAAAGGCGGTGATGACGTTGAGGAAGGAAATAAGGTCGGCTTTTAGACCCAGGCAACTGGTGACCATCTACCTGGGTGATGATGAAACCGATGAAGATGCCTTCAGAGTTACTCACCGACCCCAGAGCTGGAGCATTTTCATCGGTCCGGAGAACGCCTCATCAAGCGCGGAGTACTCCCTGAATTCTCCTTCAGAAGTAGAGGTTTTCCTGTCCCGGCTGCTTGAGATGGAAGAGGGAGTTGCTTCAAGGGGATAAGGCCGGAGCGAACGGCCGGCGCGGGGCCTGGCCCCGATAGCTAAAGAAAAACGATTCTGCTATAGTTATGGTGGCAATAAGGGCAAACATTGTCACTTAGAGGCGGCACAAGGAGGCAAAAAGATGAACATCGGAGTGGTCCATTGGGCCTACCCCCCGATGATCGGGGGAGTTGAGACACATCTGGCCACGATTTATCCGGAAATAGCCAGGATGGGTACGGATGTTTATCTACTGACGGCCCGCCAAAAAGGAGTGCCGGACCGGGAGAAAATCTTTGTAGACATAACACGTTCGGACATTCTGTCCCCCGCATTCCTGGAGACCATGAAAAAAGAAGGGCGGGACATCTCCGATTACGTGAAGCCCATACTCAAGGACTTCCTCACCAGCAACAAAATCGATATAATCCACGCCCATAACCTGCATATGGACTATCTTCCCCTGTCAAAAGCCCTGGTTGAAGTGTGCCATGAGTTGGAGATTCCTTGTGTGGTGGTACTGCACAACGACATTTTCATCGACCGCGAGACGGATGAAATGATCGGGATACTTACCGAAGTCGATTGGGACAGGATCGTGGTCATCAGCGAGTTTATCAAGAGCAGCGTGGGGAAGAGAATACCGGCCATACCCGAAGAGAAGTTCCAGGTTATCATGCACGGGATAGACACGGACAGCTTTTCACCGGCCAGCCGGGAGGAAAAGATGGAGCTCAGACAACACTACGGGTTTGGCGATAACAGAATAATTCTTCATACGGCCCGTTTCCTGCAATGGAAAGGGATCGTTCCGGCTATCAAGTCACTGCCATCGATCATCGACCAGTTCTCCGACGCGAAGATGGTTTTCACCGGAAGACAAGAGCGGGTGTCAAAAATAGACCTAGCTGAATACGAACGGGAGATAGACCGGACCATCGCCGAGCTGAAGCTGGAAAATAACATTGTTATCGGCAGCTACTCGTATTCCGACATACCAAAACTGACCCAACTGGCCGACGTGGTAATCTACACCACCATCGGAAATGAGCCGTTCGGGCTGGTCCCGATAGAGGCGATGGCTTCGGGTGTTCCGGCCATCGTGACCGGCTCCGGGGGACTGCTGGAAGGAGTGATAGACGGCCAGACAGGATTCATTATCGACAGAGATGAACAGAATATTCCGGGGCAACTGGCAGCCAGCATAGCAAAACTGTTTTCCAACCCGGAACTGGCCCGGGAGATGGGACTGGCGGGAAGAAAACGGGCCGTGGAAGTGTTTGACAAGAAGAGGATGGCGGCCGACTTCATCAGCATGTCCGACAGCCTGCTGTCCTGAGATTTCCCGGCAAAGGCGGCTCTGGTAGACCGGGGCTGTTATTCAAAGATCAGGGGGGCGCAACCCATTCCGGATGAAGTCCCCAGGCTGGAGCCCGAATGGCTAGCCCTTTTACTTTACGCTTCCGGCGGTTACCCGATGCACTGTCTCATCCGCCCGGCCGTTTCTTCAGGGAGGGCGGAGGTTATATAGATACCCGAACCAATTTCAAAGCCGGCGATCATGCTCTGTCTGGGCATTATCCTGATATGCCAATGGTAATAGGGGTCTTCTTCATCCTCCGTCGTGGTGGTGTCAATCATCAGGTTATAGGCAGGACTATCGAGTTCATGATAGAGGCAGAGGAGAACATGTTTTAACACCTTGGCCAGCTCAGGTAAATTAATGGCCGGAAGTAAGCCGAAAGAAGCCCGGTGCCTCTTGGGGACAATCCAGGTCTCCCAGGGCATACGGGAAGCGAAGGGCTGAAAGACGATAAACTCATCGGTTACAGCAACGATTCTCTCCCCTTTCTCCATTTCCTCCTGGATGATATCACAATAAAGGCAGGTCCCCATATCCGCGTGGTAATCGTGAGCAACATCGAATCGCTTGTGGTAGTAGGGGGTTATGATGGGGGTAGCTACCAACTGGGAGTGGGGGTGGGCCATGGTTGTTCCCGATTCCCGGCCGTGATTCTTAAAAATAGTGATAAACTTGAGCTGGCGGTTCATCTTGAGGGAATTGTACCTTTGCTGGTAAGCAATCAGCACATTTTCCACCTGTTCATACGGCATCAATGGCAGGGTGGCGTTGTGAAGGTGGCTTTCTATGATTACTTCATGCACACCAAAACCATCCATCGACCGGGCGAAATACCCGCTTTCTCTTCTGGCGGTACTTCCTTCAGGTGACAGGGCGGCAAACCGGTTGGGGATTACTCTTATTTGCCAGTCCGAATTATGGCTTGCAGTCGGAATTCTGAAAAGTTCGGCCGGGGTCTGGGCCTCGTTTCTGGGGCAGAAGGGGCAGGACGCGTCCCATTCAAGTATCTGGTCAGTAATTCTCTTTCCCAACGTCTGCTGAGGGCGTTTGCCTCTCTCCGGAGCCATTATTACCCATTCTTTGGTGGTGGGGTCCTGCCTTAGTTCTGACATATCATTTCTTCTTGTTCGAATCAAAATGGACCAGGCTGTTCCCGGGGGAGTTTCTCCGCTTGGGCTTGATGGTTTCGCCACTCTGAATGTCTGAACCGGAAAAATCAGATTCCGCGACACCGTGGTAGATTATGCAGTTACGGCCTATTTTGATCCCGGACGGCACCCTGGCCCTTTTGCCGATGATGGTAATCCCGGTATTGGCCACTTTGGGTTCTTTTCGGCTAATCTGGAAATTGTCACCGAAGCCGATATGACAGCCCGGTCCGACCACCACCTCTTTGTCAAGGATGGAATAGTCGACGACGCTGCCTGGCCCAATGACACTATCCGACAGGACAATGGAGTTCTTTACCAGAGTGCCTTCAGCCACCGTGACTCCCGGCGAGAGGACTGAATGCTCCACGCTGCCTTCAATGACGCAGCCACACGATATCATGCTGTTTTTGATGCGACCTTTCTGAGAGACAATAGCCGGTGGTCCGGGCGCTTCCTTGGTACGAATAGGCCAAGCAGGATCAAAGACGAGGGACGAGCGTAACTCAAGCAAGTCCATGTTGGCCTCCCAATAGGAGGCCACCGTACCTACATCCCGCCAGTAACCGTGAAAGTCGTAAGCGTAAGCCTTGCCGGAACCGGACACTATCCGGGGAAAGACGTTCCGCCCGAAATCATGCTTGGAGGAGCGGAGTTGAGCGTCTTCCTCAAGGCAGCGGATGAGGGCCTCCTTGGTGAAAAGATAGACGCCCATAGAGGCCAGATTACTTTCCGGTTTTTTCACTTTCTCCTGAAAACTGGATATTCGCCCATCCTGGTCCACCGTCACCGTGCCGAAACGCGAGGCTTCTTCATAGGGCACAGTTGTGGTGGCCAGAGTAACATCTGCCTGACTCTTGCGGTGATATCTGGCCATATCTTCGTAGTCTATTCTGTAAATGTGGTCACCGCTAAGAATTAACACCAGTTCGGGGTTTTGCTCTTCAATGTACTGAATGTTCTGGTAGACGGCGTCCGCGGTCCCTTTGTACCAGTTCCGGCCTTCCTCACGGGCTAAATAAGGCTGCAACAGTCGCATCCCGGTGCCATCCATATTGGCTAAACCCCAGGCCGCGCCGATACCGATGTGCTCGATGAGCGAAAGGGGCTGATATTGGGTCATAACAGCTATCTTGGAAATACCCGAATTAACGCAGTTACTCAGGGTAAAATCAATGATGCGGTACTTGCCGGCAAAAGGAATGGCAGGCTTAGTCCGCTCGTGGGCCAGGATTCCCAGTCGCCCCCCCCGCCCTCCAGCCAATATAATAGCTAAAGTCTTTTCCATGACTATTCACCATTTATTCGCCGCACTCGTCTGATACGATATTCCGGTCCGGGAAAACAGCCCAGCAGAAAAATCTATTTGCCGAATTCCAAGCTTCTGTCGAATCAGAGGCGGACTTCATATTACCTCTAAATTTCGGCGTCTGTCAAATAGTGTCTTCCCGGGGTAATGTCAGAATATTGCTTGTTGCCGGTCGGCCGACCGGCTAATGAGGGCCGGCAAGAACAGCCGGTTGTCTCCTAGATGGTGTACCGTCCTCCTCTATCCCGCCACTTTTTAGCTTCCCTGGCCTTGTCCTCGAAGCCGCTCCGGCCCAGCATTCCGTAAATATACTGCTTGCTGGCTTCAACCCCCGGCTGGTCCATCGGGTTGATACCATAAAGACCGCCGGCAAAAACCGTCTGCACTTCCAAGAGGAAAAAGAGCTGGCCGATGGTAAAGGCGTTTGTCTGAGGCA
>NYYM01000068.1 GCA_002685815.1 Dehalococcoidales bacterium | reverse complement strand
ACTTTGGGTGTTTGTATTGCAGAATCATAGGCGCCGCTAATATAATCCGGACCGTCCGGCGGATTTAAGGTAGTTATTTCCGTCCCCGGGAAGGCATATTTCTTAGCCGTATTATCGATGGTTTGAGTCATTTCCAGGGAAGTATTCGGATTAATAATCAGTATTTTCATACTAGCCTCCTGATGTTCCGTCACATCCCCCCGTTCTCAGACCACAATTGTAACATAAGAATACCTTAAGTTTCATAATTTGCTTTATCAAGCCAACTCAGCACTCGGCTATGTCCTTATCTGCTAGCGATTGACTATTCAAAAACGTATCTGCACTGTGTTAAGATGTGCATACTGTTTCCGGGAGAATTTCAGAGAACGCACTGTGTTTTATGGGCATTACGTATTAATATGGAGGATCACGTGACCGAAAGCGAGCGAAAGAAGAGCTGGGTTAAAGACCATCTACCGCTAGATTATCAGGAGATAGCAAAAAAGAAACATCTACCAATGCCAGGGCGTGTAGGCTATGGCGAACGACCAGCAGTTCTGGTTATAGATATGGCAAAGGCATGGACTGACGCTGAATCTCCTATGGGGACAGACATGACTGACGCAATAATCAACATTAAGAAGATACTTGATGTTGCCAGGCAACCGGAGCTAAAGATTCCGATTTTTTTTAGCATTATGGAATACGACCCCAGTCTGAAGGGAATCACAGAGGTCCATACCAGGAAAAGACCTCATCTTACCAAGCAGTTGGTAAAGGGCAGTCCCTGGCTTGAGATAGACCCGAGGCTTGAACGGCGACCGGATGAACTCCTGATGGTCAAGGAACATGGCTCTTGCTTCACCGATACCGTCCTTCTCCGAATGATGATTTCAAACAAGTGTGACACATTGATTATTACCGGTTGCAGCACCAGTTTTTGCGTTATGGCAACATGCTACGATGCTTCAACACTGGGCTTTCACGGTATTGTTCCAGCCGAGGCAGTAGCCGACCGCGACCCAATTATGCACAAATATATGTTACTTAACCTTGATTGGAAAGTAGTTGACGTGGACCCCTTAGAAAAAGTCCTGGAGTATCTCTCTCAACTCAAGAACAAAGAATAGAGAGCGAGAATATCACGAAGTCTTTGGGTAGTGGCTGTAGGACAATCACCAGTTGAACTCATTGCTATACAACTACGGTGAAGTCGTCCAGTGAAATCCCAGGACAAACAGACAAGAATATGAAACTGATCGAAGCCTTAGATGCTAACGCCCATCAGGTAATAAGTCTGGTCGGCGCCGGGGGTAAAACAAGCCTCATGTTCGCTTTAGCTGGTGAATTANCTTCAAATGGCATATCCGTCATTACCACCACCACTACCAAGATACTGGAGCCCTCATCCTTGGAAACACCATTTCTCATCCTGGAGTCAAACGAAGGAAAAATGGTGAAATTAGTCCTGCAAAATCTGAGCAAGTATCGGCAAATCACGTTGGCTATGGGGAGATTATCCTCTGGGAAGTTAAAAGGGGTCACATCTGATTTTATCTTGAGATTAGCGAGATTAGACCAGGTATCTCATATAATCGTAGAGGCAGATGGAGCTGATCGCAAACCGTTGAAGGCACCAAATCCCAGTGAGCCAGTGGTACCGGGGAATACTTCTCTACTTATACCTGTCATAGGCATTGATGCCCTGGGTACCAGACTAACCGATAAAAACGTCTTCAGGCCTGAAATCTTTTCCAATCTAACCGGGTTGCCGNTAGGCGATATTGTCACGGCAGAAGCAATTGCCCTTTCAATAACTCGCCCCAATGGTTTAATCCGGAGGAGCCCAAGCCAAGCCAGAATCATCCCGTTTATTAACAAGGTGGATTTAGAGCACCAATTGTCAAAAGCGAAAAACCTTGCTAAAAAGATTTTAGCAGCGAAAAATCCTCGTATTATGGAGGTCGTGTTGGGACAGGCACAATTACCAGACCCAGTGCTTGAAGTGATTTCGATGGAAGATCAATAGTTACCGTGTGGCTGAATCAGAAAAAATGTTACACTATTATTTAACTTTCAGATGGGAGAGCTGTTGTTAGAGATACATCAAGAGATAATTAATGTGATATCAAAGAGAGAACGGGCAGTATTGGCTACTATCATTAGCAGTGACGGCTCTACTCCACGAAAAGCCGGGGCAAAAATGCTGATAAAAGAAGATGGTTCTTTTGTCGGGACTGTTGGTGGAGGGGGTACCGAGCAAAAAATTCGACAGAAGGTTGTTGAGGTGATAAAGACAGGTATATCGCAAANAGTGCATTTTGATCTCTCCGGCAAAGATGAGGCTCTTGAAATGATTTGTGGAGGGAAAATGGATATCTTTCTTGAACCAATAACACCCACGGAAACACTCTATCTTTTTGGAGCTGGACATACTTCTCAAAGCACAGGAGCGATAGCAAAGACTTTAGGATTCCAGGTATTCGTAATTGATCCACGGCCGGAGTACAACAACAGTGCCCGATTTCCCGACGTCGATTCACTGATAGTCGAAGATTACGAAACCGCCTTCTCCAAATTAAACGTGGATGAAAACAGTTACATTGTTATCTATACCACTGGTCATGTTGTTGATGAACAATGTCTCCGGTTCGCCGTCAATACCGGTGCCAGNTACATCGGAATGATCGGCAGTAANAAGAAGGCTAAGGAAGTTAAAGAGAACCTGCTGCANGATGGAATTTCACGGCAACAAATCGACAGGATCCATTCGCCTATCGGCGTGGAAATAGACGCTGAAACGCCGGGGGAGATTGCTATCAGTATCCTTGCTGAGATTATAAAAGTAAGACACGCGTCAGTTTAGCCTGCCACGTCAGACGTTATGATACCAGAAATAATTTTTNGTGAGCTATGTCAAGTCTTTCTGAACTTATAGTGTTGATTAGAGGGGCTGGAGAACTAGCCAGTGGGGTCGCCCACACATTAACTCAGGCTCATTTTAAAGTCTGTATGACCGAGATAGCTGAACCTCAAGCTGTAAGAAGAGAAGTTGCTTTCTGTGAAGCAGTTTTTGTTAGAGAGAAAGACGTAGAAGGACTGGTGGCCAAGCTAATTTCATCTCATGATGCTATCTTTTCAACATGGGAAGAGAACAAGTTGCCTCTGTTAATTGATCCAGAGACCAAAGTTAAAGACTTCTTGAAACCCGATGTTCTAGTTGATGCGATAATGGCCAAGAAGAATTTGAGCACGAAGATATCTGACGCTCCGCTGGTTATTGGTCTCGGTCCCGATTTTCAGGCAGGTAAAGATGTCCATTCAGTCATCGAAACTAATCGTGGCCATAACCTTGGTAAGGTGATTCTTCATGGAGAAGCAGAACCAAACACCGGAATACCCGGGATAATTGATGGTGTCTCTGTTGAAAGGGTGGTCCGTGCCCCTGGAGACGGGCGGTTCTCGACCCGTAAAAAGATAGGAGACCATGTCCAGTCGGGTGATATAGTTGCTTTTGTTGATGGAGTCCCAGTCAAATCTTCAATTGGCGGCGTCATCCGTGGGCTTTTAAGAGATGGAGCGATCGTACGCAAAGGAATGAAAGCCGGAGATGTTGACCCCCGGGGGATTAAACAGCATTGCTATACCATATCGGACAAGGCCAGACAGATTGCCGGGGGAGTTCTTGAGGCGATTCTAATGCGCTTCAACACCTAAGCCTGATTTTAGTATCGTCTTAAGACGCGAAATTTATTGATACCCACACTACTATCATGATATTATCCATGCGATCAGTAATTCACCATCAGCGACCAGAATTATCACATAAACGCCCGGGAATTCCACACGAAATCATTGTTGAGATGGAATAAGCAACGGGAGGAAGCAGAATGACAGAACGATATGATGTAAGCGTCAAGGTGATATCTCAGAAGGGGGTTTGCGCTGCAAATCATAAGGTGGGTGATGAATGGGTGATTGGAAGTAAAACTCCAGAAGGTATATGCTTTACGGCTTTTCAATCCGTATTCCCTGGTATCCGGGTATTTATGTTCGGTGGCTCATANCCCTGGGCAGCTGACTCAGAGGGGACAAAGACTGCCTGTCCTGATCCCGAGAATCCGGTAGTCTTNGAAGTAAGGCGTATACGGAAGTGAAAATGATCCGTCTGGGATTTGACCTCTTCCTTAAAAATCGCCCGGTGGTCACATCTCTTTATTTATATTGACAGCCCTTTTGTAAAAGGGTTACAATCAACTCCCAACATGCGAAAATTCCTGTAGGCTGATAATTTTCTATACAGAAAGGAGACCGATATGGGCGTATACGAGGAACTGGGGGTCAGGCGTGTTGTCAACGCAGCCTTCTGTCTGACGGTTTTGGGAGGTTCTACCCAATCCAAAGAGATGATAGAAGCTGCCCATGAAGCGAATAGATGCTATGTTGAGATGGAAGAGCTTTGTGAAAAGGCGGGTGAGATAATCACTNGGTTTACCGGTGCAGAGGCAGCTCACATTACGACAGGAGCATTTTGTAGTCTCGTTCTGAGCGCGTCAGCCTGTATAGCAGGAAAAGACCCCGATAAAATAAAGAAGCTCCCTGACACAACCGGAATGAAGAATGAAGTTATTATCCAGCAAAATCTGCGAATCGTTTTTGATAGAGCCATGGAGGTTGCAGGCGGAAAGTTTGTTGTGGTTGAGCCAACTCTGGAGGCAATGGAAGCAGCCATAACCGAGAAAACGGCCGCTATACACTATTTCCCTCAACTGGATCCACCAAGGACTGACGTCATTCCTCTCGAAAAAGTGATAGGTTTAGGACACAAGCATGCGATTCCTATCATAGTCGATGCGGCCGGGCAGACATATCCCACTGATCGCTTAAAGATGTTTGTGGGGATGGGAGCTGACCTGGTATGCCACAGCGGCAAGTACTTTTCAGGGCCCAACTCCACGGGCTATGTCTGTGGTAGAAAAGACCTTATAGAAGCTGTGGTAGAAAATAGCTTTGTAGGCCCTGAAGTAGGATGGGTTGGTAGAGGCTATAAACTGGATAGGCAAGAGATTATTGCCCTCGTAGTCGCTTTTCAAAAATGGATAAAGATGGATCACGAGAAGGAGCGGCTCCGGCCCGCTGAAGAGAGGCGTGACCGGCTGATGGAGTCGTTGAAGACTATTCCCGATGTTGATTTACTTCCTCAACCATATCGTTACCATGTTACGGGCCTCCAGGTAACACTGGCGAAGAAGACTCCGGAAGAAACTGGTGAGATGGTCAAGAAGCTGAGAGAAGGTGACCCATCAATACATATACGTGGCGTTAACGGAAATAAGTTACTTATTAACACTCTGTTCTTAGCAGATGGTGAAGAGCTTCTCCTTGCCCAAAGACTGAAGGACCTGATTGCAGGTGGAGGTCCATAGCAACTACATTCTTCAGCCGGACTGATAGAGTTTTGGTAAGAAATGAGGGTTAAAAATGTCAATTTATAAGCGCTTTGGAGTGGAACCGGTGATTAATGTCGTCGGAGCCTGGACAATGTTCGGCGGTGCCTTAATGGAGAAAGAGGCGTTGCGGGCAATGGAGGAAGCTGCTAAGGAAGCCGTGCGCCTGGATGAGCTTCAGGCGGCTGCCAGCAAGGTAATAGCCGAGATAACTCATGCTGAAGCGGGTTTTGTCACTTCCGGAGCGGCTGCCGGCATGACACTGAGCACCGCAGCCTGCATCGCCGGTTTCGATGTAAAGAAAATGAACCGGTTGCCTGACACTACTGGTATACCCAACGAGATCATAATTCCCTGGCCCCACATATCCGCCTATAACCATGCCTTTCGAGCAGCCGGTGCCAAGCTCGTTAAGGTTGGTACAGTTAGTGCCTTCCGGCCGCTAAGTGAGGCTTACATGATTAGTAGAGGTGACATAGAAACAGCTATTACAGAAAACACGGTAGCCATTGCCTATACTGCTCGGCAGGATGGTTATCCACCACTGGAAGAGGTTGCTGAGATAGGCCATAAATACAATATCCCGGTAATCGTTGATGCGGCGCCTCAGGTACCTCCTATAGAAAATCTACATCGGTTTATTGACCTGGGTGCAGACCTTGTCTGTATTAGCGGAGGTAAAGGGATATGTGGACCTCAGGCGAGTGGTATCCTTTGTGGTCGTCGGGACCTAATTGCCTCTGCGGTTGTACAGATGCTGGATATTAGTGGTTCCTTCGAGACGTGGAATCCACCGGTATCGCTAATTCCTAAGGAAAAGTTCAGTGACCGACCTGAACGGGGTGTTGGTCGAGGTATGAAAGTAAGCAAGGAAGCGATTATTGGTTTACTTGTGGCGTTAGAGAATTTTACTGAAAATAAACTTGCCAGAAGAACAGAGCACCTGAGGCAACTCTTGGAAGGCATCAGGATGCGTCTTGAGAGCGTGACTGGGTTGGAGTTGACCATAACCGAAGATAGGAATGTCTATCCCTCGCTTCAGATAAAGATTGATAAGCAGATAGCGGGAAAGAGTGCTGCTGAAATATCACAGAAGTTAAAGGATGGTAAACCGAGTATCTTTGTCGGGGATATGTACCTGCAACAGGGTGTGGTCAGTATTAATTCAATTAACATAGATGAAAAGATAGCCAGCATAGTGGGTGAACGTCTGTATACCGTATTTACTGGTCACCATGATTCGTGAGGGGAACGTGACCTACTTCCCCAAAAACTGTACCAGTTATGATGTTAGAAAATAGATAAAAAGGTCCGCTAGATCTCGCGTGTGAACACTAGGGATAACAACGGGAGTTAAAAAAGAACGTCTTTAAGACAAGAAATGGGCAGACAGTCGACAAACATCGGGGCGGAACTTCATTCTAATCCCCAAGAATTAACCTTTCCCTAAAATCGTTCGATAGTATTNTTACATCAAGTCCTTGATGTAACCTCCCAAGGTACCACCATGCTCGGAACCGGGATTTCTATTACGGTCGGGCGATTTTCGGTCATGGCAGATTGTAATGCATCCCACAATTCTTCATTTCCGGATAGCCTAATCCCCCTGGCGCCAAAAGATTCTGCCAGAAGCGCGAAATCCGGATTCAGGAGATCGGAGCCGAAAGTCCTCCCTTCAAACTGGTTTTTCTGTTCACGGATACAGGTGCCATAGGCATTATCCACAAAAACTAGCACAATGAGATTCAAACTCTCTTTCACCGCAGTAGCCAAATCTGAAGCAGCGTATAGGAAACCGCCATCCCCACACAAAGCTACCACTGTCCTTTCTGGGTTACCGAATTTAGCTCCGAGAGCAGTAGGGAAGGCATAACCAAGGGTACCGAAATAAGAGGAGGTAATAGAGGATCGAGGGCTGGATACAGGGCTCAATGGATGGCACCAGTAGCCCAGGTTAGTTACGTCGGTTACCAGAATACCTTTTCCATGAAGATGAGCATTTATAGTTCGGAAAATTTCTACCTGAAGAGGTGCGATCCCTTCGATTTGCTGGAAAACTTTCTCTTTTATNGTGACCAAATCCAAGACCTGCCACTCGCTCTTAATGTTATCCGGTAACTCCTCGAGCAAAGATTGAAGCGCGTTTTGACTGTCGGCCTCAATACCCAGATGGACCTCTGGATGTCTAATCAATTCAGTCGGGTCAATATCGATTTGTATGATTTTCTGCTCGGGCAGAGGTTTCCAGGCGGAGCGAGCCGTTATAAAACGACTCCCGATAACCAGAATTACATCTGACTNAGGAAGAGTTTGACTAGCGGCACTAGGTCCGGCAGATATCACACCCAGGCATAGTGGGTGTTCTCCACTAATAGCNCCCTTACCTTCAGGAGTGGTAATTACCGGAGAATTAAGTTTCTCTGCTATTGCGGTTAATTCGGCGGAAGCATTTCCTGTTATTACGCCGCCTCCGGCCCAAATTAAAGGATGACTGGCATCGGCCAGTAATCCGACTGCTTTTCGAATCTGGTCAATATCTGCATGACTGTCAGAAATTGGTAATGGTTCCAGTAATTCCACATCTGCATTCAACGTCAATAAATCGGAGGGAACTTCTAGTTCGACCGGTCTGGGTCGCCCTGNTCTCAACTGGTACATTGCTTGTTGAACCGCCTCGGGGATGGCTTCAACCTCCGTGACCCTGTGGTTCCATTTGGTAATGGTTTTGAACACATCCAGTTGATCGTCAATCTCATGAAGAGCTCCCGTCTTTTGTGCTATTTGGTGGCTAGGAATTTGCCCTGATAACAATAGAACAGGAGTTGAAGCCGCGTAAGCGGTACCCACGGCCGCNGCTGCATTAAGGGCACCGGGGCCGGGAACTACGGTCGCTACACCGATTTTACCAGTAGTGCGGGCATACCCGTATGCCATATAGGCAGTGGTCTGCTCGTGACGAACAGTAACCCACCGTATTTCCTTCATCCGGTGAAGAGCGTCCACAAAGCCTAACACCTGCACTCCGTGAAGACCAAAAATAACCTCTACACCTTCCCTAGCCAGGGATGATGAAAGGGCTTCTCCTCCAGTCATTATCGGCATTTTTACCTCCGCTATAGTAGTTTAAACCGGTACCATGCTAGTCTGACAAAACCTAGCTTATTGCCATCATACCTCTTCCCCTTTAGTTCGTGTTTCAGGATTTATTCTTCCTCTTTCTCAATCCCNACGGAATTTCGGTGAAAGAAGTGTTTATATAATCTCCCATTCTATCATAAATGAGTAGAATATAAACATGTGTAGTATGGAATATCGTTCCTTTTACTGATATTGACAAACTCTCAATAGCGGCACTCATGGCTTCCCTGCAAGCCACGAGTCCATATGTGCCCGTTCTACTATCCAACGTACAGCGCGTACACCCCGTGGCACGCTCGGGAAGCCAACGACGCCGTAGTCATACAAGCGGCTAATGTGGCCGTCAGTGAACGGACCAAACTGGGAGACCACGATTACGGGCTTCGCAGCATCACTAACCAAACCTGCGATTTTACGGATCAAGCCGTCGCTGATTCCAGGTGGTGCGAACAGGGCGATGCAAAGCACGACATCCACGCCTTCATCTTCGAGCAACACCGCAAGCGTGTTAATAGTCATGTCATCCGTAGCACTGGCGGTGAGATCGACCGGG
>NYYM01000067.1 GCA_002685815.1 Dehalococcoidales bacterium | reverse complement strand
CCATAACGAGGAAGTAAGGAAAATCAAACTTTCTGACTATAAAGGTAAATGGCTGGTTTTGATATTCTACCCGGCTGATTTTACGTTTATTTGCCCTACGGAACTGGAGGAAGCGTCCAATTATTATGAAGAATTCAAGAAATCGGGCGCCGAGATATTGAGTGTCAGCACTGATACGGTATTTGTGCATAAGGCCTGGCACGATCAATCTCCGGCTATTCAAAAAGTTAAATACCCGATGATAGCTGACCCAACAGGGAAGCTTTGTCGGGCATTTGGCACTTACATCGAAGAAGAAGGTATGTCACTGAGAGGGAGTTTCATTATTGACCCCGATGGAGCCCTCAAAGCCCTTGAGGTAAATGCTAACAATATTGGCCGAAGTGCTAAAGAGCTCTTACGTAAGCTGCAAGCTGCTGTATTCGTTAGAGAGAATACAGCACAAGTTTGCCCGGCTAGCTGGGAGCCAGGGGGAGAGACGCTTACTCCGGGATTAGACCTGGTTGGTAAGATTTAAGTAACTAAATTTAACTATAGCAAGATGAAGGAACAAAAACTTACACGGCAAGGGACTTTGGTGATGTTCAGGGATAGGAAGGTCAGTGAAACCCTGCCAGAGCAGGAATCTGGAGACGGTACGGATAATGCTTAGTGGGCGTGATAGCCAGTTGCATAGCTTCTTCCAGGGTATGGGCTTTCGTCATAGTGAGTTTATCGAATATACCAGAAATCCAAAAAACGAATAACCACTGACTAAGGCAGCAAACCCTAACTCGCCTTCGTCACTATTGACTGATAGTTCGGGGAACTGTCACCCTTGGTGGGCCTGTGGGGACGATAACGAGAACCGAGAAAGTCTCTTGCTTAGCGTTATCCAGTGGTAGAGGCAGCGTATAGTTCAAGGTTATCTGGTAATCATCCACATCTATACTTTCGACAAATGACCGTAAGAAAGCCCTCCGTTCAAATATATTACTCTCGTCAAGAAATTCCTTCAAGTCTTTGACATAGTCCAGTACAATCCTGGGTTCTATTGGTTCCAGACGGTGAGTATGCAAAGCTACTTCTATCTCTAATTTTGCCCTTCTCAGTTCTTCT
Organism: Dehalococcoidales bacterium; assembly: GCA_002685815.1. Classification (GTDB taxonomy): domain Bacteria; phylum Chloroflexota; class Dehalococcoidia; order Dehalococcoidales; family UBA2162. Next base: position 9,810 of record NYYM01000067.1, on the reverse strand, counting down.
ATTTTGTTTAGTATAGGGAATCAAGATACCTGGGAGTATTTGGCTTCACCAGTGTGCAAAGCTACTAGTCCCATACCGAGCAACCGATAGCGTACGTTCTTCAGTCCGGCGTTCTCCATCAGTCGGGATAGCTCTCTGGCAGTCGGGAAAGTTTCTACGGAACGGGGTAAATAGGTATAAGCCGAGCGGTCATCTGCCAGAAGCTGGCCGAGCAGCGGTGAGATACGGGAAAATCCGCTGGCAAGTAGACGGGAAAGTCGAGAATCCGCAGGGGTGAGTTCCAGAATCGTCACTCTTCCTCCGGGGAGCACCACTCTCGCCATTTCAGAGAGAGCCTGATGTTGGTCGGCTACATTACGCATAGCGAAACCGGAAGTGGCGCAGATAAAAGTATTATCCGGAAATGGCAGGGCGAGAGCATCTCCAAGAGACCAAGTGACCGGACGCCTTAAATGACTNTGCCGTTCCTTCTTTTTTGCCAGATTCAGCATCTCAGGAACGAAGTCCAACCCGACTACACTTTTGACTTCAGGGCGATGGGTGAGGGCAAAAGCTAAATCCCCGGTGCCAGTAGCCACATCCAGAGCAGGGCCGCTTGGTAATCCCTCTGTTGCCAGTTTAGCGGCCAAGTTACGCCAGCGATAATGAGCGCCGCCAGTCATAATTGTATTCATTAAGTCATAGCGTTCCGAGATACGGGCGAACATAGTTGCAACGCTCTTTGCCTTGGTTTCACCATTTAATTGAGTCAAACAAGTNACCTCTTAATCTTACGAAGAAATAAACTTGCTGAGAACTACTCCTAGCGATAAGAGAAGACCGATTTCCAGATGGAGTCTGGATGTAGCACGCAGCCCCTGAGCCATTGCGGTTCGTNCGGCAGCCAACCAGACTAATCGGAAAGCTCTGATTGCCTGGAATATTGCCAGCAGCGGGAGCAGATAGAGCAGCTTTCCGCCTGCAAAAGCCANTATAGTAATCGTCAGAAAGGAGACAGCTACCAGAATTATCCACTCTAGGTGTCCGAAGAAACGACCGAACAGCGTTATGGTGGTTATCTTACCGGCGGCTTTATCTTCCTCCAAATCACGCAGGTCGTTAGCTACCAGAATGGCTGTAACCGTGCATCCAACAGGTAAGGAAAGCCAGAACGCTTCAACTGCAAGAATCTGTGTTTGAACGTAATTGGAGCCGATTACCATAACCGGGCCCATAAAAATAAAAACCAGCATATGCCCCAATCCGATGGAACCGAGAGGTTTGGGTCCGGCAGCGTGAAAATATGCTACGGCAATGCTAGCTAAACAGATTACCAGCAGTGGCCAGCCTACAATGGTTATCAGATAAAGACCGATAGCGGTAGCTATGCCGAAACAGACCGTCGCTCCCAGCTTGACGGCTCGGCTGGATAAAAGACCCAGGGCGATGACCTTATAGGTCGCCAGCAGTTTATTGTTTCCTTCAGGACGGGTATGGTCGGAGAACTCATCTACCATATTTGCCCCTGCTTGAACAAGAACGCTGGCTACCATTATCAAGACAAAAAGGAAGGGGTTGAACTGTTCCTGAAGAAATGCCAGCGCCGAACCTGCCAGTACCGGAATAATAGAAGCGCTTAGGGTAAAAGGGCGCGCAGCCCAATACCAGACCTTCATTTTGTTAGGCACTAAAGTATCATCTCCATTTTTACCAGGGATGTTTGCGGAAACGTGAAAAATCAGGAGGACGCTTCTCCAGAAAGGCATTGGTTCCCTCCCTGCCTTCATCGGTATCGTAATAGAATGAAGTAGCTCCGTGAGCCAGATTTTGAATGCCGTAAACGTGGTCAGTATCTGCATTGAAAGCATGTTTCAAGAAACGAAGAGCGGTAGGTCCTCTCTGGAGTAACGCACCGGACCAGGAGATTACCGTTTCTTCCAGCTGTTCAGGCGGTACGACTATGTTGACAAGTCTCATCTCCAGAGCTTCCTGAGCCGAGTAACGCTTACAGAGATACCAGATTTCACGGGCTTTTTTCTCGCCCACTATATGAGCCAGATATATAGCGCCAAAACCACCGTCAAAGCTGCCGTATTTAGGCCCAATCTGACCGAATTCCGCTCGGGTAGAAGCAATGGTCAGGTCGCAAAGGACGTGCAGGATATGACCGCCGCCTATGGCGTAACCATCTACCATAGCAATAACCGGCTTGGGTATTTCCCGGATGAGCCGATGCAAGTGGGTCACCTGAAGGCGAGGATGACCGCTACTGTCTTCATAACCGCCCTGACCGCGCACTTTCACGTCTCCTCCAACGCAGAAATGACCACTCCCGCCCAGCACCACCACACCGATTTCATTATCATTCCATGCATCCTGAAAAGCAGCTCTCAGCTCGTCTATTGTCTGAGGACGAAATGCATTCAGGACTTCCGGACGGTTAATACTCATCCGGGCAACAGCGTCCTTCTTAGAATAAATTATGTCTTGGAAATCATTTGCCATTGCTGATACCTCCCTATCGTTCTGGTTTTATACTTAGCATTAAATAATATTTTTCTCTTTCAAGGAATCCATTTTCGGCTTGGACAGCCCCAGTATTTCTTCGAGAACACTCCTGGTATGCTCCCCCAGCTTTGGCGATGGCCCTGTGGGACCGGTAATGGCGTCACTGAACCGAAAAGGCGTATTTTCTACCTGCCAGGCGCCGTCAGAAGGGTGGGGGATAGCGGTCATCATACCGCGATGACGAATTTGGGGGTCTTCAGTTACCGCTTTAATATCATTGACAGGACCGCAAGGAATGTCCGCTGCGGTCAATACTGATAGCCAGTGAGCAGCCGATTCTTTAGCAAAAACGGAGTTTAGAATTTCTGTTAGAGTGTCTAGGTGTTTTACTCTGTTTGTGTTGGTAATGAAACGCTCATCATTGCCAATGTCAGGGCGCTCGATAGCGTGACAGAAGCGCTGCCAGGTATTGGTATCATCCGTAATAAGAGCAACCACGAAATACTTATCAAAAGCGCGAAAAGCCTGAAAGGGGGCAGCAGCCGGATGGCGTGAGCCAAGCGGGCCCGGCACTTCTCCGGTGGCAAAATACCGAGAGAAAGCATTTTCCATCATGGTCACTTGGCAGTCGAGCATAGACACATCGATATATTGTCCACGCCCGGTCGTCTGACGCTGCCAAAGGGCCGAAACAATAGCCAAAGCTGTGAAAAGACCGGCGGTGCTATCTCCGAGAGATGCACCGGGGCGAATGGGAGGACCGCCCGGCTCACCGGTGAGACTCATAATTCCCCCCATCGCCTGAACGATTATATCCAGCGCGGGGCGGGTAGCGGAGGGTCCATCCTGACCGAAACCCGAAATGCTGGCATAGACCAGTCTTGGATTATGTTCTGCCAAATTCTGATAGTCCAGTCCGAATCGAGACATCGTGCCCGGTACGAAATTCTCTACCAGCACATCCAAGTGGGGTATCAGGTCAAGGAAGAGTCGCTGTCCTTCTTGCTTTGAGATGTCCAGTGTGATACTCTTCTTACCACGGTTTACGCTGATGAAATACGCTCGTTCCTCTCCAACTTTCGGACCTAAAATCCTCGCCGGGTCGCCGTCGCCGGGCCGTTCCACCTTGATTACCTCGGCTCCCATATCGGCTAAAAGCATGGTGCAAAAGGGACCGGAAAGTATACGACTGACATCGAGCACTCGAATCCCGTCTAAAGGGCCTGTCATAGCGCCTCCAGAAAGGAGGGATTATTGAAACTCAGCGGCATAGCCTGGCACGGGTATTCTCTACCGTTCAGCAACAAGTACGTTACTTCTGAAAGCGAAGCGACTTCTCGCTGCGGGCTACTCTTATTTTTGGTGACCAATGAAGGAATTGTTGGCATCGGTGAAGCATCACCAGTCGGAGCAAGTAGCCCGGAGGAAGTGGGTGTGGTTGCTGAAATTCTGGAGAAATCCGCTCCCGATTTACTTGAAGTCGAAACCAGAGGTCTGGAAAATGGTTTGCCGGAATGGAATTTACCAACTTCCCCACGCTTTGGTATCGAAACTGCCTTGCTGGATATAAAAGGACAGGCTGAAGGGCTGCCTGTAGCCGCGCTGCTGGGCAGCAAACCGTCATCACTTTTCGTCAACGCTCTCATTGCCCCTGAAGCGCTTGAACAAGCGGTACTCGCCGCACGAGAAGCTATAGAGCAGGGTTTTACCAGTTTGAAACTCAAGGTGGGTGGAGGCTTATTAGAGGAAGATGAAAAATTGGTCTCTGCGGTGCGAGAGGCGGTCGGTTCAGAGGTGAAACTGCGTCTGGACCCGAACCAGGCTTGGAGTGTCAAGCAGGCAATCGAATCTATCGGCCGATTATCTCGATTCCAGATAGAGTATGTCGAGCAACCCATAGTAGCCTCAGATGTAGCCGGGCTGGCTGAAGTGCGGCGGTCTGTGCCCGTACCGCTGGCGGCAGACGAGTCACTGAGTTCAATTGAAGACCTGCAAAACCTTCTCGATACCGAAGCCGCTGACATATTCATTATCAAAGCAGCGAAAGTAGGAGGTATAAACGCAGGAATGGAAATAGCGAATGAAGCCATTAAAGCGGGACGCTCGGTGGTGGTTACCACGTCTCTCGAATCGGGAGTAGGCATTGCTGCTGGTACCCATCTGGCTGCTGCTTTTTCTGAGCAGCCATATTCACATGGGCTGGCTACTGGTCTTCTATTCGAACAGGATTTAACATACCCGCTGTTGTTGCCTGAAAAAGGTCGCCTGATGACACCGGAACGACCCGGTCTAGGGGTGAAGGTGGGGTCAGGACTGCTCAAGAAGTACGGCACTGAAGTCATCGGTTCGGTTGGCTCCCTGTTTGGACTTCAGGAATATTTGAATCATTAACTGCCCTGAGAAATCCCAGGACAGTCTGGTTAAAGGTGTCAGGCTGTTCCAGGTGCACGGTATGTCCGCTTTCTTTCACTATGATAAGCTGGCTGTTCGTCAAGACACCGTGCATTTGCTGAGAAATGTCAACGAATTTTTCGTCTTCCTCTCCGGCGATGAAGAGAGCGGGAGCTTGAAGCTGCCCAAGGCGGTCGTGAAATGACGGCTGGGCTCCGGTGCCGATACTCCTGAGGCTATTAGCCAGTCCAACAGGATTATTCTTCAGGCGCTGCAATCTGAGTTTTTGCTTAACCGTATCAGGTAATCTTACCTGACTTGCCCATAAGGGCAGTGCTTCCCAGTAATCTACGAAGGCTGGAATACCTTCTGCTTCGATTTTATCGGCTAATGATTCGTCGCTAATTATACGCGTCTCTCTCTCCTCCGGAGTGGCAAAACCAGGAGAAGAGCTTTCAAGGGTCACGCTCAGAGTACGCTTGTTCAAAAGAATACCAGCGGCCAGAGCAATGCGTCCTCCCATAGAATAGCCCAGCCAGTGGACATGCGAAATGTCCAGTTTGTCCAGTAATTCTCCCAATGCCTTTACCGTATTTTCCATACCGTACAGTTCCGGATTATTCGGGGAATCAGAGTTGCCGTGGCCGAGAATATCGAGAGTAATCAGGGAAAATTCGCTCTGAGCCGCTTCTGAAAAAGAATCCCAGGATGACAGATTGCCGCTGAAGCCATGAAGAGCCAGGATTGGCGGACCATGGCCGGTTCGCTCTATGTTCAGACATGAGCTAGCGAGGGTGTCAAGTGTTATGCTAGTCATCGCGAGCCCCATCATTTTGATGGATTTGAGATACTACTGCGTTTCGTATCTGCTGGTGTAACATTACATTCAATTTCCGGTCGCCTGGAACCTCGATAACCGTTGTTTTATTTCCCACCAGACTTATTTCAACCGCTTCTCTGAACTTCTCCCAGTTGTCAGCCAGACAATAATCGAGCTCGTATAACTCGGCTGCGGCTTTGAAGGTCAAACCGTGTGGTGTGGCAAAATATGGCTCAAAGACATCTTCATAATCGACTTGTGGCATGAACGAGAAAATTCCCCCGCCGTTATTATTTACGACGATTATAGTGGCATTAAGGCCGAAGTTCCTAGCTGCCACGAGACCGTTCATATCGTGATAGAAACTGATATCGCCTATTACCAGCACCAATCTGTCTTGAGAGACAGCGCTGACACCGAGGGCAGTGGAAGTGACGCCATCGATGCCACTGGCCCCGCGGTTTGCCATGAAGCGGACAGGTAACTCGGAAGACGGGAAAAATGTATCCATATCTCTAACCGGCATGCTGTTGCCAGCAAAGAGGATGCTACCCGCAGGTAGAAACTGCTTCAGTTCGGTGAAGACCTTCCCTTCGAACATATCATTCGTTTCCGAGAGTTCATGTCGGATGGCGTTGCCAGCTTTCTCCGCCAGACTTCGCCAGCGTTCACTCCATTCCCCGTCGGTCGTTTTACTTTTCAGGAAAGGGGTTATCTGTTTACAGAATGTTGAGGTGCCTATATGCCAGATCTCGCCTGTTAAATGGAAAGGGTCTCTCCAGCCGGAATCGTCGATTAATATATGACGGGCCGTGGGGTGTTGCTGGAGGTATCCGGTCAGAGGTTTGGAGACAGGTAAAGCGCCGAAACGGAGCACCACCTGCGGCACGAGCGAGGTTTTCAATTCCCTGTCATCGATAAAGGAGTCATAGCAATCGATGACCAAGCTCCGGTCGTGAGGTCCGCATCTTGTCTGTGACTGGCAATCAGCCAGGATTGGGTAGCAGAGGCGCTGTGCCATGGTAACTACGTCTGCTGCCGGGTTCTTATTTGAGTCAGGTCCGCAGATGATAAGTCCCCGTTCTTGGGAAGTTAACTCAGAGGCAAGTTGCTGTATCTTTTCTGATGCAGGGGCTCTCTCAGTGGAAATACTCTTCAAAAAAGGTCGTTCCTCAGGGCGTCCCTGATAATCCTCGCTTTTTTGACTCTGACTATCGGGCAGGTCGGAAGGTACGGCGGCCGGTTCCAGTGGTTCACGAAATGGGAAGTTGAGATGCACTGTCCCTTGAGGTGTATCGTTCGCTACGGCGAAAGCTCGCCCGGCCAGTGAACGGACGAATGATATCAAAGAAGGAGTAGCTTCCGGCGGAGGCACATTCACCGACCACTTGACGTGGCTACCGTATAGTTGCGTCTGGTCGATAGTCTGAAGAGCGCCCCAGCCTACAAGTTCGGGTGGTCTATCAGCAGTAAGCACCAGTAAAGGTGTCGAAGATTGACATGCCTCTACTATAGCCGGTAAAAAGTTGACTGCGGCTGTTCCGGAACTACAGACTAAAGCGACAGGTTCATTCAGATATTTGGCTATCCCCAGGGCAAAGAAGGCCGCTGAACGCTCGTCGAGGTGAATCCATTTTCTTATGTGAGTATTTCGAGCAAAAGAAATAGCCAGCGGCGATGAACGTGAACCTGGACAAATGCAAACATGCCGCAGCCCAGAACGGGTAAGCTCGTCCACGAAAGCTCCGGCGAAGGCATAATTCCTGTTTTCAAATGACATTATTTCTACCATGTAGAGCTGACAGTATAGGCTGGAATTTTAACTCAGTTTCCTGGAACTCCTGTTCCGGGTCGGACCCTTTGACAATACCTGCTCCGGCGTACAGAATTGCCCGTTTGTCGAGTAGAAGAGCCGATCTGATTGCCACGACAAACTCTCCTCCTCCCATGTGGTCAATACAACCCACAGGAGCAGCATACCAGCCACGGTCACCCTCGTTTTGACGGATGAAACTCATCGCCTCGCTGGTCGGTACGCCGGCTACGGCCGGAGTAGGATGCAGCTTTTTCACCACATCGGAAATATTATTTCCGGAATGGAGATTGGCGGTGACCGATGTGAGCAGATGTTGAACGTTCCTTAGTTTTAATACATTTAATTCACTGTCCCAATTCAGTTCACGGCATAAATCCTGCAGTGACTCTGTTACCGTGGCTACAACGGCATTATGTTCCCATCTTTCTTTCTGACTCTCGAATAGCTGACGCTCAAATTCGTAATCTTCTTCAGGAGTGGCGCCCCGAGCAGTGCTGCCAGCCAGACAGGTGAGGTTTAATATACCGTTGCTAACACTGGCCAGACTCTCCGGTGTGGCTCCGAAAAAGATGGATTTGCCATTATCGAAAGCGAATATAACACAGTCCGGATAGTTGGTGGTAAGTTGTTTGATGGCGCTATCTATCGAGAAGGGCTCTTCGGCGTATAAAATCTTACGACGAGCAAGCACTACTTTAGCGAGTAATCCTTCTTCGATATTTCTGAGAGCGCTCCGCACGTACTCACAGTATTGGGGCAAATAATCCTGAGTCACCTTTTTTATTTCAGGTTGGTAATTTCCGTCCAATGGATCGGTATCAAGATTCTGGAGTTCAGTTACCAGTTCTTTAGCGCGCATCGCGACATCCGTATCCGACTCTATGATTGCGTTGACTGTCAGCCAGAAAGCGGACACTGACCGGGTAAAAAGAAACTGGGGCAGTACCATTCCGGCATCTGAGAAGTCACTCCAATCGGCATCTTTGGGCGCTTGGGGATCAAAGCGGAACCCTCCCATACATACCGGTCCTGTCCCGGGTATATCAGGAGCTTCGATAAGAGCATTCTCCAGAAGAGAACGATACGCTTGTACTGCTTCATCCATAGCTTGAGAGCCGTTAAAAACTAACCCGGCAGCGTTGCCTTTGCCTACCAGCCAGAAATCCTGCGCCGGCCTCCCCCAGAATGCGCGGTAACCATTGGACTTTCCGATGTTAGCAAAAAGGGACAGGCAATCGATATCATCGTGCAGGCGATGAGAAAAACTGGTCAGTACGGGTTTATTTGACTGGATGGCAATTTCCCGCCCCTGAGTAAGAAATTCCGCTAAAGCATCACTGGTCGGCGTTTGCAACATAACACTGGTCATCGGTTTGACTTTCCGTTTTGAGTCATAAATTCGGCGGAGTCAGCCCCTACACTCTTGAGTAGCACGTTTTGAAGAGTAGGGGTGACAGAGGTCAGTGGGCCGGGCTGGCCGGCCAGCAGCCAGTGCAAAATCACTTCATGGAAGCCGCCGACCCAGATTCTGGACACGAGGAGAGTGTCCATAGGTCTAATCTGGTTCGAACTTACAGCCGCATCCAACTCTTGTTGTATCAATTTGGAGAATTTTTCCCGTATCGGCAGGAATTTCTTGTCAGTGGATTTCCCATTACCGACAATATTAAGCAATAAGACCTGAGCAACGTTTCGCTTGCGTGCAAAGGTGGTCATCAGGACACGTATACTTGCGGCGACGCGGTGAAGAGGTGTAGGCTGGTTTTTTACCGAATCCGTCACCTTTTCTATCAGCTTATCACTCATACGCTCCAGAAGGGACATTACCATTCGTTCTTTACTTGGAAAGTGGAAATAAAAACTGCCTTTAGAAGTGCTTGATAGGCTGATAATTTCCTGCACTCCAGCACTCGAATAACCCCGTTTGGCTAATACTTCCAGGGCTGCATCCAGAATCCGTTCTCGGGAGGCCGTTTCGACTTGGGTGTTTTTAGCCATAAATACCTTATAGACAGACCGGTTGGTCTAGTAATACGTGCTTATGATAAGGGCAGCGTATTCGATTGTCAAGTCTCTAGTCTGGTAATCCTCAGTTCACATTTTGAGTGTTCCTGAAGATATTTCCTCAGTACCTCCCGGAGGGTCAGGTGAAAATCACCGATGATACTTTTATACCCCTGGAAGAGCGAATCGTCTCCATCAGCGAAGCCCACCAGAGGTTCTTCGAAGATAGGGCTGCCGTCTTTATCCTTCAAACGATTTTCCGGGTTTTTCAGGATATAAGCTTTTACCTCTT
>NYYM01000066.1 GCA_002685815.1 Dehalococcoidales bacterium | reverse complement strand
TTAGGGGGGCACTCCAGGGCGGTGACAATAAAACCGACCAATATGACCTATGAGGTAGCCGCGGCCGTTCCGGTCGGGGGACTCGAAGCATTGCATTTCATCAGGTTAGGAAATATCCAGAGCGGGTAAAATATCTTGATCAACGGGGGCGGGGGGAGCATCGGCACCTTTGCGATACAGGTTGCCAAGCATTGGGGTGGCGAGGTGACGGGGGTGGAAAACCGGGAGAAATTGGAGACGCTGCGCTCTATCGAAGCAGACCACGCCATTGATTTCACAGAAGAGGATTTTAACAAAAACGGAGAAACCTACGACGTCATATTCGACGCGGTGGGCAAGAGTTCGTTTTCAGCCAGTGAAGGCTCTCTAAAGGAAAACGGGTGCTACCTTTCAGCCAACCCGCTAATGTTACAGAGGTTTCGCCGGCCGGGGCTTCAAAGAAAGGTGGTAAGAGAGCAATATTTGAGATGACAAACCAAAAAGCCGAAGGCCTGACATTTCTGAAAGAACTGATCGAGGCGGGTGAGATCAAAACGCTTGTCGACAGAAGCTATCCTCTGGAACAGATTCCCGAGGCCCACAGGTATTTCGAAACGGGGCAGAAAAAAGGAAATATAGTGATCACGGTGGGGCGTGATACTCAGCCATGAAAACTACGAGGAATTGCAACGAATCAACGACGGGGGCCAAGTCAGACGGGTCGAAAAGCCTAGATTGTGATAGAGTGTACTCAGGTGCGAGAGGTGAATGTTAGGATGGCCTGTGGTGACGAGCGGGGGGATTACCCGCCATTAATCGAATATCAGAACGTAACCCTGATGAGGAAGAACCGCAAGGTACTGGAAGACATCAACCTCTCCATAGACGTGGGAGAACAGGTGGCGATTCTAGGTCCCAACGGAGCGGGCAAGTCATCATTCATCAAGACGATTACACGAGAGCTTCATCCCCTCTGGGGAGGCCCCGAATCCTATCTGAGAGTGCTGGGGAAGGAACTGTGGAACGTTATTGAGCTGAGAGACCAATTGGGGATAGTTGGTTCCGAGGTAGTTAAGAGCAGTTTCAGCGATTTTTCTTGCCGGGAAATTATTCTGTCGGGCTTTTTCAGTAGTTCCGGCATTTGGCCTCATCATCAGGTGACAGACGAGATGAGAGAGAAGGCCGAAGAAGTGATGAGTTTAATGAGAATCGCCCATCTGGCTGAAACCAGCATAAGCGAAATCTCAACGGGAGAATCACGCCTGGTGATGATGGGTCGGGCCCTGGTCAACGATCCGATGACCCTACTGCTGGACGAGCCGACCTCCAACCTCGACCCCCAGGCAACGCTCAACGTACGCCAGACCCTGAGCAGGATCACCGGGCAAGGTAAGAGCATCGTGATGATAACTCACAGCCTGTCCGATGTTATTCCGGAGATTCGGCGAATCGTGCTTATCAGGAAGGGAAGGATCATTGAGGACGGAGATAAGGAGAGGCTGCTGACATCCGAGTCCTTATCGGCCCTTTTTGGAACGGAACTGGAGGTGGTGAAGCGGAACGGGTATTATTACTATCGGTAAGCCTCCGCCAAGGGCAGCACCGCATTTTTCAGCCAGTTCGGCCAGATTAGATACCGGTTACAGCTAAGAGCCAAAACGATGATAGCTAGGCTTTAGCAGCGGCTTTTTTCGCCTGATCCGGTAGTGGCACTCCCTGGTCGACCAGATTGTTTTGAAGAACCGAATGGTCGACTTCTCTGAGAGTGATTCCGTGCCTGACCGCCAAAGCGGCCGCGGTACCGGCAGCCTGCCCGGTGGGTATGCACTGCTGGATCCAGTTCAGGGCATTGTTGGCAGCTGTGTCCGAGGAAAAGCAACGCCCGGCGACGATCAGATTATCTATCTTGCGGGGGAGAAGAGCCCGGTAGGGGATGTGAACGGGGGGAAACCCGTTCGATACCTGCCTGCCCAGGTGAGGCAGCACGGCGATGGAGTCCTCATGGACGATGCCGGATATTACGTCATCCCAGGTTACAACGTGTTCTCCAATTAGTCTGCGACTGCCGCGGGTGCCAATCTGAGAAGCGGTATCCATGATGTAACTATTCTTGAATCCCGGTACGTTCTTCTTGAGAAACTTGTGCGAAAAGAGCATTTGCTTTCTAACGTTTACCTCGACATAGGTAAGATCCTCCACGTTCAAGGCATCCAGATCCGGGACCCAATTATTGCACCACCATATGTCATCATGGGCCGTGCGCCAATATGTGTTGAGGCCACCCTGATCGACAAGTTCCTTCATAATAGAGGCGTGTTTTCCCTTCTCGTTATCTCTAAAATCGACGTAGGTATCGCTGTCAACATTGGCTATTCTGAAGACCAGGGCCAGATTGGAAGACCTGGCGCTACGGTCTATGGTACCGTCAAATTCAGCCCCGGCTGAGGCAAACATGTCGCCATCGCCGGTAGTATCCACGGTTATTCCGGAGAGTATGGCCTGACGACCGGATTTACTCTCAAAGACCATGCCCTGAACTTTGTCATCCCAGGCAATGGCCCGGCTTCCCCACGAATGAAGAAGCAACTTTACTCCGGCTTCTTCCACCATGTCATTCATCACGCATTTAAGCATTTCAGGNTCAACGAGGGTGCCGTATCTTACCGTGCCGCCGGATACGAAAGAGCCGTGACCACGGCGACGCCAATAGGCAAGTATTTCAGGGTCGCTTGAACCGGTATCTTCAGCCCTGGTGTGGACNGCCCCACCAAGTACATCTAATCTGTCTATCAACTCCTGGCAAATACCGGCGATCTGGCGTTCTTCCGAGCCGGCGCTCATATACGGGATCATCAAAACAAGCCCGCCCGTTGCCATTCCGCCGAGGTGGCCATATCTTTCGACAAGAGTTGTTTTGGCTCCGGTTCTGGCGGCGGCCACGGCGGCGGCAACCCCGGAGGGGCCTCCGCCGACGACCAGCACCTCAGTCTCATTAAAGACATTAATCTCTCTGGCTGTTTCCCGGATTGTTTTCACGGTTGGTTCCTCCCTTGATAGTTTCCCGACCGGTTCAGCAGCATCATTTGAGTAAACGAAATTCTATACTTTCCAGTGCAAATTGTCAATAACAAAAGGAAACGGCGAAGAGATGAAATTACTGTTTCCTTATTAATCCCTGGTTTATCAGGAGAGCCACCACTTCAGGAGACGGAAATAGGGAGCGGTTATCGACCGCAAAGACAGCGGTAGTGATAGATGGGGGTCTGAAATGATCATTNCTGAGNGGGCGGAAAGAAAATGGAAATCCACAGTAGCAGGATTGCGTCACTGAGATAAGTGGGAAGTATTAGTAAGAACGAGAAGAAGGGGCAAGATTGGTGAATAGCAGNGTTAATCCGAGAAACGAGGNAAACACGGAAACGGGGTAAATTCTCGCACCCCCTACCAAAAAGCGTACCATCTTTCTGCCGACAGTCATAGAGATTTCTCCAGACACTGTTTCGAGATCCTCTGTGGAGGGACAGTTCTCGTTTTGCCAGGCAGAAGCCAGAAGTCCAATTTCAACCTGACCGGTTTCAATGCATCAGGTCTCGTTCAAGGACTTGAGTTTAATGCAGCGACGAGGGTTTGTCAACGCATTCCGGCAGGGAGGAGGGGAGAAACAAGAACGAATGATTCAAACAAAGGTGAATAGTGCCCTCAGGCCAGGACGGTCTTTCCAGAATCTCCAATTGATAGAGGGAGAGGTTTAATATATACTATGTGTAATTATGACTAGTTATGAAAAGCAGGCTGAGCGCTCGTCCCCACCAACGCGCCGGTGAGGACCGTCTAATCTATATCAACGATGCCAGGAAAGCCTATTTCAAACAGAGCCGTTGCTAGTTCCTCTGTAAACTCCGAAAGGCAGGAAAGACGGATTCTTATCAAGGGAGTGGGGGATTTGAATTAGAGGGGAGACATGACTCAGTCCGACAATAAAGAAGCTAATACTCATTCTGTCCAAAAGATAGCCTGGTTCTTCTTCAAGCCGTATAAGTTTCAGGTCTTTTTGCTGCTTGTCTTGTTTTTGGCGGTTGGCGGTCTGGAAGCGGCCAGCATAGCGGCGATTTATCCGATTTTGACGGCTGCCTTTGATGCGGGCGTCGGGCAGGATAACTTCGTTCTTTCGATATTCGGAGCCGCCGCCAGGGTGTTTCCGATAAATGACCAGTTCATCTCTTACTGTGTGCTCTTCATAATCCTTTCTCTTTTGTCTTTTGCGGTAAAGTTGACCTCGGCAATCTTCAGAGTCAAGCTGAGCGCTGTGCTAGTGAAGAAGAACCAGAGGGAAATTTTCGGTAAGCTCATCAGGGCTGATTACCAATACTTCCTCGACCACAAACAGGGCGAGCTAATCTTCAATGCGGCCGCGGCCCCGCAACAACTCTCGAACCTGTTGTCGGGAGTTACTGAGGTCATATCGCAAGCAATCTTAAGCGTATCGGTGCTGCTTCTGCTGTTTACTTTGTCCTGGCAAGGAGCACTGACGGTGCTGACGCTGGGTCTGGTCTATCAATGGTTCGCCAGATACCTGGGCAGGAAGGTCTCATATCATTCGGGCAAGGGCGAGATGGAAGCATTCCAGGATAGTAATATCGTCCTCAACGAGGCGATCAGCGGTATCAAGCAGGTGAAGGCTTTTGCCATCGAGGAGAACTGGATAGACAGGTTCACCAGGGCGGTGGAGCAGCGATGGCAACATAGTATCAGGCGAAATATCTGGGGGCAAATTCCTCCTCTGGTCCTTTTCCTGGTGCTGTACCTGGGCGTGGGCACGGTGGTCCTGGTGATAAAGCTGGTGGCCCCGAGCGGATTTATGGAGTTAATCCCCGTTTTCGGGGTATTTGCCTTCGCAGTTTTCAGACTGATTCCCTTTGTCAGCAACATCGGAAGCATAGTAATGTCTACCCTGGCAACACTACCTGAATGTGAAGCGGTCTACTCAATACAGACTGGGAAACTTAAGTACATCGAAGACGGCGAGAAGGAACTAAGTTCTTTCAAATCTGCGATAACATTCGACAACGTCTACTTTTCCCACAAGACACGGGGGAGAACGATCGAAGCCATTTCCGTCTCCTTTAATAAAGGCGAAACTACTGCCCTGGTGGGCCGCTCAGGGGTGGGAAAGACAACGCTGGTCAACCTCTTGCTGCGCCTGTTTGACGTGGACAGTGGCAAAATATCGATCGACGAAGTAAATCTGAAGGAATACAAATTGTCGTCACTGCTGAAAAACATCGGCTATGTCAGCCAGGACACATTCATTCTAAATGACACGATAGAAAATAATATTACTTTCGGGCCGGGAGAATACTCCCGAAAGGACGTTATCGAGGCGGCTAAATACGCCGACGCCGATACGTTCATCAGTGAACTGCCCGATGNTTACGATACCATAGTCGGCGATAAGGGGATGAGATTATCCGGAGGTCAGGCTCAGCGAATTGCGGTGGCCCGGGCAATGGTGAGGAAACCGGATATCCTGATTTTCGATGAGGCGACGAACAACCTGGATAACATATCTGAGGCGGCCGTCCAGAGCGCCATTGAAGAGATAGCCCGCGACCATACAGTGATTATTATCGCCCACCGCCTGTCAACGATAGNCAAGGCCGATAAGATACTGGTACTGGAGAACGGAAGGATAGCCGAGCAAGGAACACACATGGAATTGATGGCAAAGAAGGGGACTTACCGGAAACTGCACGAGAGCCAACCGGTATGAAATAATAACCGANGGTTTGTTTGAATGATTATATCCAAAACACCGCTACGAGTTAGTTTTGCCGGGGGGGGGTCTGACCTGAAAGTCTACTATCAGAACGGCTACGGCTCGGTACTGAGCACGGCTATCGACAAATTCATGTACGTAAGTGTAAACAAGACTTTCGATCAGCGTATTCGGGTGATCTATTCCAAGGTAGAGTTTGTTGAACGGATTGAAGATATTGAGCACAACCTGGCCAGAGAGGCACTGAAGTTAATCGGCATCACCGGAGGAGGCATTGATATTACCTACATGGGCGATATGCTACCGGCTCACGCCGGCTCCGGATTGGGAGCTTCAAGCAGCCTTGCAGTGGGGATCCTAAATGCTCTCCACGCCTGTAACGGAGAGCGGGTGTCAACCGAAACATTGGCTCGAGAAGCCTGTCAGATTGAGATAGAAGTTTTGGGCCGGCCCATCGGCAAACAAGACCAGTACGCGGCCGCTTACGGTGGTCTGAATTTTATGCGATTTGACCGCGATGAGAGTGTCTCGGTTACACCCGCCAACTGTAGCCGGGAAACTCTGGTTAAATTGAACCAAAATCTGCTGCTGTTCTATACCGGCCTGAAAACCCAATCCGACAACATTCTAACGGAACAAGCAGAAAAAACGCCCGAAAATCTGCCTGTTCTGGGGAGGATGGTCGGGTTATCCGAGGAACTCAACAGGGCGGTGACGACTAACGACCTCAGTGAGTTCAGCAATAAGTTACACGAGGGCTGGCTTCATAAGCAGAAACTGGCCGCAATGATTACCAACGAGGCCATCGACAATTTCTACGGAAAAGCCAGAGAAGCCGGGGCTACCGGCGGCAAACTGCTCGGCTCGGGGGGAGGGGGGTTTCTACTGCTGTACTGTGAGAAAGAAAATCAGGTCCGGGTGCGTGAGGCTCTATCAGAACTGAGAGAGGCACCATTTAATTTCGAGCCCGAAGGCAGCAAAATAATCTATAATAGTGACAGCAGTTTGGGGGAGAATAATAATGAATGAATTCAGAAAAGAATTTGTCAAGGAATACCTGACAGAACTGAAAAGGATGATGGAGGCAGCAGAGGCCGACTTGATACGCAAGACCGATAAATTTGCCTCCATACTGCTAGAAGCCAGGGAGAACAAGAAAACGATATTTCTGATGGGTAACGGAGGGAGCAGTTCTACGGCATCCCACGTGGCCCAAGACCTGGCCAAGTGCACTATCACCGAAGGATTGCCCAGATTCAAAGTTATGGCCCTGACCGACAGTATTCCGGTTATGCTAGCCTGGGCAAATGACGCCAGCTTTGAAGATATTTTCATCGAACAGTTAAAGAGTTTGATGGAACCGGGCGATATCGTGGTGGGAATAAGCGGCAGCGGCAATTCCATGAATGTCATCAAGGCCATCGAGTATGCCAACGAAAATGGGGGTCTGACGATCGGACTTTCGGGATACGACGGGGGCAAATTACTGAAATGCGCTCAAGAAAACATCCATGTAGCCAGTTTTCACATGCAGAGAGTTGAAGATATCCACTTGCTGGTGTGGCACCTGCTGATATGCCTGCTCAGGGACGAGTCGGCCAAACCAGAGGTATCCTGAAGAAAGACGGATGGTAGTATGAATATTCTTGTTACCGGGAACAATGGCTACATCGGTTCGAGGCTGACACAACTTCTGCTCGAAGCAGACTATGGGGTGGTTGGTTTGGATACGAACTACTACCAGGACTGTGAATTCGACCAATTTCAAAACCCTCGGATAAGGCAGATTAGTAAGGATATCCGAGCGGTGTCTAAAGAGGATTTGGCGAATATTGATGCAGTCATCCACCTGGCGGCACTTTCCAATGACCCGCTGGGGGCTTTTAACCCCAGATTGACCGATGACGTCAACTACCTAGCAACGGTAAAACTGGCCGATCTGGCCAAAGAAGCAGGAGTGAGACGATTCCTGTATGCTTCTTCCTGCAGTCTGTACGGGGTAGCAGGAGAAGAGGCCGTGAGTGAAGATTCTCCGATGGCCCCGGTCACCGAATATGCCATCTCAAAAGTAAAATCCGAAGAAGCGCTGACCAAGAAGGCGGATGACAGTTTTTCGCCGGTCTTTTTGAGGGCCAGCACAGCCTACGGTATATCTCCAATGCTGCGGTGCGACCTGGTGGTGAATAACCTGACCGGCTGGGCATACACCAGCGGAAAAATCAAAATCATGAGCGACGGTTCCCCCTGGAGACCCACTGTTCACGTCGAAGATCTGGGACGGGCCTATATCGCCTGTCTAGAAGCGCCGATCGAAGCGATACACAACGAAACATTTAACGTGGGACAAAACAAGGAGAATTACCGGATAAAGGATATGGCTGAGTTGGTCAAGAAAGTTGTACCAGGGTGCGAGGTCGAGTATACCTACGAGCACGGTTCCGACTCAAGAACCTACAAGGTCAGCTTTGACAAGATATCAACCAGGCTGAAGGGGTTTTTTAAACCCGAATGGGACATTGAGAAGGGCGTCCGGCAATTATATGAAGCCTACAAAGCCCACGGGTTGACAGAAGAAGAATTTACGGGGAAGAAATACATCAGGCTGAACCAGCTTCAGGTTTTGGTAAACAATAAAACAATCGACGAAAATCTGTTCTGGAGGGGTTGAGCAGCTTGGCGAATATCAGGCAGGCGGTTATTCTGGCAGGGGGCGAGGGGAATCGTCTGAAACCCCTGACCGATCATCTTCCGAAGCCGATGGTACCGGTTAATGACCGCCCTTTTCTGGAGTACCTGATAGAAATGTTAATGGAAAACGGCATATCGGAGATTGTTCTTCTGCTGGGGTACCTGCCCGAGAAAGTAACTGGGCATTTTGGCGACGGTTCAGACTTTGGAGTTAATATAACGTATTCCATCGGCAAAGTATCCGACCAAACGGGCACCAGGATGAGGCAAGCCGGGAAACTGCTGGACGACCTCTTCATACTGACCTACGGCGACAACTACTGGCCGCTCGACCTGAAAAGGATGCTTGCTTTTTATGTCAAACAAAAGAGCCTGGCTTCAACTACGGTCTACGCCAACAGGGACGCGAAAGGTGAATACGGATCCGAGAATAATATTTACGTAGATGAGAACAGTTACGTAGTAAAATATGACAAGCTCAGAAAAGATCCGGCCCTCAATGGGGTCGACATCGGTTTTTTCATATTGGACAAGCGAGTGCTGGAGTCTATGCCGGAGAGTGATTTTTCTTTCGAGGAAGAGGTTTTACCGTTACTGGCAGAAAAACGACAGCTCTCCGGCTATTTGACCGAGCACCGATACCACTACATCAGCACGCCCGAGAACCTGAAGGCGACCGAAAAATATCTTCAAACCAAAAAGGTTGTAATGCTTGACAGGGACGGAGTGATTAACAAGAAAGCGGACGAAGGCGGCTACATTAGGACCTGGAGTGAATTTGAGTTTCTGCCTGGCGCGATCGAAGCGATGCGGCTTCTGAGGCAAGACGGCTATGATATATACGTTATTACCAATCAGCGGGGTATCGCCCGGGGCCTGATGAGTGAGTCTGACCTGGAAACGATACACCGGAAAATGAAAGTAGAACTGGAGAAGAATGGGACCTCTATCAACCGGATATATTACTGCCCTCATGGCAACGAGGACGGCTGTGACTGCCGCAAACCGAAGCCAGGTATGCTTTTCAGGGCAGCCAGCGACGATGATTTTGACCTGACCAAAGCTGTCTTTATCGGCGACGACCAGCGGGACATCGAAGCAAGCCAGGCCGCCGGATGCAAAGTGGAACGGGTGGGACCGGACAGGAGTTTGCTGCAAATCGTAGAATCCTTATTAGAATCCGGACCGGGAATAGACAAGGCCTAAGAAGAGATGGAAAAAATCAAATCCTGTCGCATTTGCCAAAACCCTAACATTGTCGATTTTCTCGACCTGGGGGAGCAACCGTTTGCGAATTCCCTGCTCAAGGGCCCGGATGAAGAAGAGGCATTTTACCCTTTGACGTTAAGCTGGTGCCCCGACTGCCGACTGGTACAGTTAAACCACACCGCCGAACCGGCCGACCTGTTTTCCAGCTACATCTGGGTGACGGCCACGTCCGAGGGGGCCAAGGAGCACGCAAGGGCTTTCTACTGGGAAATCGCCTCCCGGGCTGAATCACTAAAGGAAAGTTACGTGCTTGAGGTGGCCAGTAATGACGGGACATTTCTCAAGCCCTTTATCGAAAACGACTTCAAAGTTTTGGGAGTTGACCCGGCCAAGAATATCGCCGACAGAGCCGTGACCGATGGAGTACCCACTCTTTGTAAGTTCTTCGGAGCGGAGGAGGCCCGAGGAATAATAGAGGAATGCGGGCGGGCCGGAGTGGTGGTGGCCCGGAATGTGCTGCCCCACGTAGCCAACCTGCACGACTTCGTGGAGGGTCTCCACATCTGCCTGGATGACAACGGTCTGCTGGTGGTGGAATTTCATTACGCCAGCGTCATCTATCAGGGACTGCATTACGATTCCATTTACCATGAGCATCTCTGCTACTACACCCTAGGGAGTCTGGAGAGGCTGCTGAACCAGCACGGTCTTTTTGTGACCGATATAACCGAGAGTCCGATAAGCGGCGGTTCCCTTGTTCTGTACATGAAGAAGAAGGCAGCGAAAGAAGGGCCAATCGTCGGGACTTACCGTGAGGTCGAAAAGACCAGTCGGGTAAATGAACTGGATAACTGGCAGAGTTTTGCCGAACACGTCTACTCCCATCGCGAGCAATTACTGGACATTCTAGCGGAAATCACCGTGGCGGGGGGACCGATAGCCGGCTACGGGGCTTCGGCCAGAAGCTCAACGTTGCTGAATTTCTGCGGCATAGACTCGGGGCTCGTTTCGGTGATTGCGGACCATAATCCACTGAAACAAGGGCATTACACGGCCGGAACGCGCATACCCATAGCCAGTCCGGAAGAGGTAATGAAAGAAAACCCGGAATATGTGGTAATATTGGCCTGGAATTTTGCGGATGAAATAATGAGGATTTTGAGGAATAAATTCAGCTTTAGGGGGCAGTGCATATTACCACTGCCAAACAGCCCCAAAGTGGTGAAGATGGTTGAGTGAAATGCAAGTGAAAGAAAGAAAGCTGAAGGGGGTCTACGATATCGACCTGGAACCGGTTGAGGATAACAGGGGGTTCTTCATGAGAACCTATGACAACGCCCTGTTCAAGAGCCTCGGTCTGAACCAACATTGGGTTCAGGAGAATCATTCCTACTCCAGCAAACAAGGGACTCTGAGAGGGCTTCATTTCCAATTTCCACCTCACGGCGAAGTGAAACTGGTCCGAGCCACCGGAGGCGAGTTATTTATGGTTTTCGTGGACTTGAGAAGGGACTCGGCTACGCTGGGTCAGTGGGAGAGCAGCGTACTTTCCGAAAGAAATCATAAAATGCTGTATCTTCCCGAAGGCTTCGCCCTGGGCATGTGTACCCTGACAGACGACTGCACCCTGCTTTACAAGATGGGTGATTATTATACCCCCGAGAAACAGGGCGGGCTCAGGTGGGACGACCCGGACATAGCGATCGACTGGCCGGTGAAAGACCCGGTTCTCTCGGAAAAAGATGCGGGTACGGGGAGCTATAGGGAATTTTTGGAAAAATACGTCGGGCTGGAAGTCTAGTGTGATATGTTTGCCTAGACAACGTCAGAAGCGCATTTATGGATTTATCAAAAGAAATCACGATATTAATACCTACCTATAATCGATACTCCTACTTAAAACGCCTGCTGGAGTATTATCTCCGTGGCGAAATGGCATTTAGTATCCTGATAGCCGATTCAAGCAGCAGCCCATTGGATGATGAAGTGGTCGGGCTCATCGAACGGCAGAGCATAAACTACCTTAAGTTTCCCTCGGATTTGACCCCGCAGAAAAAAATCCTGCAGGCTATCCGCAAAATAACCACCAAATACGCTGTTCTCTGCGCCGATGATGATTTTGTTATCTCCTCGGCAATCAGTGAATGTGTGGGCTTTATGGAAAGAAACCAGGACTATTCTGTCGCTCTAGGGGTGGATTGTTCCCATTCACTGAGAAAACGAAAAAGAGGGAAGATCGAATATGACTGGACTCCCGGTGGTTTTGGCAGGTCCGTGACACAGGGCGGCCCTTCAGAAAGGCTGACTTCTCACTTGGCAAATTACGATACGGCCACTTTTTATGGTGTTCACAGGACCGATACCTTACGACTTATATTCGAGGAGGCGCTGGAGTCCACCTCCCACGGCAGAATGGGTG